>NZ_MUNE01000022.1 GCF_002154605.1 Streptomyces milbemycinicus | reverse complement strand
ACCGCTCCGGCGCCGGACGGTGCAGCGGTCGTACGGGCGGAGCCCGAGGCCCGGCCGCAGCGGCCTGAAGGACAGCAGAAGCAGCAAAAGCAGCAGAAGCAGCAAAAGCCGGCGCGCACCGCACGGCGCGGCGAGCGTGGCGATCGGCAGACCGACGGGAAGTACGGCAGGCTCACCGAACAGATCATGGATTTCTTCGCGGGCACCGGTGGCGCCGATGTCCGTGCGCGTGACGTCGCCGCCGCACTCGGACGGGACACCGACGCCGGCAGCATCAACGCCGTGCGCAGCACGCTCGACCGGCTTGTCGCGACCTCGCGCGTCCAGCGCGCGGGGCGCGGTCTGTACCGCGCCAATCCGTCCTGATCACGTACGCGAGCACGCAGGTGTCACAACACACGGTTCTGACCTGTCAGTAAAGGTGGAACCGAGAGAAAACAGAGGACACCGTGCGTGAGATCCTGATCGTCGGCGGCGGTTACGCGGGCTTCTACACAGCGTGGGGCCTTGAGAAGAAGCTGCGCCGCGGGGAGGCGCGGGTCACCGTTGTCGACCCGCGTCCGTATATGACGTACCAGCCGTTTCTGCCCGAGGTCCTGGCGGGGTCCGTGGAGGCCCGCCACGCCGCCGTGTCACTGCGGCGGCATCTGCGCCGTACCCGGGTGATCGCGGGAACGGTGACGGAGATCCGCAACAGTGGTCGGACCGTCACCGTCCGGCCGGAGCGCGGGCCGGACTATCAGCTGAACTACGACATGCTCGTGGTGACAGCGGGGGCGGTCACCCGCACCTTCCCGATACCGGGGCTCAGTGAGCAGGCGTTTGGTCTGAAGCATGTCGAAGAGGCCGTCGCCATCCGTGACCGGCTGCTGACCTCCTTCGACCGGGCGGCCGCACTGCCACGCGGGCCCGAGCGCCAGAAGCTGCTCACGGTCACGTTCGTCGGGGGCGGCTTCTCCGGTGTGGAGGGTTTCGGCGAGTTGCTGTCCCTGGCGGCCGCGCTGTTGAAGCACTACCCGGAACTCGACGCCCGAGAGCTCGACTTCCACCTGGTCGAGGCGCGCGGCCGAATCCTTCCCGAGGTCACCGACGAACCCGGTGCGTGGGTGGTCCGGTCCTTGGAGCGGCGAGGGGCGAAGGTGCATCTGAACACCCAGCTCGACTCGGCCGAGGACGGCCACGTCGTGCTCTCCAACGGGCAGGAGTACGAGTCGGGCCTGATCGTCTGGGCCGCCGGCAACGCGTCGAACCCCACCGTCCACAACCACACCGACCTTCCGGTCGATGAGCGTGGTCTGCTCGTCGTACGGGCCGACCTGCGCGTGGGTACGGACACGGAGGCGGTGCCGGACGTGTGGGCCGCGGGCGACGACGCTGCCGTACCGGACCTCGCGGCGGGCCGGGCGGGAGCACATACCGTGCCCAACGCCCAGCACGCCGTACGGCAGGGCAAGCGCCTGGCGAAGAACATCGTGGCGACGTTGCACGGGCGGAGCACCAAGAACTACGTCCACCACAGCCTGGGCGTGGTGGCCACGCTGGGTATGGGGCGGGGCATCTCCCAGTACCGGCGCCTCGTCATCAAGGGCTTGCCCGCCTGGCTCATGCACCGCGGCTACCACGTGCTCGCCGTGCCGACGTGGGAACGCAAGATCCGCGTCCTCGCCGTCTGGCTCACCGCCGCCCTCTACGGGCGGGACATCGTCTCGCTGGCCTCGGTGCAGCGCCCCCGGGAAGCCTTTGTATCCCGGGGCAACCCCCGTAATAGTGACGAGCCTGCCGAGATGAAGGCTCGGTGATCCTGGGGCAGACCTGAGTGCCGTGTGTCGGCCCGGCCCGGCGGCGTACGAAGCCTGCCGAGGACCGGGCCGACGCGGCTGTCCTCGCGAGAGCGCCTGCTGGTGCCGGTTACTCCACGAAGTACGAGTCGTGCCTCACGAAGAACTCGGCGCGCTCCTCGTCCGTGGCATCGGCGAGCTGCGACAGTCCCTCGAAATACTCTTCACGCGGCGCGCCCGGAGTGAAGAGCAGCAGCATTTCAGCCGGTGCGTCGGAGTCGTTGCGAAAGGCATGAAGCCCGCCCTGCGGCACATGCAGAAAGTCGCCTTTTTGCCCGTCGATCCACTCCGCGCCGTTGAAGAGGCGAACGGTGCCGTCGAGGATGAAGAAGGACTCCGAGATGGACTTGTGGAAGTGAGTGTTGGGGCCGCCGGCCTTGGCGCTCATCTCGACCCGGTAGAGACCGAATTCACCTCGAGTGGTGGCGGTGGTCGCCAGATAGTGAATGGCATCTCGGCCGGCTGTGCCGACATTCGGTGCGGTGCTCGCCGGTCGGAAGTTGGCGTTGATCTCGCCGCTGCTTCCCGAATACACCTGCTCTGGGTAAGACATGCCTACCATCCCTTTACGTGTGGTGGATGCGCAATGGCGCTTTTGCTTGCGGCCACGCCCTGCTATGAAGGACCGAATACCCCATGCGTATGTGACACGTTTGCCAGACGCCGCTCCAGCGGCCGGATCGCCACGCTCGCCGTCAGCGCCAGGCAGGCCACAACCATCCACGGCAGCACCTGGTTTACGTCGTACAGGACGCCGAACAGGCCGGGCGTCACCATGTCCGCCGTCGCGAACGAATACTGGAACGCCGCCAGATAGGTCCCTCGCATCCCCTCCGGCGCCGCCTCCGCGGAGAGCGCGTTCGAGGCCGGGCCGTGCAGCATCTCCGCCGCCGCCCACAGCAGCATCACCAGCGTCAGATAGCCGACCAGCAGCGGCCCTGGCGGCAGCAGCACCGCCATGGCGGCAGCCACGCACCAGGCAGCCCACAGCCGGCCGCCCCAGGCCATCGCGCCGCCCCGGGAGGTGCGTCGTCGGGAGCGGCGGGTGACCTCGGCCGTACAGGTGGCCACGACGGCCGTGGTGATCGTGAGGAAGGCGCCGACCGTCCAGCCCGGCGCTTGCAGCCCGCGGATCACATGGACCGGGATTGCCACGGCGAGGAAGACCGTGCAGATGTTGAACAGCGTGTTCACGCCGATCAGCGCCAGATACGGCCGGTTGCGCAGCAACTTCCGTACCGCGTCGGAGGATTCCCCGTCAGGTCCACCGGCCGGCCGCGGCGCACCGCGCACGAACAACGCGACGATCATCGCCGCGATGACGAAGGAGATGGCATCCGCCATCACCATTCCCCGGTACGCGTGCTGCGAGCCGAGCGCGAGCAGCCCACCCGCGAGCACCGTGCCGGCGCCGGTACCGGCCGCCCGGATCATGCCCGCCCGGGCGAACCACTGGTCCCTCGCCTCCCCGTCCGCCTGCTCGGAGATCAGCGCGAAGATCGACGACCAGTACACCCGCAGCCCCACCGCCTCGACCAGCGCCGCGAGAAACAGCGACTGCGGACCCGCCACCCACAGGTACAGAAAGAACCCGGTTGCCTGCAATAACTGCCCCGCGATCACCACCGGCCGTGGCCCGATGCGGTCGACGATCCGCCCGACGAGGAGCGGCAGCAGGAGCGAACAGGCGGTGGCGGCGGTCAGCAGCAGGCCGACATCAGCTTCCGACAGGTCGGTGACAGCGAGGAAGTAGACCATGGACAGCGGGAGATAGAGCCCGGTGCCGATGGCGTCGATGGCCAGCGCGGCCGGCAACGCCCAGGCGGCGCCGCGGCGGACGCCGCTCATTCCCACTGGGCGGTCCTCCGTTGGGTGTCACGGCCAGGAGCCGCGGCAACGTCGCGGGCACGCATATCGACGTCGTCGAGTCCGGCGAAGTGCTCCATGATCTGCTCGGTGAGTTTGCTTCCGGCCCATCTGCGGTGCCGCTCTCAGTCTGGACGCGGGCATGGGGATCCCCGGACATCGTAGGCAGTGGCCGAACGATGGAACGCAATGGCTTCCTGGGGTCTGTCGTCGAAGGGGGCGTCCGGCCGCGAGCGGCGTCGGGAGCAGGGCGCCCCCTTTGACGACAGGCCCTAGCACCCTGCGGCCCCGGCGGGGCGCGTGTGGCGCAGCGCGTCGGAGACCGACTTGATGCGTGTGTCGACCGTGTCAATCGCCTCTTGGAGCATCTGGAGACGGGCCTCGAGCAGGGCGGCCTCGGCTGCCAGAGACACACAGGCGGCGGCAGGATCGGAGTGCTGGTGAGCGTCTCGGGGCATCATGCGTCTTTCTTCGGCTCAGGCCGGGCGTCGTACGAAACCGGCTTCCTCGCTGTGTCAATGCGGGCAGCGCGCAAGCCGCCACCCGCATTGACCGAACAGCCGGGGGAGCTGTGACAGCCACGGACCGGCGCCCAAGGGCTACTGGAAGTCGCAGCCCGGGTTGGGGGCGTCCTGGGAGAAGGGGGCGCCGTGCGGGAGGACGTAGAGAACTTCCAGGACGACGTCCGTGGCACCGAGGTTTCGGCCGATGTGTACGTGGTCGGCGCCGGGCGGTTCCTCGAGGAAACGGCCCTGGGGGTGCACACCGTCGGACTTGCAGGTGGCAGCGAAGTGGCTCAGGGTGCCCTGCTTGACATACGCGTAGAGGGTGCCGTCGTGGAAGTGCCAACCGGTTGCCTGACCCGGCGGGATGGTGACTTCCCGCAGGATGTAGTCGCGCCCGGCCACGGTGGACTGGGCGATGACCTTGCCGGTCACACCGGGACCGCCCGGGGTCGCGTGCGCGTACCCTGCAGGGATGGACAAACCGATAAATAAAGCCCCAATAGCTCCCATACGGGCTATGTTGTGCATACCATTCCCATCTCATGGTGAGGTGTGGTGATTGTTGGGCCGGGCCCACGCGGATCGGCGTCCGCTCAACAGAGTCGCACGGTGCTTTCTCCGGCGATGAGCGATCGGCGCACGGCTCACCCTAGGCCACGGCCCGCGGAAGTCACTGACGGTGTGCATGCGTGACAATCCGTATTCGGTCGAGCCCCGCCGCTGCGGTGTTCGTCGGTCCGCACGTCTTTCTGCCCCGGTCCTGTCACAGGACGGGGGCGACCCCGGTCTATGCAGGAGACGCGATTGGAGCAGCAGTGACCTTCACCGACCACAGCCCCCTCGGCACCACGACGAGCGCCCTTGACGAGGCTGTTTCTGTCTTTGTGCAGCTCCAGCCTCGTCTTTTCGGCATCGCCTACCGCGTGCTCGGCAGTGCGGTCGAGGCTGAGGACGTGGTCCAGGAGGTGTGGCTGCGCTGGCAGAAGACCGACCGCTCCGCGGTGGTCAGCCCGGCGGCCTTTCTGTCGAGTGCGACGACCCGGTTGGCCATCAATGTCGCCCAGTCGGCCCGTGTGCGCCGGGAAACCTACATCGGGCCGTGGTTGCCCGAGCCCATTGATACGAGCTCGGACCCGGAGGTGGGCGCGCAGCGGGCGGAGGCGCTGGAGCTGGCTCTGCTGCTGGTGCTGGAGAAGCTGAGCCCCGCGGAGCGCGCGGCGTATGTACTGCGTGAGGCGTTTGATTACAGCTATCCCGAGATCGCCGACATGCTTCAACTCAGCGTCGTCAATGTGCGGAAGATCGTAAGCCGCGCTCGTAAGCACCTGGGCGCGGAACAGCGGGAGAGCGTGGACGCGGAGGAACACCGACGCCTTCTGGAAGCCTTCGTCGGCGCAGCTCAGAGGGGTGACATCGGCTCGTTGGAAGCCCTCCTCACCCCGGATGCCGTCAGCCTGTCCGATGGCAACGGGATGCGGGGCGCTGCGCGCATACCGGTTCTGGGCCGTGCGCGGGTGGCGAACCTGGCGACTGCGTATCCGCGATTCTGGCGTGGCTTGGATCTCCGGTCTGTCCATGCCAACGGGCGTTCGGGAGTGATGATCTACCGCGAGGGCGAGCCCAAGACGTTTCTGACGGTGGCTGCCTCGCGGGAGGGCATCTACAAGGTGATGTGGCTGTTCAACCCGAGCAAAATCGCCGCGTTCCTCGATTCACGCTCTCGCTCCATGTAGCCACTCGGTTCCCCGTCGTGAGCCCAGGCCAGAGGCCGTCACTATGCCTGTGACGGCCTCTGGTGTGCGCTGGGGGGTTGGTTCCAGGAGCGGAGTTTGTCGGGGTTGAGTACGACCCAGACCTGTGCCACGCGGTGGTCGGCGATGTCGAGGCTGATGACCGCGGCCACCTGGTCGCCGTAGCGTGCCACCAGACCCGTCCGGCCGTTGACGGACTGGGCGGTCAGTGTGGTGCGCGGGCGCCGGACCAGCAGTGTCATCAGGCTGTGTGCGACGTGTTCGCTGCCGTGCACGGGTCGGGCCAGCGCACGGACCTTGCCACCGCCGTCGAAGAACGCCGTGGCATCAGGCCACAGCAAGGATGCCAGCAGCCCGGCGTTCTCGGTCACACAGGCGTGACGGACGGTACGGGCGACCGTGTCATGCTGCTCCGGCGTCGTGGGACGCGACCGTCGCGCCCGAAGACGGCGACGCGCACGATCGGCGAGTTCGACACACTCCGGCCCCGTACGCCCCACGATGTCGGCGACCGTATCGGGCGTCATCCCGAACACTTCGTTGAGCACGAACGCCGCACGTTCCGCCGGCGAAAGAGAGTCCAGAGCATTCAGCAGAACCCCGCTGATCTCCTGCTCCAGCTCCGCGCTCGCCCGTGCGCCATCGGCGTCTCCCGCATACGGGCCGCCCCCCTCACCCTGGTCCGTGTCCTCGCCGCGATCCGGCAGGGCCAGGCGGCCCAGGCAGATGCCACCCGCGGTCTTGGCAAGCCAGGAGCGGGGCACCGCGATCCGCGCACGCGCCGAGTCCGACAGCCCGTACCACCGACGGTAGGTCTCATCAATGACACTCTCCGCCGCGCCGCCGCTGCCCAGCATCCAATAAGCGACATCCAGGAGATATCGACGCTCATCGAGCAGCTCCGCGATCGGCACTGCATCACCGGCATGGTCCATACGGCATCCTCCCTCGCCTCAATCCATGTGACAGGGCAGGCATGGATCTTGTGACATGGCACAGGCGGTGCCTTCCGTAGCCGTGTCACATATGCGTCGGCTACTCGGTCTTACGTAACAGCCACCGAATCGAGGAGGTTTCTCCATGCATTGGCGTGAAAGGGCAGCTTGCCGGGGCGTGGACCCCGACTTGTTCTTCCCCATAGGGAACAGTGGCCCGACTCTGGAGCAGATTGACGAAGCCAAGGCCGTATGCGGCCAATGCCCCGTCGTGGAGCAGTGCCTGAACTGGGCCATGCGCGTGGGGCGGGTGGAAGGCATCTGGGGCGGTACGACGGAGGGTGAACGCCGCGCGATGCGGCTACGTGGGGCCCGGCAGTCCAAGGACGCGGTCACCGTGGTGGCGTGACGGGTTCGGCGCCGCGCCGGGGACGAACCCGCCGTGGCGGTACGTGTCACATTTTTGCCGCTTATCCGGTCTATCGGTCGAAGAAGTTCATGGGCCTTCCGGCGTGAGGAGTTCGACGATGGACAACTGTGCTCTCGAGCCTGCGGCTCAGGAGATCGCGGAGGCGACGGCCAACGCGGGCCGGTCAACCGAACCGCAGCGAGGGCGCAGAGGGGAAAAGGTTGCCGAATGGACCCGCGGGCGGCTGGGCGTCCGCAATCTCACCAGAGCCGGTATGCGAAAGGCATTCCCGGACCACTGGTCCTTCATGCTGGGGGAGATCTGCCTCTACAGCTTCCTCATCGTTATCGCCACGGGCATCTATCTGAGCCTGTACTTCCACCCGACGATGAACCAGGTCGAATACCGTGGCAGCTACCTGCCCCTGCGGGGCCAGATGGTGTCCGAAGCATTTGATTCAACCATGCACATCTCCTTCGATGTGCGCGGCGGCCTGCTGATCCGGCAGGCCCACCACTGGGCGGCGCTGATATTCGTCGCCGGAATATTCGTGCATATGATGCGCGTGTTCTTCACGGGCGCGTTTCGCAGGCCGCGCGAGCTCAACTGGGTGTTCGGCTTTCTGCTGCTGCTCCTGGCCATGTTCGCCGGTTTGACGGGATACGACCTCCCGGGCGATCTGCTGTCCGGGACCGGACTGGTGGTCGTGAACGGAACACTCCTTTCCGTGCCGATCGTCGGCACTTATCTGTCGATGTTCCTCTTCGGGGGTGAGTTCCCCGGGAACGACCTGGTGGCGCGATTCAACGCCATTCACGTTCTGGTGATCCCCGGCCTCATGGTGGGGCTGATCGTCGCCCATCTGATCCTTGTGTTCCGCCACAAGCACACCCAGTACCCGGGGCCGGGGCGCACCAACAGGAACGTCATCGGCATGCCGCTCCGGGTGCACGCGGTAAAAGCTGCAGGGTATTTTTTCCTGGTCACCGGGGTAATCTTCGTCATCGCTTCGATCGCACAGATCAATCCCATCTGGGAGTACGGCCCCTACCGCCCCGATCAGGTTTCGGCGGGATCACAGCCGGACTGGTACATGGGCGTAGCCGACGGGCTGATTCGGGTCATGCCCGGCTGGGAGATCAGTATCTGGGGCCATACCCTGGCCCTTGACAACCTGATCCCGCTGTTGGCCGGCGTCGGTCTGTTTCTCGTCATGGGTGCGTACCCGTTTATCGAGGCATGGGTCACCGATGACGACCGTGAACACCATCTCCTCGACAGACCACGCAACCGGCCGGTGCGCACGGGGCTCGGCGCGGCATGGATCAGTGTCTATCTGGTGGCGCTGACCGGCGCCGGGAACGACATCATCGCGACCCAGTTCCATGTCTCGGTCAATTCCGTGACGTGGGCAGTTCGCATCGGCCTCTTCCTCGTACCCATCGCTGTCTATGCGGTGACGAAGCGGTGGGCCCTCGGCCTCCAGCGTCGCGACCGGGACAAGGTGCTGCACGGACGTGAGACCGGCATCATCAAGCGCTTGCCGCACGGGGAGTTCGTCGAGGTGCATGAGCCACTGAGCCGGGAGCGACTGCACATCCTGACAGCGCACGAGCAGTACCAGCCCATCGAGTCCGGTGGCCCGGGTGTTCAAGGAGGCCCGGTGAGGAGTACCAGCCGCACTCGACGGTTGCGGGCCAGGCTCAGCCGGGGCTTCTACGGGGAGGGGACGCAGATTCCCAAGCCCACCGTCCAGGAGTACGAGGAGATCACCAGCGGCCATCGACGGTGATATGCGAGCGCGGTGTCGAGGGCCGATCGTCGAGATCCAGGTCACATTCGTGCGTGTCACAGGGGGTCGGGCTGCCTCGTCTCAGGGGGTGTAAGCCACTGGCGATCACCGAGGAGAGCACATCATGGACGCGCGACTGAACTACTTCACCATCCCTGCCGCTGGGAAGGCTCTCAAGTACTTCATGTCGGCGGGCAAGGAGCTCAAGGACATGCCACTGCCCGCCGCGACGCAGGAACTGGTGGCCCTGCGCGTGAGCCAGATCAACGGCTGCGCCGTCTGCATCGACATGCACACCAAGGAAGCCACCGCCGCGGGCGAGACCCCGGTACGGCTCAACCTGGTCGCGGCATGGCGGGAGGCCACCGTCTTTACCGAGGCCGAACGCGCCGCACTGGCACTGGCAGAGGAAGGCACCCGCGTCGCCGACGCGGCCCACGGGGTCAGCGATGAGACATGGGCGCAAGCCGCCACCCACTACGACCAGGAACAGCTCACCGCCCTGGTCATCCTGGTCTCCTTCATGAACTCGGTGAACCGGCTCAACATCATCACCCAGCAGCCCGCCGGCAACTACCAGGCCGGACAGTTTCACTGAGACCCCGAGTCGTTCACCGGCTGACCGGCGGTAACGCACAATCCCGATCAACCCTGTGCTCGGCGTGGTACACCACACAAGTGGCGTTGCCACGCCGGCAGGCTGTTGATTTCGCTTCGACCGGTACGGCCGAGGGCGAGGAGTGAGGGTATGGGATTGTCGACGGCGTTTACGGAACTGTTCGGTGTGGAGCATCCGATCGCCCTGGCCCCGATGGGCGGGTCGGCCGGTGGTGCCCTGACGGCGGCGGTCTCGCGCGGTGGCGGGCTCGGACTGCTGGGCAGCGGGAACGGGGATCAGGACTGGCTGGCCCGCGAACTGCCCGTCCTGGTCGACGAGTGCGCGGGGAATCCGTGGGGCATCGGGTTCCAGACGTGGGCAATCGACGACGGTGTGATCGCGCGGACGCTGGAGCACAACCCGACGGCGGTGATGTTGTCCTTCGGCGACGCCGGTCCGTTCGTGGAGCCCGTCCGCAGCGCGGGCGCGGCGCTGATCCTCCAGGTCACCGACATGGCGGAGGCCCGTAGGGCGGTGGATCTGGGTGCCGATGTGATCGTGGCGCAGGGCACCGAAGCCGGTGGGCATGGGGCCCGGCACGGACGGTCCACACTGCCGTTCGTACCGCTCGTGGTGGATCTCGCGGCGCCGGTACCGGTGTTGGCTGCCGGCGGGATCGCCGATGGCCGCGGCGTGGCGGCGGCCCTGGCCCTGGGGGCTGCGGGGGCCCTGCTCGGCACCCGCTTCCAGGCCACGACCGAGGCCCTGGTCGCCCCCGCGACCGCCAGGGCGATCGTCGAGGGACGCGGGGAGGACACCGAGCGCAACAGGGTGCTGGACATCGCCCGCGCCTCACGGTGGCCGGCGCAGTACACCGCACGCACCCTTGGCCACCCCTTCCTCGACGAATGGCGGGGCCGGGAGGGCGAGCTCGCAACTGCCCCTCATGCCCAGGAGGCCTACGAAGACGCCGTGGCGCAAGGCAAGATCCCCGTACTGCCGCAGTGGGCCAGCCAGGCCATCGACCTCATCAACGACCTGCCGTCCGCGGCCGATCTGGTCGGCACCCTGGCCGCCCAGGCCGAGGACGCGCTGGCCCGAGCGGGCGGACGCTGACACCTGGTATGCGGCGTTGAGGCTCGCCGGCGGTCATCGGTTGAACAGCTCGAAGACAACGGCTGGTTGCCCGCCGAACCGTGCGCTCAGCTCGCGGGTGTTCTCGGTCAGGAAACGACGCACATAGGTCTCGGGATCCTCGTCCGTCAACGCCTCGATGTAGGCGCGGTGCTCGAGCAGCGAGCGCACCGCCCGCTCCAGACCGGGCTCCGCCGGTACGGCGTGGGTGGGGTTCTTGGAGTTGGCGACGGCGACCCAGCGGACACCATTCCATGGTTGCAAGCCCTGCTCGGTCAGCTCCGGAAAGATCCAGCGGTTGCCGGCGTCCGCCGCCGCGTCGAGCGTGGCGTGCCCCACGGCCACGTGGTCCGGGGTGTTCCAGACGCCCCCATCCCATGTGGTGTGATGGTTGAGGGTGATCACCAGCTCGGGCCGGTGGCGACGGATGGCAGCGGCAATGTCACGACGCAGGGAGACGCCGTACTCGATCGTGCCGTCCCGGTGGTCGAGAAACTCCACCACGGACACGCCGACGGCGGCGGCACTGGCCCGCTGCTCACGCTCCCGCAACGGTCCGCACTCAGCCGGTGCGACGGTGTCGATGCCTGCTTCGCCACGCGTGGCGAGGACATAGGCGATCTCGCGGCCCTCGTCGATCCAGGAAGCCATGGCGGCCGAACACCCGTATTCAAGGTCATCAGGGTGGGCCACCACGGCGAGGGCACGCTGCCAGTCCGTGGGCATGGGCTGCAGCTGCGTAGAGTTCGACTCCGTCATGGTCTCTGCTCCTCATGGTGGGTCATGGCCAGTACAAAACGTCATAGCGGACTTGCGCTACTCATCGCGGGCGGTGGCTGGGCCGTGGCTCCAGGGGCGGCGTCGTCAACCACCCATGCCTCCGGCATTGAGGCCGATGACGGTCCGGGGCCGCGCCTCGCACCGTGACGAAGGCCAACACCGCCCCGACCTCCAGAATCGCCGCGCATATCGGCATCGCCCGGCGAAATGACTCGTTGAATGCCTCGCCCGAGCGATACGCGTCCGAGTCCATGCCGGTGAGCAGCGGCAGCGCCGCAACGGCGACGAGCCCGGCGGCCCGCGCGGCCGCGTTGTTGATCCCGCTTGCGAGTCCGGCTTTTCCACTGTCCACCGAGGCCAGCAGGGTCACCGTCAGCGGAGCGACGAAGCTGACCATGCCGGCGCCTATGACCAGCAGGGCAGGGAGAACATCGCCGACATACGACGCGCCGAGGTCGACCCGGAGCATCATGAGCATCCCCGCCGCGGTCAGCAGTGGACCCACGGGACAGCGGCATCATGGGGTCAGGCCGATGCCGTTCTACGAACACAAACGCGAAGCCCGCCGCCACGCCGCCGGCCGCCGAGAGGGCCACCACGAGGCTTCCATTCCGGGCCTCGACCAGCGCGTATGTCGCCAGAGCGAGCGCAAGCGCCCCAAGGGCGGCCCCTGAAACGTCGAAGCCATGCTGTCGGCGCGCGGTGTCCTCCGGTACCGCCCCGGTTCCGGAGTCCACCGCGGCAGCCTGATGGGGAGCGGCCATGGATTCCGGTACGTGGCGCAGCGCGATGGACACACATGCCAGAGCCAGCGGTACATTCAGCAGGAAGATCCAGCGCCAACCAGGGCCATCCACCAGCCAGCCGCCCAGGAACGGGCCGACTGCCGCGCCGATGCCGCCGAATCCCGACCACAGGCCGACCGCGCGGGCCCGGTCATCCGGGTGGAACGATGCCTCGATAAGTGCGAGCGAGCCCGGGGTGAGAAGCGCGCCACCGACGCCCTGCAGGGCGCGAGCGGTGATGAGCATGCCCATGTTGGGAGCGAGGCCGCACAGGAGCGAGGCCACGCCGGCAGACACGGTGTGCACACTGAGTCGGTGTGAATCACAGTGTCTGCGTACGGAGTGGCGTCGCCCCGCGCCGTTCCCACTGCGTGGAACGGCGCGGGGGCGAGACGGCCACTGGCAGGGCTCACTGCTGCTGCGCGAGCCAGTCGGCGAACTTGGTCTCGGCGATGTGCGCGTCAGGGCCGGGCAGGAGCGTGGTCTCCTGCAGCTCGGCACCCCAGTACGTGGCCTTCGGGTCAGTGACGATCTTGCGGGGGTCGTTCTTCGCGGCGAGTCCCATGCGGATGAAGTCCTCGAGCTCGAAGGCCTCAGGGCCCGCGACCTCCACCACACCGTTGACCGGGGGACCGACCGCGGTGCGGCCGACGGCCGCGGCCACGTCGTCGGAGACGATGGGCTGGATCTTCCCGGCGGGCAGACGCACGGTGTCGCCGTCGGTGACCCCGTCGGCGAGCCCCTTCGCGAACTCGAAGAACTGGGTGGCGTGGACGATGGAGTACGGGATGCCCGAGTCCTTGATCAGCTCCTCCTGGGCCTGCTTGGCGCGGAAGTACCCGCTCTCCTGCAGCCGTTCGGTGCCGACCACGGACAGCGCCACATGGTGTGTCACACCGGCCTCGGCCTCCGCCTTCAGCAGGTTGGTGGTCGAGGTGCGGAAGAAGTCCATCACGGCCTCGTCCTCGAACGAGGGGGAGTTGGACACGTCGACCACGACCGACGCGCCCTCCAGGACCTCGGCCAGGCCCTCGCCCGTCAGCGTGTTGACGCCGGTGTTGGGCGCGGCCGCGACCGCCTCGTGCCCGTGCTCGGTGAGCTTGCCGACCAGCTTCGAGCCGATGAGCCCGGTACCACCGATCACTACAACCTTCATCATGGAAACCTTTCGGATGTTGTCATACGTGTGCGGCGCGCGCATTCTGCGATGCACTGTTCACCGGCACCGGCTGATGTGGCCTTCACTGGAGAGACCGGACAGCCGCGCAATGTGTGACAGGCGGCCGCAGAGATTCGACAGGTGCCGGCGAGCGGACATCACTCGACGAGCTTTCCTTCGGTCGAGACATCCTCCATCAGCGCGGAAATCTCGTCCGGGATGGGCGGAATGCTTTCGTGGGTGACACCCGTCGTCGGGGACCAGACAAGGTTGACCTGCAGAGCAGGGTCGAGGTCCGGGTAGTCGCTGCGGTTGTGGCAGCCGCGGGTCTCACGGCGCTCAAGCGCCGCTTCGAGCGTGGCCCGGGCCGCCAGGGCGGCCGACTTGAGATCGAAGGCGTGCGCGAGATCCTGATAGCCGGCGATGTCGGGGTGGACGCCGACGTCTTCCATCCTCTTCTCGATCGCGGTGAGCTCCGCCAGCCCGGCGCGCAGCCCCTCTCCGTCGCGTACGACTCCCGCATGTTCGGTCATGGTGTTACGGATGGCGCGCTGCAGGGCCCGGACGTTCTCCGGCCCGTCCGCCGCGAGGAGATCGTCGATCTCGGCACGGGCCTGGGCCACCGCCGACGCCGACCGCGGCTGCGCGGTCAGCGCCTCCGAATAGGCGGCGGCGGCCTGGCCCGTGATCCGGCCGAAGACCAGCAACTCGATGAGACTGTTGCCACCGAGGCGGTTGGCGCCGTGCAGCCCGCTCGACGCCTCACCGATCGCGTACAGGCCGCGGACGTCCGTGCTGTGGTCCTCGGGCCGTACCCAGACCCCGCCCATCGAGTAGTGCGCGGTGGGCGCGATCTCGATGGGCTCGCGGGTGATGTCCAGCATCTGCAGGTCCAGAAGGGTCTGGTAGACCCGGGGGAGCCGAGTCATGATCGTCTGCCGTGGCAGATGAGAGACATCGAGCCACACCGCGCCGTTGGGGGTCCCGCGCCCCTCCTTGATCTCCGTGTACGAGGCGAGGGCCACCCGGTCGCGGGTGGACAGCTCCATGCGCTCGGGGTCGTAGCGGGTCATGAACCGCTCCCCGAGCGCGTTGCGCAGGACACCGCCCTCACCGCGCGCGGCCTCGCTGACCAGGGTGCCTGCCGCGTTCTCCGGCTCGATGATCCCGGAGGGATGGAACTGAACCAGCTCAGGGTCGCGCAGACGGGCCCCGGCCTCCACGGCCAGACGGAACGAGTCACCGGTGTTCTCGTCGCGTCGTGAGGACGTACGCCGCCAGATGCGGGTGTGGCCACCCGCCGCGAGAATGACGGCGTCGGCATGGATGAGATACCGCGTCCCATGGGTGAGGTCGAAGCCGTAAGCCCCGAAGACGGCACCGTCATGCACCAGGAGCCGAGTGATGTAGACGCCGTCGAGCACCGGGATATCAAGCTGATCCGCGCGTCTGATGAGAGTGCGCTGGATCTCCAGACCGGTGTAGTCACCGGCGAAGGCGGTGCGCCGGAACTTGTGCGCACCGAAAAAGCGCTGGGAGATCCGGCCGTCCCCTTCCCTGGCGAAGGCCATGCCGTACCGCTCCAGGTCGTCGATGCCCCGGGCCGCGCCCTGGGTGACGATCTGGGTGGTGCGGGGGTCGGCGAGCAGATAGCTCTCCTTGAGGGTGTCGGCGGCGTGCTGCTGCCAGCTGTCCTCGGGGTCCATCGTGGCCAGAGCCGCGTTGATTCCTCCGGCGGCGAGTGCCGTATGGGCGTCCTCCTTGGGGCGTTTGCCGACGGCGAGGACGTCGACACCGGACTCGGCCAGTTCGATCGCCGCTCGCAGTCCCGCCCCTCCTGTGCCGATCACCAGCACCGTGGTGGAAAGACGTCGTTCGATCACAGCCACTGTTTACTCCGATCGTGAAGGTTGTCATCCACTACGACCAGGTGATTCGGGTATCTGTGACACCCACACGTTGCGGCTACGGGCGGATGCGGTCCAGCGGGACGTCCGGGTCGGCGAGGAGCGCGTCATCGACGCCGGCCCCGGAGGTGACGAGGGACCGGATCGGATCGATGACGTCCCAAATGTTGACGCTCATCCCCGCCAGTACGCGGTTCCCCGACATCCAGAAGGCGATGAACCGCCGCTCGGCCGGCTCGCCACGGAAGACGACGCGGTCATAGCCGCCGGGTTCCGTGTAACCCGTGTACTCCATGCCCAGGTCGTACTGGTCCGTGTAGAAGTACGGCAGCCTGTCGTACACAGCGTCCTTGCCGAGCATGCTCAGCGCCGCCGTGCGCGGCTGGTGCAGCGCGTTGGCCCAGTGCTCCACACGCAGCTGGCGGCCGAGCAGCGGGTGGTAGGCGTTGGCGACATCGCCCGCGGCGTAGATGCCGGCCACCGAAGTCCGCAGATGTTCGTCGGTGACGATGCCGTTGCGCACGTCCAGGCCCGCCTCCTGGGCCAGTTGGACGTTGGGCGTGATGCCGATACCCACGACCACCGCGTCCGCGGCGAGGTGGGTGCCATCGGCGAGCCGGACCCCGTCCACCCGGCCCTGCGTTCCGGTGAGGGATTCCACCTGCGCGTTGGGGCGCAGCACGACGCCATGGCCGGTGTGGAGGTCGGCGAACACTTCGGCGGCCTCGCGTCCGAGCACCTTCAGCAGGGGGAGCTCAGAGTGTTCGAGCACCGTCACCTCCGCCCCGGCCATCCGGGCCGCCGCGGCGGTCTCGAGCCCGATCCATCCGCCGCCGATGACGACGATCTTCGCCCCCTCGGCAAAGGCGGACTTGAGCCGTTCGCTGTCCCCTACCCGGCGTAGATACAGAACGTTGTCGAGGTCCGCCCCGGGGATGGACAGACGACGCGGAGACGAACCGGTGGCCAGGAGCAGCTTGGCGTAGGGCACCCGGTCCCCGTTGTCCAACTCCACCTGCTGGGCTCGTACGTCGATCGCCCGCGCGCTGGTGCCCAGGCGCAGCTCGACATCGTGCTCCGCGTACCAGCCCGCGGGGTGTACGAAGATCGAATCGCGCTCTTCCTTGCCCAGCAGATAGCCCTTGGACAGCGGTGGCCGGATGTACGGCTGCTCCCGCTCGTCGCCGATGATGATGAGCCGGCCGCTGTGGCCGTGCTCCCGGAGCGCCTCCGCCGCCTTGCCCGCGGCCAGACCGCCTCCGACGATCACGTAAGTATTCTCGGGGGACACGCTGTTCCTCATCTCAGATGTCGCAGCTGCGAGCCATGGTGTGAGAGTCATCCATCAGACCGATTCGCCCCTCACCTTGTGACAACCTGGGAGCCCGACCACCCACGGGTGGGGCACCCGGCGCCGCTGTCACACCATCGAGGGGTTCCTGGTCATATTCCCAGGGAACACCTGTCGCGCCACGCTCACCAGTCGGTTCCCGTGGAGACGAAGGAGGATGGGGTGACGTATGTCATCGCGCAGCCATGCATCGATATCAAGGACAGAGCGTGCGTCATCGAATGCCCTGTGGACTGCATCTACGAAGGCAATCGCACGCTCTACATCAACCCCGCTGAGTGCGTGGACTGCCATGCCTGCGAGCCGGTCTGCCCCGTAGAGGCGATCTTCTACGAAGACGACCTCCCGCAACAGTGGGCGCAGTACAAGGCCATCAACGCCGAGTACTTCGAGTCGCCCACCGGGAGCCGGAACGAGCCGTTCGCCACGGGTGATCACCCCACCATCGCCGCATTGTCACCGCAGAGTTCGCCGAAGAACGACATCGCCCTCTTCGCCATCCGCAAAGAAGAGGCTGCCGACGCAGACCTGTGGTTCCCGCTGTGAATCGATACGGCTGTCATCCGGGCCGGTGAGGCGCCGCCATGCGCTGCCGGACGACAGCACATGGCGGCTACGCGGACGAAAACCTAGGAAGCCAGCGTGATGGTGGTCGGCGTTCCCTGCCAGGCCATCCTGGCGTAGGGGCACAGCGAGTCGGCCTTCTCCAGCAGGGGAGCGGCGATCTCCGGATCGGTGCCCGGCCATGAGACCACCAGATCGACGTGCAGCAGATAGCCGCCGTCTTCCGGGTCCCGCCCAAAGGCCACGGTCGCGTCTACGGAGATCGTGGAGGGGTCGAGCGCGGCCTGCCGTGCCACCAGGCTCAGCGCTCCGTGGAAGCAGGCCGCGAAACCGGCGGCGAACAACTGCTCCGGATTCGTCCCCTGGCCGTCTCCCCCCAGTTCGGCGGGCATCCGCAGACTGAGGTCCAGGACCCCGTCGTCCGATCGAGCCCTGCCCGAGGCCCGCCCATGACTTGCTGTTCCACCGCTGACGGTGACTGTCGTTGTGTAGATGGGAGAGAAGGATGTCCCGTCGAAGTCCTTCTCGGTGGACAAATTGGGCGGCTGGATCGGGTCGGTCACAGCGGGGCTCCGTCGACGTTGGGTTCCGGATGACTAGTTGACCGGCTGGTCACCCCTTGTGTGACATCGACGATCGCTCCGCCCGCGGAGGGACGCGGGGCGCGCAGATGAGCCCGCTGCTCCAGCTCCTCCTTCTCGACCAGGGTGAGCATTGGCTGGCCCGGTGCGCAGCTCGAACCGGATGGCGCCCTCGAATACATAGCCGAAACACGGCCCCGAGTGGCGGTGCGGAGGGGTCCCGGGGTCACCGGGAGCGCGGCCTCCACAAACCTGGAGCGGTGCATATTGAGACGCACGTCACGCGCCAACCGTGTCGCACTTTGCCGGGGTGCCCGGTCAGTAGTGTGTATCCGCAACATGGTTAGGAGATCACCATGGAATCGCGTCTCAACTACTTCGGCAATCCCCTCGCGGGCAAGGTGCTGAAGCACATCAACTCGGCCGGCAAGGCGGTGTCCGACTCGACGTTGCCGGCCGCGACGCAGGAGCTGGTGAAGATCCGCGCAAGCCAGATCAACGGCTGCGGCTTCTGCACCGACATGCACACTAAAGATGCCGCCCTCGCCGGGGAAACCTCGCTGCGCCTCAACCTGATCGCGGCCTGGCGCGAGGCCACGGTCTTCACCGACGCCGAGCGCGCCGCGCTGGAGCTGGCGGAGCAGGGCACCCGTATCGCCGACGCGGCCGGTGGTGTCACGGACGAGGCGTGGGCCAACGCTGCCAAGCACCACGACGAGGAGCAGCTTGTCGCCCTGATTTCCCTCATCGCCGTCATCAACGCCTACAACCGCATCAACGTCATCAACCAGCAGCCCGCCGGGGGCTACAAGCCCGGCCAGTTCGGCTGACCGGTCACCGTCCCGATCTGACCCGTACGGTCCGTCTCCTCGCCGCCCCGACGCGTGGCGGGGGACGGACCGTACGGCGTGATGGCCGGGTCTGTCTGACAGGAAGGTCGGATCAGTCCACGGGGCGCGGGGCGCGCAGATGGGCCCGCTGGGCCAGTTCCTCCTCGTCGACCAGCGTGAGCATCGGCTGGCCCGGCGCACACAGCATGGTCACGATGAAACGCGTCTTGGAGTCCGTCAGGGCGTTGCCGTCCTGGTAATGGATCACATCGCCACCCGGCTCCCAGAATGTCTCTCCGGCCTTGATCACGCGTTCCGGCTCGCCCTCGAGCTCGAAGCGCACCGCGCCCTCGATCACGTATCCGAAGGCCGGCCCCGAGTGACGATGCGGAGGGGTTCCGGGATCCCCGGGAAGCCATTCGACCGAGATGGTCATCCCCGAGGCGCCCTCGGGGAGGAAGGGAGGCTTGGCATCCTGCAGCATCTGCGCTGCCGTCTTCCACGCCTCGGACCGTGGCTGCTTGCCGGTCTCGCCCACTGAGTCCATATTTGTCATGATATTGCACCTCCATGGATTCGCCATGGGTGGGCCGGGTCCGTGCACTCCTGGCTCACACCATGTTTCACAGTGATGACCGGGCACACGGTGGTTCTGTGACAGGATGTTGGTTCCCGCTGTATGGTCGCTGACCAGCCCTCAATACACAGTGGCAGTCCATTGGCTGATCGACCGCTTGGAGCGGGTCGGCGGGTCGCTACGCCTTCACTCGCCCGTCGGCACCGGGCCTGCGGCAACTGCGCTGCCACGCCTTGCCGTTGTGCCGGGCGCGGGTCACGGCCGTGGTGGCAGCCGCCGTGTGATCCGGTCGAACAGCTCCGTCAGTGGCTCGCCCACGTCCCGGCCGAACTCGGTCAGCCCGTAGGTGACCTGGGGCGGCGTCGTCGGCTCGACCTCCCGCCAGACCAGGCCGTCCTGGACCAGTGCGCGCAGGGTCTGGGCGAGCATCTTCTCGCTGATGCCCTGGATGCTCTCGCGCAGCTCGTAGAACCGGAGGTCGTTGCTCCGCAAGGAGATCAGCACCCAGACGCCCCACCTGCTGGTCACGTGGTCGACCACATCGCGCGCGGCGCAGTCGGTGTGAAACACGTCATACCGCGCCCCCGCCTCGGCCTGTCTGCGCTGCACGCCTCCCGCCATGTCATGAGCTTACCTCAGGGTATGTCCTTACCAAAAGTTAGCCCGCGCTCCTAGCGTGAAGGCCACAGAGGACATCCGACAAGGAGCTGATCATGATCGCGGTGACCGGGGCTACCGGAAATATCGGCCGGCCGTTGACGCAGGCGCTGGCCGAGGCGGGCCAGCAGGTGACGGCGGTGTCACGGCACACGGCGGCGGTGCCGAACGGCGTCCGTCATGTGGCGGCCGACCTGGCCGAGCCGGCCGGCCTCAAGCCCGCGCTGGCCGGGGCGAAGGCGCTGTTCCTGCTGCTGTCCGGCGACCTGCACGCCACTGGAGCCAGCCCTGCCGACATCATCAGCGAAGCTGCGGTCAGCGGGGTCCGCCGGGTCGTCCTGCTCTCCACGCTGGGCGTGGTGACCAGGCCCTTCGGCCCCACGCGGATCGCGATGCGCGCGCTGGAGGACATGCTGCGGGAGTCCGGCCTGGAGTGGGCCGTCCTGCGGCCGGGCGGCTTCGCCTCCAACGCCCTGTGGTGGGCCGAGTCCGTCCGCGCGCAACAGGTCGTCGCCGCGCCCTTCGGCGACGTCGGGGTGCCGATCATCGACCCGGCGGACATCGCCGCGGTCGCGGCGGCCTGCCTGCTGGATGACCGGCACACCGGCGGCGTGTACGAGCTGACCGGCCCGGAGGTGATCACTCCGCGCCAGCAGTCGGAGGCCATCGCCGCCGCGCTGGGCTCGCCAGTGAGGTTTCACGAGCTCACCCGCGACGAGGCCAAGGCCGCCATGGCCCAGAGCATGCCGGCGGAGCTCGCCGACGACACTCTGGACATCCTCGGTTCCCCGAGCCCGGCCGAGCTGCGCATCAGCCCGGACGTCCAGCGGGTCCTCGGCCGCGCCCCGCGCCCCTTCGCCGACTGGGCCGCCCGCAATGTCGCCGCGTTCCGCTGAGACTGGCCAGCGCCGCCAGTTCGGCACCGCCGCAGGGATCACAGGCCATGGGGGACAGCCCGACGAAAGCGGTGGCAGCGCACCGCCGCGAGGAAAGTACCGTCGCCAGGTCAAGGCGTGGCGGGCACCGCCGACGGCGCCGATGGCAGCCGGTAGGTGGCGCAGGCCGCCGGGATCCGCACCCCGCTGAAGCGAAGGTGGGCGAGGCGGCGGTGGAACGCGGCGCCGTGCGTCAAGTGGCGCGCGACGTCGGCGACATGGCGCCGGCCGGGGTCGGCCAGGACGGAGCCCGCCGCCCAGTCGTTGAACGCGCCCATCGCCGGACCGCACCAGACCTGGTAGTCGCCCGTGCGCTCGGCGCCGGTGACGGCCCAGCGGGACGACTGGCCGAGATACCAGCGGAAGACCAGGGCCATCCGGTGCCTGGCGTCGAGCTCGGCGCGGAGGAGCTGTTCGGGGTGGTGCTCGGTGAGATAGTCCGCGGTTTCCCGCCAGACCTCGGACAGCGGGCGCTGGAACACCTTCGCCTCCAGGCGCCGGCGGTCCGCGGCGGGCAGCTCGTCCAGGCCGGCGTGGGCGCGGTAGAGCTCGTGCAACCTGCGCGCCCGGCCGGCGAAGAGGCTGCCGCTGCGCAGGACCTGGACCTCGGCGCCCACCTCGAACATGTCGGCGGCCGGGGCCATCGCGTAGTCGGCGGGCCCGGCCGCGGCGAGCAGCGCCTTGACCGCAGGTGAGGTGCCCGCCTCCAGGCATGCCTGGTTGACCGAGCCGGTGACGACGTACGCGGCGCCCAGGCTGAAGGCGGCCAGGGCCGCCTCCGGGGTGCCGATGCCGCCGGCCGCGCCGACCCGTACCGGCGGCGCCTCATGGCCCAGCTCGCGGGCGACGCGGTCGCGCAGCCGCAGCATGGTGGGGAGCGCGGTGATCAGCGGGCGGCGGTCGGTGTGCCCCGCGGAGTCCGCCTCGACGGTCAGGTCGTCCGCCATCGGAACCATCCGCGCCAGCGTCACCTGCTCAGCGGTGATCTCGCCCCGGTCGAACAGGGCGCGGACCATCGGCTCGGGGGCCGGACGGAGGAACAGCTCGGCCACCTCGGCGCGGGACACCTTGGCGATCAGCCGGTTCTCGGCGTACGCCCCGCCCCCGGGGCCGGGGCGCAGCCCCGCCACCCGGTAGCGCACCAGATCGGGGGTGAGCTGGACGAACGCCGAGGCCTCGACGCAGCGCAGCCGGTGACTCAGAAAGAGGTCGACAACCGCCCGCTCCAGGCGCGGGGCGTGCGGTGTGTGGATGAGATTGGCGGCGTACGGCAAGCCGGGGATCTCGCGAGCGAGCCGCGTCAGGGCCCGCTCGACCCGCTCGGGGGGCAGGCCCGCGGCGCCGAAGGAGGCGAGAAAACCGGCGCGGGCCAGCGCGGCCACCAGCTCCTCGGAGGCGATACCGGCGGCCATGGAACCGGCGAGATACGCATGGGACACGCCGTGCCGACGCCGGAAGCCGGAGTCGCCGAGCTGGGTGGACGGCATCGGTCCGGCGACGGCCAGCGGGGCCAACGGGCCACCCGCGGCGGGAGGTTCGGGGGTGGCGCCGATCCGGTCCCCGTTCCGGACGATATAGCAGGGGGCGTCCAGGTCGGCGAGGACGGCGTACACCCCGTCCGGGTCGTATCGCACCGTCATCGCGGCACCTGCCCTTCCGCCGCCCCGCCGGTCGGCAGGATCTCGACGCCGATGTTGTCCACCTGGTAGATCCGCAGGTCGTCGCGCCATACGCTGCCGTCGGCGACCAGAAGAAGACCATCGCCACAAGGCTCCACCCGGCGGATATGGACCTCGCCGCGCATCCGGCGGTGTCCCGGCGTGATCTGCCCCCGGTACTTCCAGGCCAGCTCGACCTGGGCCGCGGGCCGCGCGGCCGGGTCCGGCAGGGCGTCGGCGAGGCCGGTGTGCAGCGCGTACGCCGCGACGGACTGGAACAGCGCCTCCACACCCACCGAACCGGGCATCACCGGATCGAAGCGGAAGTGGTGCGCCATGAACCAGTCGTCCTTCGGCACCGTCCGCTCCCACAGGAGGTATCCGGTGTCGTGTTCACCGCCGTCCGGCACCAGGTCGGCCTCGTGCAGCAGCGCGAACCGCCCGCTGCCGAGCCGGGTGTCGCGGGAGAGGTCGAGCCGGCGCAGCCCCGGGGGCCGCGTCGGAAGGCGGTTCAGCCAGGGCGGAACGTACCGTCCGCCATCGAGCCCCTGCTGGTTGTCCAGGACCTCTTTGGTGAGGAAGCCGTGGACCGACTCGCCCGAGTAGACCGGCCCGTCGGGAAGGCCGAGCTCGTAGGTGTAGCGGTGGAGGATGGCCCCCGGCAGCTTCGAGTGGTCGGCCAGCGTGATGCGGTGCCGCAGGGCGAGACCGCGCGGGTCGGCGTGGCGGAGCAGGGTGGCGCGGCCCTCCAGGTTCCGGCAGACGAAGGCGCTGTCGAGATGCTGGTTGAGAATGCCCTGAACGGCGCTCAACTGGGCGGCGGCCTGGAGGCTGGACTCCATGTACAGGAGGTTGGGCACGGCGCCGGAGCCGTACTCCCGACAGAACCAGGGGTCGGGGTGGACGGCGTACTCGCTGGTGAGGGTGGCGCCCGGGCGGAACTCGAGAGGGTCGGCGTCGTAGTCGAGCGCCTGGTCGACCATCAGCAGATCGCCGCGCGGCAGCCGGGGCCGTACGGTCACCGGGGACACCGAGATCGCCTCGGGCTCCCCGGTGAGGGCAGAGAGATCGCCCTCGGCCGAGTGGGCGAGCAGCATCCGCTGACGTGCGCCCCGCTGCCGCAACGACTCATGGGCGGCGGGGGAGTCCCGCGCCTCCCAGATCGTCAGGGCGCCGAGGTCGCTACCCGGCGGTTCCTGGAGGGCTACGCCGATGCCGTGCAGACGGGCCACGGGCCGGTCGTCGGCGAGGACGACGGCGTCGGCGATCGCATGCGGGCGGGGTACGAGGCCCACCTCGGCCACGTCGACCTCGCAGCGGAGGGTGGCGCCGAGCGCGGTCGGGTCGATCACCTCGATGGCGGTCGGGCCGCCGGCCCAGGGCTGGAAGCGCGGGTCGGGCAGACACAGATGCAGCCCGCAGGACAGTGCGTACACCTGGAGTACGCCGACGACGGCCTCGGCCAGCAGCGGGGTGGCGTCCGCTCCGCGCGCCGGGCCGCCGCCGTGGAAGCCGTGGAAGGTGAGGTCGGCGGTCACCTTGCCCTGCCCGTAACGGCCACCCTCGCGGGACAGCTCCGTAATGGCGCCGATCAGCCGCGGGGCCGGTCCTGGCAGCCGAGGGCCGGTGCCCTCGCCCTCGAAGTCCGGGCCGAGGACTTCCGCGAGGAATCCGCTGGCGAGGGCCCGTAGCTCCTGCCAGGTCAGCCGGGACCGCCGGGCGTTCGCCAGCGGCCGGAACTGCCGTGGGTAGCGGGGCACTTGACGCTCCGGCCAGGAGTCTTCCCCGGCCGGCAGCGGCTCGGTGGTGTGTTCAGGTGACAGGAAACCGGCGGTGCCGGTGGCCTCCACCAGGAGGTCCCCCTCGACGTGGACCTGCCAGTCGAACGTGAAGCGAGTGCCGTGCTCGTCGCGGTGGACGGCCTCGGCGCCGGCTCGCACCCGAAGCTCAGCCCCGGCCTCCGGCAGCCCCCGGTGCCAGCTGAGGTTGGTACGACCGGGCCGGTAGACGGCGCCGGCCGGCGCCAGGCCGCGTTCGCCGAGCAGTGGCAGGGCCGCCGCGGCGGCGTCGAGGATCCACGCCGGATCGGCCTGGCCCGCCACGCTGTACGCCGCGTCCGCCGGGACCGTCCGGACCAGCTCGACGGGCGCCGGGCGGTCCACGGGATGTAGCGCGGGCGCCGGGGGCCGCGCGCCCGGCGCATAGCGCGCGAGGAGGTGCCGCTGGACGGCCTCGTGTGCCTCCAGCACCGCGGCGTGCGCGCGGCCGACCCGCTCGGCGATGTCGCGTGCGAGATGGTTCAGGTCACCGGTGCCCCGCGCGGCGGGCGGGGTCGGCGCGGCGGACGGGACGGGAAGGAGGAACGGCTCGCCTTCGAAGCCCAGTTCCTCGGCGGCTTCGAAGCCCCATCCGCCGTTGGGAGCGACGGCGGCCGCGCCGTCCGTGTCAGCCATTTCGCCCCCCGCGCTCCGCGGGCAGGAAGACGCCGCTGTCCTTCATCTCCGGCGAGGTGAGGATCATGCCGATCCGGCTCCACCGCTGGAGCACCCTTCCCTCCGGGGTGCAGGCGGTGACCGTGCAGATCAGATGGAGCGGGCTCTCCTCGACGGATTCGGCCACGAGGACGAACGGCGTGTCCGCGGGCAGCGGCGCGAAGAGCTCGACCCGCTCCACCGACACCGGCAGACAGAGCAGGCCGAGGCGCTGACGGCCGAGCAGCGCCGCCGCCTGGAGCAGCAGATCGGCCAGGGCCGGGCTGTACCTGGCCCCGGCGAAGGCGCCCCGGCCGAAGGCCGGGTCGGCCATCCGGACGGCGAGGACGAGCCTGCCGGGCCGCTCCTCCAGGGTCGGGCCGAGGCCGCGCAGGGTCGGCCCGTGGAAGAGGAAGCCGTCGTACGCCTCGTGGGTCTGCGGATCGAAGTCGGGGAGCTCGTACGGCGACAGCTCGATGTCCGGCGCCGGTGGGGTGACCCGCTTCTCGAGGAGGAAGCCCCCCTCGAAGCGGAGCACCGGTGCGGCGCCCTCCCGCTCGCTGCGGAGCCGTACGGTGATGGCGGCCGAGTCCCCGCTCTCGGGCTCCTCGGGCGGCGAGACCGACAGCAGGAAGCGGTCGTCCTCCGCCGAGCCGTCGAAGACCAGCCCCTTGCTGATCTGGAAGCCGCGGCACTCGACCACGGGCTGCCCGCCGTGCATCGCCTCCACCGCGCGTACGCCCCAGCCGACCGAGGCCGTCAGGGGCAGCACCGGCCAGCCGTGGATGCGGTGGTCGGTGAGCAGCGGCTCGGCGGCGAGCTCCGCCATCCGCCGCTCCACGACCACGCCGCCGGCCGGCAGCGTCTCGCTGCGCCGGTACATGGGCTCCAGCGGGCCGATGACCGTCACCAGGTCCGCGGCGTGCTCGGGGCTCATCTGCTCGGTGAAGTAGCCGGTGCCGGTGTCCCGGGCGAGCAGCGGCACCCCGTGCTGCACAAAGAGCTTCTGGACGCCGGGGGAGGCCATACCGCCGGCCCACGGCCCCCAGGCGAGGGCGGTGGCATGGCGGTCGGGGCGCCTGGCCTTCCAGGCGCAGACGAACCGGCTCAGCGCCTCGTTGGCCAGGGCGTAGTCGGCCTGTCGGAGGTTTCCGTAGATGCCCGAGACGGAGGTGAAGACGACCAGGTGGCGCAAGCGTTCGGCGTCGAGCGCGTCCAGTACGTTGCCGAGGCCGGTCAGCTTGGTGCCGACCACCCGCCCGACGCCCTCCGCGTCCTTGTCGGCGAGGAACTGGTCGGCGAGGACACCCGCCCCGTGGACGACGCCGGTGACCCGGTCGGCGTGCGGGGTCAGCGCCGCGCGCACCGCCTCGGCGTCGGTCAGGTCCACGGCGATGTACTCGGCCTCGGTTCCCGCGTCGCGCAGGGCGGCCAGGGTGGCGCGGATCTCGCGCCCGGCGGTGATCTCGCGGGCTTGCCGGGCGATCAGCTCGGCGGCGGCCGGCTCCTCCGGGTCCTGGTCGGTGGCGCGCAGCTGGTCGGCGGCGGCGGCCTTCAGCTCCTCCCGGCCGTCGAATCCGGCTGCCCAGTCTGGCTCGTCGGCCAGGGGTGTGCTGCCGAGCAGCAGATAGCCGCAGCGCACCTGCCGGGCCAGGGCGATGGCGCACCAGGAGGTGATGCCCCGCGCGCCGCCGGTGACCAGCAGGGTGTCGTCGGCGGTCAGCTCCGCGGGCGGCTCGATCGCCCCGTCCCGGTCGTCCGGCCCTGCCGAGTCGACCAGCGGGACGGGCTCGGGGACCAGGACCGGCGTACGGCGCCCGGCCGGGTGACGGGCGACCTCGTGCAGATCGACGGCGGCGTCGGCGATCTCGCCCGCGAGGCAGCTGCCGACCTGCTCCTCGGTCAGCTCGGGAGCCAGGTCGACCGTTCGGCAGAAGAGCTCGGGCGCCTCCAGGGCCAGCGACTTGACCAGCCCGGTGACGCCGCCGGCCAGCGCCCGGTCGGGTTCGCCGCCCGAGCCGGCGTACCCGAGCGCGCCGTCGAGCCGGGTGACGGCAACGAATCCGGCGCGGGTGCCGTCGGCCGCCGCACCGCCGAGGGGCTGACGCAGATGCTTGGCGACCAGGACGGCGTGGGCCAGGCGGCGCACGGCGTCGTCGCGGTCGCTGCCCCCGTCGCGGCTGAAGGGGAGCAGACACAGATCGAGGCGCGGCACGGCGGCACCGAGCAGACCGACCTGCTCCGCCAGGCTCTCCTCGCCCCAGTCGGCCGGCTGCCAGGTGTCCGGTTCGGCCTCGCCGGACGCGGTACGCGTCCCGGGCAGCGCGAGCCGGCCGACCCACCAGCCGCGCGACCGGAGCGCCGCGGCGATCCAGCGGCTCAACTCCCCGCCGTCGTCGACCAGTACGGCGCGGGGCTGCTCGGCATACGCGCCGAGCAGAACGTCCGGCTCGGGCAGAGCGCGCCAGCCGATATGCGCCCGGCCAAGCGGTACGGAGGTGGCGACGCGGAGATTGGTGGTGGGGTTCTTCAGCACCTCGGGGATGAGCGTGGCGAAGTCCCTGACCGTTCGGGCCGCCGTGAAGCGGAAGATCTCCTCTCGGGAGAAGACCGGGTAGCGGCGCCAGAGCTCGGAGGCGATCTCCAACTGCTTGAGGGAGTCGATGCCGAGCTCCGTCTGCAGATCGATATCGGGGTCGATCATGTCGATCGAGTACCCGGTCTTCTCGGCCACCACCTCGCGCATCACCTGCTCGATCTCCAGGGGATCGAGGTTGGCCAGCCCGGCGCGGAGCTCGGGGTCGATCGCGGCGTCGAAGTCGGTGTCGCGGAGCATTTCGAGCGCGGATTTACCGGTCGAGGTGGCGGCCTCGCCGGGTTCACCTGCTTCATCGGGCTCGACGAGTACGACGCCTTCGAGGGGCTGGGCCGGGGG
>NZ_MUNE01000219.1 GCF_002154605.1 Streptomyces milbemycinicus | reverse complement strand
GGCGGTCGCGGTCCACCGTGTAGAGGTCGGCGAAGCGGTTGGCGGTGGCGTAGCCGGCCGCTCCGAAGTCACCGATGAGGGAGGAGACGGAGGAGAAGACCACGAAGAGGTCGAGAGGGTCCTCGCGGGTCAGCCGGTCCAGGTGGACCAGGCCGTGCGTCTTGGCGCCGAGCAGCCGGGCGAAGCGCTCCCGGTCGCCGTCGGCGCGGCCCTCGTCGGCGACGCCCGCCAGGTGGAACACGCCGTGCAGAGCGCCGAACCGGTCCCGGGCGGCGGCCAGCGCCGCGCCGAGTTCGTCGGCCCGGGCCACGTCGGCGCGCAGCGCGAGCACCTCGGCACCGAGGCCGGTCAGCGTGCGGTGCCAGGCGCGGGTCCGCTCGTCGGGCTCGGAGCGGCCGATCAGCACCAGCTTGGCCGCGTGGGTGCGGGCCAGATGCTCGGCGAGGACACGGCCGATGGCACCGGCGCCGCCGGTCACGACGTACCCGCCCCCGTCCCGCAGGGGCACGTCGGCCGGGGCGGCCGGGCCGGTGAGCGGGCGCAGGGCCCGTACCTGCCGCTCGCCGGAGGCCGTACGGCGGACCTCCAGGCCTGCGGCGCGGTGCGCGGCGCGCAGTTCCACCGCCATGGCCTGGGCGACCTCGGGGGCCGGGGCCGCGATATCAACGCCGAGGGTGAGCAGTTCCAGGCGCGGCGCGACCGGCCCTGTGGAGCGGGCGAACCCGGCGAGGGCGGCCCACTCGGGCCGGTCCTCGCCAGCGTTCTGCGGGTGCAGCACCAGGCACCGCACCCGGCCGGGCAGCGCGCCGGTGCGGGCCGCGTCGAGCACGTTCAGGACGGGGGCGCAGGCGCGGTCGAGCAGATCGGCGGGCGAGCCGTCGTCCGCGTCGCCGAGGACGTCGCCGAGGACGTCGCCGATGACGACGGCGAGGTCGAGCCCGTTCTCGTCGGCGAGGGAGGCGAGTCGGCCGGTGTCCTCGCCGACGGCGACGACGCGCCGCCACCCGCCGGTCGCGGCCAGCGCGGACTCCAGTTCCGGGCGGCGGCCGAGCAGGACGAGGGTCCCGGCGGCGTCCGCCGGTTCCGGGTCGGCGGCGGGGCGCCAGTACGGCTCGTAGAGGCGGGGTTCGCCGGAGCCGGGCTCAGGCTCGGCGATACCGGGCAGCCGGCCCGCGAAGTCCCGTACGGAGGCGAGCACGCGGCCCTGGTCGTCGTACACGGTCAGGTCGAAGCGGCGCACGCCCGCCGACTCGCCGGCCAGCCGGGCGTGCGCGTGGCAGACCTCGGGCAGCGGGGCGAAGGAGTCCAGGGCGCCGAGGCTGAAGGGGACGGCGAGTTCACCGGGGCGCGGCGCGGTGGTCCGGCCGGTCCAGTGGCAGGCCCGCAGGGCGCCGTCGAGGAGCGCCGGGGGCAGCTGGGTGCCCAGGGCGGTACCGGCCCGGACCAGCCGGACCAGCGCCTCGCCGGGGCCGCCCCGGATCTCGTCGATGACCTGGAAGGAGGGGCCGTACGCGAACCCGGCGGCCGCGTACTCGGTGTACGCGGTGGGTCCGTCGCGTACGACGGACAGACGGGCGCGCAGCGCGGCGAGGTCCTCGGCGGCCTCAGGGGCGGCGGGGGCCGGGACGGCACTGCCGCGGGCGTGGGTGGTGCGGCCGGCACCGGTCCCGCTGTACACCTCGAAGGCCAGCCCGGTGCCGCCCGGGCGGAAGGAGACGTACAACTCCAGTTCATCGTCGGCGAGTTCGACGGCCCGGCCCCACACCACCTCGCGCAGGGCGTGCCGGGTGCCGGGCTCGGCGAGCGCGGCGGCGGCGCGGACGAACTCCAGCGTCGCCGCGCCCGCGAGCAGCGGCCGGCCCTCGATCACATGGTCGCGCAGCAGCGGGTCGTGCGCGCGCAGCGTCTTGCGGAAGCGGACCTCGGTGACGGTGGACTCGTTGGCGTCGACCAGCGGATGCGGAGCGGCCGTGCCCAGGTCGGGGTCGAGCGGGATCCAGTAGCGCTCCGCGGCGAACGGGTACCGCGGGGCGCGCACCCGGCGCGGGGCGGGCCCCGGCCGGCCGGCGTGCCAGGCCGCCCAGTCCACGTCGGCGCCGCCCAGCCAGCGGCGGGCCGACTCGGCCAGCGGGCCCGCGTCGGCGAGGTCGGGGGCCGGGCCGCCGTCGGCGAACCGGCGCAGGGCCGCGACGAGTTCGCCGCCGTCGGTGACCGCCACCGCGAGCCGGGCGTCGAGGGGCTCGCGGCCCACCTGGGTGGTGAAGCACAGGTCGGCGAGCGGCACGCGCTCGGTCCGCACGAAGCGGGCGGCCGACTCGGCGTAGGCGCGCAGCCGTTCCTCGTCGCGGGCGGAGAGCAGGAACAGCACGGGTTCGCCGGTGCGCTGCTCGCCCGCCGGTACGTCGGTGACCGGGTCGGGGTTCGGGGACTCCTCCAGGACGAGGTGCGCGTTGGCGCCGCCCGCGCCGAAGGAGCTGAGGCCGGCCCGGCGCGGCCGGTCCCCGTCGGGCCAGGCGGACAGCTCGCGCTGGACGCGGAACGGGGAACGCCCGAAGTCGATGTTGGGGTTCAGCTCGGCCGAGTGCAGCGAGGGCACCAGGGTGCGGTGCCGGAACTGCAGCAGCACCTTGGTGAGTCCGGCGATGCCGGCCGCGGACTCCAGGTGCCCGATGTTGGACTTGACCGAGCCGATCGGCCAGGTGCCGGGCGCGGCCTCGGCGGACCGGTAGGCGTGGGTGAGGCCGGTCAGCTCGATCGGGTCGCCCAGGGCGGTGCCGGTGCCGTGCGCCTCGACGTAGCCGATGTCCTCCGGGGTGACGCCGGCCTGTTCCAGCGCGGTGGTGATCGCGCGCTGCTGGGCGCGCGGGTTGGGCACGCTGTATCCGTTGGTCCGGGCGCCGTGGTTGACGGCGCTGCCCAGGATCAGGCCGTGGATGCGGTCCCCGTCGGCCAGCGCCTTGCGGTAGGGCTTGAGCAGGACGGCGCCGACGCCCTCCCCGGGCACATAGCCGTCGCCGCCCGCGCCGAAGGCCCGGCAGCGGCCGTCGGAGGACAGGAAGCGGCCCTGGCTGAGGAAGGCGAACTTGTACGGGTGTACGGAGACGTTGACGCCCCCGGCGATGGCCAGTTCGCTCTCGCCCCGGCGCAGGCTCTCGCAGGCCAGGTGGATCGCGGTGAGCGAGGAGGAGCACATGGTGTCCAGCGCCATGCTCGGACCGGACAGGTCCAGTGCGTGGCTGACCCGGTTGGCGATGGTGGCGAAGGACGAGCCGGTGAGCGGCCGCCCGCCGCGCAGGGCGTCCAGGGCGCCGTGGAACTGGTACTCGCCGTACATCACGCCGACGTACACGCCGACGGGCCGGTCGGCCAGGTCGGAGCGGCGGTAGCCGGCGTCCTCCAGGACGTGCCAGGCGTTCTGCAGGAACAGGCGCTCCTGGGGGTCCATCAGTTCGGCCTGGCGCGGGGAGATGCCGAAGAAGAGCGGGTCGAAGCGGTCGACGTCGCGCAGGAATCCGCCCCACCGGGTGTGGGCGAGGCCGGGCGCCGCCGGGTCCGGGTCGTACCAGCGGCGGCTGTCCCAGCGCTCCGCGGGGATCTCGGTGATGGCGTCGCGGCCCTCGGCCAGGGTGGTCCAGAGCTCGTCGAGGTCGTCGGCGGCCGGGTAGCGGCCGGCCAGGCCGATGACGGCGATGGCGTCGGTGTCGTCGGCGGCGTCGGTGGCGTCCTCGGCTGGTTCGGCTGGTTCGACGATGCCCGCTCGTGCGGTACGGCGCGGGGCGCGCGGCGGGCGCGGGGCGGTGCCTTCGGCCGTGGGCGTGACCGGTGCGGCCGCCGGTGTGCCGCCGGTCAGCTCGGCCGCGTGGTGCTCGGCGAAATAGCCGGCGAGTTCGCCCAGGGTGGCGTATTCGAAGAACAGGGTCTTGGACAGGGCGTCGAAGTGCCGGTCCAGCTCGCGGTTGAGCTTGGCGATCATCAGCGAGTCGATGCCGAGCCGGTCGAAGGGGGCGTCCTCGGCCAGTTCGGCCGGATCCAGGCCGGTCTCGGCGGCGATCAGCTCGCGCAGCAGCCGCAGGGCCTCGTCGCGCGGGCCGCCGCCCTCGGCGGGCGCGGTGGCCGTGGCGGTCCGGGCCGCCCGGGCGACGGGCGCGGTGAGCGCGGTGGTGATGGTGCGGAGGTCTCCGTAGCCGGCGACGAGCGCGCCGGGGGTGCCGAGGGCCTGCTCGAACAGGGCGAGGCCGGCCTGTGTGGGCAGTACGCCGAAGCCGGTGCGGGCGGCGATGTCCGCGGCGGCCTCGGTGCTCTGGCGCATCCCGCCGTCGGCCCACATCGGCCAGGCGATCGCGGTGATCCGGCCGTGCCGTTCGGCATAGGCCTCCAGATAGGCGTTGGCATAGGCGTAGTCGGTCTGGCCGGGGTTGCCGATGTGGGCGGCGATGGAGGAAAAGGCGACGAAGAAGTCCAGCGGGTCGTCGGCGGTGGCCGCGTCCAGGGCGCGCAGTCCGGCGGCCTTGGGGGCGAGGACGGCGGCGAAGTCCTCGGCGGACTTGGTCAGGGCGAAACCGTCGCGCAGCACACCGGCGGCGTGGACAACGCCGGTGAGCGGCCCGAACTCCTCGCGTATGGAGGCGAGTCGGGCGGTCAGGGCGTCCGGGTCGGACACGTCGACGCTGCGGTAGACCAGGCGCTCGTCCAGGTCGGCGGGCCGTTCGCGGCGGCCCAGCAGGACCACGCGGGCGTCGGCCCGGGAGAGCAGCCGGCCGGCGACGGCGCGGCCCAGTCCGCCCGCGCCGCCCGTCACGACGTACACACCGCCGTCGCGGACCGCTGCCGGGCCGGCGGCCGGGGCCGGTTCGGCCTGCGGGATCCGGCGGCCCTGTGCGGTGTGGGCGACCTCCGGATCGCGGCCGTGGCCGGCCAGTTCGCCGGCGATCGCGTCGGCCTCGGCCACGTCCTCGGCGAGGCCGACGGCCTGCACTTCGAGGAGGGGGTTCTCCGCGCGGACGGTCCGGGCGAAGGCGGCGAGTGCGGCGGGTTCGGGGCGAGGGCCGTCGGCGTCATGGCGGTGCAGCAGCAGGACGCGCACGGGCGCGGTGGGGCGGGCGGCGAGGAGCGTGCGGACGACGTGCAGCGCCTGTTCGGGGGTCGGTTCGTCGACAAGGACGACGTCGGGCGCGGTGGCCGGGCCGAGGTCGCGGGCGACCGTGCCGATGCCCAGCGCGGTGAGGTGAGCGGCGAGCTGTGCGCCGCGCGCCGGGTCGGCGGTGACGACGGCGGCCGTGCCGCCGAGGGGTGCACCGGTGGGCTCGGCGGGCACGGCGGTCCAGCGGCGGACCAGCAGGGCCGACTCGCGGGGCTCGCCGAGGACACGCACGGCGAGGTCGTCCAGACGGGCCAGGACCTGGCCGTGGGTGTCCACGACGGTGAGGTCGGCGTGCGCGGTCCGCTCCCCGAGCCGGCCGGCCGTGACGTGGACGTGGCAGGACCCGGTGACGGGGGCGTGCACGGTGAGTTCGCCCAGGGCCAGCGGCAGGAAGCCGTCGGCCCTCTCGCCGTAGGCGCGGGCCAGCAGCACGACCAGGGCGTGCAGGGCGCCGTCCAGGAGGGCGGGGTTGAGCACGACGCCGTCGAGCGAGGCGCCGTCGGGCAGTTCGAGGGTGCCGAGGGCCTCCCCGTCGCCGAGCCGGACCTCGGTGAGGGCGCGCATACGGGGGCCGTAGTCCAGGCCGTGGGCGCGCAGGATGTCGTAGCAGTCGGTGTGGGTGACCGACTCGGCGCAGCGGGCGGCGACGGCGGCCGGGTCGGCCGGTGCCGGGCGCTCGACGGCTCCGGGGTGGATCTCGCCGGCCGTGACCACCCGCTCGTCGGCGGTGAGTTCGAACCCGACCACCTCGCGCTCGCGCCAGAGCTGGACGAGCGCGGTGCGCGGCCCGGTTGCGTAGGAGAGCAGCTGCTCGAAGGAGACTCCGCGCAGCCGGACCGGTCCGCCGAGGGAGAGTTCGCCGGCCGCGCGGGCCAGTTCCAGCTGTCCGGCGGCGGGCAGGACGGGCTCGGCGTCGACGCGGTGGTCGGCGAGGTAGAACTCGGTGCCGGTGCGGGAGCCGCGGTAGGCGAGGGTGTCCAGGGTGGAGACGTTCTCGTCCAGCATGGGGTGCGGGCCGGGGCCGGTGACCCGGTCGGCGGGTGCGCTGGTGTCCGGGCCGGTCAGCCAGCAGCGGCGGCCCTCGAAGGGGTACGTCGGCAGCGGGACGCGGCCGCGCTCCTCGCCCTCGAACCAGGCCGCCCAGTCGACGGCGGCGCCGTCCTGCCAGGCGCGGGCCACGCCGTCCCAGGGGCCGTCGGTCACGCCGAGGGCGACACCGCGGACCTCGTCGTGGGCGCCGCGCACGGGGATGCGCGCGCGGGCGGCCGGCGGTACCGGGCCGTCGCCGGTCAGCGCGTCCCGAAGCCGCAGCGCCCCGGTCACGCAGGCGGCGGCCCGGGCCGC
>NZ_MUNE01000218.1 GCF_002154605.1 Streptomyces milbemycinicus | reverse complement strand
CCCCCTCTCCCGCACCCTTCCTCGACCTCCCGCTGGAGGTGCCCAGCACACCCGTGCTGAAGATCGTTCCCGGCCCCTCCCCGGAGAGCGCAGCGTGACCCCGCCCAAGGCCCGGTAGAACACATCTACCGGGCCGTCTACCTGCGGTTCTACCAATCTGTCTACCGCCCTCTACTCGCCCGTCTACCGCCCTCTACCCGCCCGTCTACCGGCCGGACAGCCCGCTTCGAGAGGGGCTGGCCGACCCCAACCAGGAGCCACTGCGATGACCTTCCTCGGTATCCCGATGCCCACCGCCGGGCAAGCCGCCGGCCTACTCGGACTCGGCCTGCTCACTCTCGCCCTCTGGGGCACCAGAGATCACGGCAAACGGATCACCGCGCTGCGGAAGGAGATCGAACGGCGCACGACGGTGCTCAGCAGCTACCCCAAGGGCTCCGAGGCGTACGAGCTCTACAAAGAGGAGACCGATGCCATGGCCCGGGAGATCCGCGCCTTGAAGGACGGCCGGGGCATACCGAAGAGGCTGATCACCGGGGCCGTCCTCGTCGGTTTCCTGCTCCTTGTCGTTGCCGTGACCAGCTGAGTACATCCCGCCAGGCCGCGGCCCAAACGCACCGCGCCCGGCGGCACGATGGAATGCACCCGATCGGAGAATGCATCCTCGAACCCGAGCGCGCGAGCCAATCCACGATGCCGCGCGAGCAGGAGCATTGCGCGCCGACGACCTGATCACGCAGAAGGGCCGCACCAGAGGTGCGGCCCTTCGCGCTGTCGGGACTAGTCTGTCTTCTTGGCCTTGTTTGGCTGCCGCGGCGGGACCTTGTACTCGGTGCCGATGATGCGGAGAGTCGCCTCCGTCCACGGCACGATCGGGTGCGCGGCCACCGCCGCGTAGGGCAGATCCAGGTCAGCCTTCAGCTCCTCGGCCAGCGCCTTACGAGCTGCATGGCGCGTCTTCTCCTCCAGCTTCAAGGCGTCCTCCCACGCCTTGAGGGCGTCACGGACCTTGTCGCTGGGCTTGTAGTCGGGCAGCGGCTGCTTGCCGAAATAGGGCTTGGGCATGGCACCAGTCTTTCACGAGTCAGTTTGACCAAACCGGCTGAGCGTAGTTGCGATATCGAACCCTTTGCGATCACTTTACTGAATTAGCTTGTTAAAACTGGCTAGGGCAAGCAGATTTGGAAAGAATGCAAGTAGCACCACAAACCGCCCCAGGCAGGAAGGAAGCACCCATGGCCACCACGGACGAACTCAACATCCAGCCCGGCGACCTCGTCGAGGGCGCCGTCGCGGGCAGCACCGCCGGCACCGTCCTCCGGCGCCGCGTCGACCGCAAGCCCTGGTCCCACGGCATCGGCAGCGACGGCCGCGAACGCACGGTCGTCAGCGACGGCCGGGGCGTTGACAGCCTCTACACCGACACGATCCGGATCATCGAGCGCGCTCAGTAACCCGACCCACCACCGGCCGCCTGCCACTCGGCGGGCGGCCAGCCCACCCCAGAGAGGAACGAACCGATCATGAGCACCTACGCCGAGCGCCCCGCCTACGACAACCGGCAGGCCGCCGCCGCCCATCAGCTCGGCCAGATCATCGAAGCCGTCGACACCGCACGCGCCGCCGCCGAGGAGGCCAAGCCGAAGGTCTGGCACTTCGCCAGCACCGACGACGCCCGCGCGGCCGCCGACCAGGAGCAGGTGGCCGACGGGGACGTTGTGGTCGTCGAGTCCGAGCGCGCCGTCGGCTTCGTCGTCGGCACCTGGCCGGTCGCGATCACGGAGCAGCACGGCACCTTCGTCGCGTACAGCAAGCTCGGGAAGCCCGCCCGCGAATACGGCAAGGGCCTCTACACCCCCAGCGTCGAGCAGGCCGAGCAGGTGGCCATCGATCTGGGGTACAAGCTCGCCGACCCGTCCGCCGCCCAGGGGGCCCGGATCGCGGCCGGCCTGCCTGCCCCCTTCGAGACGCCGCGCATGCTCGTCGAGCCCGCCGACATCCTGCACGCCTTCGGTGCTCGCCTGAACGTCGTCGACACGGGCGTGCGGATCAACCCGGCCACCAGCCAGGGCGAATGGTGGGCACTCGTCGAGGGCGCCACCGAGGACGACCGGCGGCGCACCTACCGCGGCCAGTGGGTGTTCGCCGTGCCCGTCACCACCGCCGCCTGGGACGTCGTGACCGTTGAGCGGGTACTTCCGGCCCCGCCCGCCTGACCAGGACAGACGACACGAAAGGACCCAGTGACCGTGACACAGAGCTTCGAGACCTTCAAGGGTGAGATCGAGCGGGCGTTGTCCGCGTGCGGCGTGGACCCGCACGAGTGGTGCGACGTCAACGCTGCCGCCTCCTTCATGACCGATGACCAGCACACGAACGCACCGGACGAGTTCTGGACGGTGGTCCGCCGCCACCGCCGGACGCCGGAGCGGGAAGCCGCGATCGACCGCGCGATGTTCCTCGATGACCTCGAACTGGAGCTGACGGGCGGCTGCGGGCTCTGCGGGCTGGAAGCCGACTGGATGTGCGTCGCGTGCGGACGCTGCAACTGCGACCGGCACGATCAGTGCACCCGGCCCACCGCCGCCGTCTGAGCACCCCGGCCCGCACAGGCAGGCCCGGCTCACCCGACACCCGCAGTGCCACGGGCGCGCGGTTCGAATCCGCAGCGGGGCACTGGAAGAGACCGAACATCTGGAGCAGGAATGTACTGGGCAGTTTTCGACAAGGGCGACAAGCGACTCGCCGGCCCTTGGGATGACGCTGCGGACGGCGAGATCCGCGCGGAGCAGGCGGCGCGGCAGTACCCGGCGGAGGTCGGAGCGTGGGCCGCTCCGGTGTGCGGCTGGCACCCGACGATCGCGCGCGAGAACTGCCCCGGATACCCACACGAGTGAGGCCAGGCGATGAGCCTCCAGGGCGCCGACGGCGTCCAGTGAGCGAACCGCAGGCCTCTGACCTGCGGTTTTCTTTAACATTCCTTTGTCGAAACGGCTTGTCAAAACTGGCTAGGGCAAGCCGTTTCGGACAGAATGAAAGTAGTTCAAAACACACCAACCGTTACGGAACGGGAGTGCGCCATGACCGCCACCACTGCCACCACCGCGACCACCGCCGTGAAGTGCAAGGGCGGCTGCGGTCGCATCCTGACCTCCGCAAAGAGCATCGCGCTCGGCTACGGGCCGACCTGCGCCCGGAAGGCCGGCCTCATCCCGGCGTGCCCGGCACGCAAGCCGGCCTACCGCATGTGGAAGGACCGCTGCGGCTGGTGCGTGGAAGAGGTCTCCACCAACCGCGGCTACTACGGCCTCGCCTACGTCGGCGCGCGGTCCCTCGCCAACCACTTCGAGCGGCGCGCGTTCACCGCTGCCGCCTGACCATCCCCACCCGTACGGAAGGAACCCGACCATGGCGCTCACGCAGCTGGCGATCGAGACCCCGCACAAGGCCCCCGCGCCCCGCGCGGCGCAAACAGGCCCCGCCGTCACTCCGAAGCAGCGCGAGTTCATCGAAAGCCTGATCGCCGAACTCGGCGACGCCGAAGGCCAGGTCGCCGTGCTGCGCGACAGCGCCGTGACACTGCTGAACCAGGGAGTCCTCAACCGGCGGACGGCATCCCAGCTGATCGACGCCCTCACGCAGGCCCGCGCCGACCACAGACGGAAGCAGCACCAGGCCGCCACTGCCGGGCTGGAGGAAGAGGGCATGTGCCTCTGCGAGAGCCGCATCTACCGGGTGAAGCGATCCGAGGCTGGTCGCCTGTACGCGCTGGAGCTGGTGACCGAGAACGGCGCTTCGCGGTTCGAGTACAACCGGGGCGCGGTGTTCAAGCTGCGGCCCGAGCACCGCATGAGTGTTGAGCAGGCCGCCGAGCACTCCCGGTTGATCGGTGCGTGCTGCGTCTGTGGCACCACGCTGACCGACCCGAAGTCCATCGCGCGGGGCATCGGTCCCGTGTGCGCCCGCCGGGTCTGAAGGCGCCCGCCGTGCTCTTCACGGCGGGCTTCCTTGACCATTTCTTTACTGAATCGGCTTGTTAAAATTGGCTAGGGCAAGCCGATTCGGAAAGAATGAAGGTAGTTCAAACCTCAACCACCAAGACAGGAGCGGACGATGCGCGCAAACAAGGCCACCGAGCACGGCAGGTGCCTGAAGTGCCGCCGCCCGCTCCGCAAGCTGTCCCTCGACGGCTACGGCCCCAAGTGCCGCGCCAAGCTGCGCCGCAACGCGCGGCAGGACGCGACCAACCCAAAGTGGCAGGTCGCCAAGGCCCTCGAACTGCTGGAGCTCGGCGCCGTCATCCCGCTCCGCCAGAACCGGATCTTCCTCGTCGTCGCCGACGACGGCACGGAGGTCTACCGGACCGCAGCCACCGGCCAGTGCAACTGCCCGGCCGGCCTGCGCTCCGTCCGCTGCTATCACGCAGTCGCTGCTGAGTGGGTGGCCGCCGCATGAAGGGAGAGACCAGCCCGATGGAACTGCCCGATCGGTTCTGGGCGAAGACCCAGATCGAAGACCGCGGCTACGAGACGCCGTGCCGGGTCTGGACCGGCTACGTCACGCCCAAGGGGTACGGGCGGTACCAGCACGAAGGCAGGCTCCAGTACGCCCACCGGGTCGCCTACGAGGCCGAGTTCGGCCCGATCCCCGAGGAGGTCGATGGCGACCGCGCGGTGATCGACCACAAGTGCCGCGTCCGGTCCTGCGTGAACACCGCCCACATGGAGGTGGTCACGAACCGAGAGAACGTCCTGCGCGGCGACACGGCCATGGCCACCAACGCGGCCAAGACGCACTGCGCGAACGGCCACGAGTTCACCGGGGAGAACACCGGCCGGACCGCGCGCGGCCACCGCGTGTGCCTGACCTGCGCGGACGCTCACCGTGAGGCCCGCAACGCGGCGCGGCGCGAAGAGCGAGCCGCGAAGCCGCCGAAGTCGCCCAAGACGCAATGCAAGCACGGCCACGAGCTGACCACCGAGAACACCTACGTCGGCCCGCGAGGCCGCGAGTGCCGTATCTGCCGGCGCGCGGCGGACGAGCGGCGGCGCTCCCGCAAGCGCAAGTCCTGAACCCACTGATCACGAAGGAGACACGCTCATGTCCGCCTACCTCGCCGCCGTCCGCCGCCTGAACCACCTCGCCGCCGTCGTACGCGGCCGGGCCTACCACCCACAGCGCTACATGATCGAGACGCTCGCCGGAGCTATCGAGGACGCCGCAATCGCCATCCAGACGTTCCCGGTCGACGAGCCCGGCCAGCTCCCCCAGGGCGCGACCGACGCCCTGCGGGAGGCCGCCGACCTGCTCACCCAGCACGACTTCATGATCCCGGCGGCGATCCTCGGCTACGCAACCGCGCCGGTCACCGGGCAGCTCCCGAAAATGGAGCCGCTCAAGGCGGTCAGCGTGCAGCTCGCCCGCCAGGACGCCGACCTGCGCGCCCGCCGGTTCGCCATCGTCGAACACGGCCACCTCAACTCCCGCGACGACGAGGTGCTGACCGCGGCCCTCACCGGGCTGATCGCCCTGCACCGCAAGCACGAGCGCCTGGCCGCCGCCATCGCCGTCGACAACGACCGGCCCTGCAACCGCGGCAAGGCCCCCGCCGACCTCGCTGCCCTCTGACCGGCCCCAGCACAGAACAGGAGCCCCCTGATGACCGTTGAGTTCGCGACCCGCATCGAGCCCATGCCGAGCTGGTTCGAGATGCCGTGCATCGCGTGCGAGTTAACCGGCCACGACGGTGAGGCCGTCGGCCTGGTCACCGCCACGAGCGGCCTCGGCCTCGCGGCCTGCGTGCGCCACATCGAGGTGACCGATCGGGTCCTGCGCAGGCTGCGGAACTACGACCTGGTCGAGATGCGCGCCTCGTTCGTCTCGGCCGGCCTCACCACCGAGTGGCCCACGTCGGACTCCCGGAAGCCGGTCGAGATCAGCCTGATCCTGTCCCGCGTGCGCTTCAACTGGCCGGACACCGAGTGGGTGCTGAGAGAACCGCCGAACGTGAAGCCGTCCCTCGCCTGGACCGGCGGGCCGAGCGTCGACGAGGTCGGCGAGGAACTGGGCTGGCCCCACCTCGTCATGATGCGCAGCGAGCGCCCCTGACCACCCCGGCCCGGCCCCACACAGGGCCGGGCCACGACCCCAGAAAGGGAACAGACGATGGCGGTCTACCTGGCCGAGTACACACTGCGGCAATCCGAGGACCTGGTGAAGACGGACCTCGAACTCGTCCACGCCCCGTGCCAGACCCACCTGTGCGACGCCGAGAGCGGCGACCACATGGAGACCCTGTTCGGTGTGATCGTGGACCACGCCGCCACCTGCAACGCCCGAGGCGAAAGGAAGTAGACCGGATGCCGATCTACCTGCCAGCGCCCGAAGCCCCGGCCGGCGGGCCGGACGGGAAAGGCTGGAACCGGCTGAGCCTCAACGCTCACATGGGCCTCCCGAATCAGTGCGCCCTACGGCCCCGGCGCTGGGGCGCGCTCCTGGAGTCCCAGGACACGCGGCGGGCCCGCTGGGGCGGGTTCGGCCCCTGCGTGAACAGCGGGGACTGCAACGGCTGCGCCCTGCTGAAGGCGATCAACGAGCAGCCCACCATCGTGGCGGTGAACGCGCCCCGGGTTCTGGTGCGCATCGAGCCGATCTACGCGGCGGACGACGCCGTGTTCAACGCCGGGCCGGACGGCTGGCGCCTGTGGGTCACGACCGGCCCCGACGACCGCGACTACCGCAACCGGCGGCCGTGGGTCTGGGAAGAGGCCGCCCGCGTGCACGGCTGGGACCTCGGCCGCCCGTACATCGACGAGCACGGTGAGGGCTTCTGGCTCGAGCGCACGACGCGCATCCCGGCGTGGGGATGCGACATCACAACCCGCACGTGGCCGTCCTTCACCCGGCACGCGTTTCGCATGAACAAGACCCGGGTCGCGCACCTCCACCACCACGGCGAGTGCACGCACAGCGAGGAGCTGCTGAACGCGATCTCCCACGCCTGCCCCGGCCCGGACGGCGCCGACGAGGAACGCGTGCCCGTCCACTGGCGGCAAGCGCGGGAGATGACCCCGCCGCCCGCCGGCGACCTCCGCATCGGCGTCGACGTCACGACCATGAGCGTGAAGATCGTCGCCGTCGACGGCCCGAGGCACGAGCGGGCCCGGCTCACGCTCACCGGCTCCGGCTGGACCACCGAACGCGCACGAGCCGCCGCCGAAGCGCTCCGCGCGCACCTCGCAGACCACTGACCACCGCCCGGCCCGCACACGGCCGGGCCGCATCCCCGAAGGAACCGACATGTCTGCTGTCTTCTTCGACCTGGACCCGACCACTTCGGGAGTGACCCTCCCCGCGGTCCCCAAGTGGCACAGCCTGTACGGCTCGCCCGACCTGGCTGCCGTACGCCCTACGCGCGCCGCTGACGTGCGCCCAGGTGACCGCTGGGTCGGCACGCTCGACAGCGCCCGCTTCATCAACCCGAAGGCGCCGCTGGAAAGCCTGCGGGGCTACTGGGGCTACGAGTTCACGGCCGCCCCAGTCGCGGCCCAGGACGACCGTATCCAGCTCTGCGTGTGGGAGGGAGAGCCGTACGTCGTAGCCCGGGACTCGTGGACGTTGGTCGTACCCGACTGCCGCCCCATGCCCGCCGAGCGCGGAGGACGAGCATGAGCAAGAAGCGCTGCCCGATCTGCTCCACCGGCGGCGAATGCCTCCAGTGCGACGGATGCGAGGCCCACGAGGACGAGCCCTGCAAGCCCTGGTGTGAGTTCTACGAGGACGAACGGTATGAGACCGGGCCGGAGGTCCCGTCGCCGTATGAGGAGCCCGTAGCGCCCGGGTGGTAGCCGCCTGACCTGCTTTCTTTTACGCGCTTTTGCCGAATTGGTTTGTCAAAACTGGCTAGGGCAGACTGTTTCGGACAGAATGAAAGTAGTTCAAAACACACCAACCAACACAGAACGGGAGCCCGCCATGGACGCCGCCACGATCGCCGCCGTGTTCGCCGCCACCGCCTCCTCCACCAAGTGGATCCAGACGAACCTCGGCAAGGTCGCCGAGGTCAACCACGAGGGACAGACCTGGACGGTCCTCCTGCCCAGCATGGGCACCGACGAGGCCGGCCAGCCCACGCCGAGCAAGGCGCGGATCACCGGCCACCTCGGCTACGGCGGCACCGAGTTCACCGACGTCGAAGCCACCTGGGGCCAGACGATCGGCGTCGTCGAAGCCGCCATGGCCGCCACCCGCATCTGACCACCACCCGGCGGGGCTCCGGCCCCGCCGGGCACCTCCTCGAAAGGAGAAGACCGATGGCCACCGAGCGCCCCGCCTCGTCCCCGACCGTCGCCATCGCGCGAGTCCTGCGCCGCCTCGGCCTCGTTCAGGGCCGCCGCGGCGACTTCCGCGTCACCGGCTTCTATCGCAACGGCGAGCGTGATCACACGTACGTCGTGCTCTACTCGCGGCACGCCGAGGAGGTGTGCGCCGCTCATGCGGACGAGATCGAGCAGACCGTGGAAGCCGATGGCGGCTGGTGCTTCCGCGTGTCGGTCCGCTACCTCAACGGCAGCCGCCCAACGGTCAGCATCGCCAACGCGGGCGAACGCATCCGCGAGGCGCAGCCCGCCGCGGCGGCCCTCGAGGAAGCGGCGCAGCCGGAACCGGCCGGCGAGCCTGAGCCGGTTGAGGACAGCGAGCCGGTCACCGAGCCCACGCCACCGGTCGAGGACCCGCCGGACCTGCGCCTCCAGCGCGAGCAGGCTGCCGCGCTCGACTGGTCGGCCGGGCAGGCGGACCTCGTCTTCGCCGCCGAGGCCGGCTTGCTCTACCGGAACTTCGACGGCTCGCTTCGCCGTCAGGATCTCCCGGGCGGGCCCGGCCGCATCGTCCGGACCTGGTCGAGCGGCGGCCCATCCGGATCACCGCCGATGGCCGACGCGCGGCAACGGTGTGGAGACGGTGGCGGACCAAGCCGGTCGAGAAGAACCGCGCCCAGGAGCGGGAGCAGCTCCGGCCCTTACTGCGAGGCCGGGAGGAAGCGCGGCGGCGCCGCCAGATGGCTGAAGAGGAGGAGCGGCGGCGGGCCGAGTGGCAGGTCTACAGCGAGGCTCGCGACCGGCTGTACGCGTGGGAGGAGCGGCAAGATCGGATGCTGGAAGCCTGGGCGACGGTGAACGGGCTGCGGTACGCCTACCTGCTTCGGCTGCCGCAGGGCTGGGTGCCCACCGAGGAGCAGATCGCCGAGTACTGCCTTGACCCGGGCGTGGTGGCCGAGCTGCGGGCGAACGCGGAGGCCCCGGAGCCGAAGCCGGAACTGCCGCCCATGCGGTTCTACCGGGAGCGGGAGGAGCCGCTCCCGCTGGAGGCGGACACGGAGGCCCCCGAGCAGCTCGACCTGTTCGGCGTGGGCCTGGCAGGGGTAGGCGCCTGACCTGCCTTTCTTTGACGTTCTTTTGCCTAATCGAATTGTTAAAACTGGCTAGGGTAAGCCATTTCGGACAGAATGAAAGTAGTTCAAAATACACCAACTTGCCCGGAAAGGGAGAACGTTATGGACGACACCCTCAAGCCCCTCGCCCCCGGCACAGAGGTTGCCACCATCGGGACTTTCTACATGGCCGAGGTCGTCACCTCCGAGATCACCGAGCGCGGCCACCGCAGGACGGTCCTCCGCTGGACCGAGGACCACCCCTGGCACGGCATCCGCAAGGGCGACGAGTGCACCTGGGTCCACATCGCGGGCCGCACCCCCCGCTTCATCGTCACCGCCCGCAACTGAGCCAACCACCCTCAGCCGGCCCGGCACCGCAGCGCTTCGAGCGCCCGGTGCCGGGCCGGGCTCATGCCCGAAGGCAATTCACGGAGGAAACCCCCGATGCAGCAGCTCGACCTGTTCGCCAACCTCGGCGAACCGGAACCCCCCAAGTCAGAAACCTCGATCACCCTCCCCAAGCCGACGGCAGGCCAGTGGGCATCCGCCCCGCCCAAGCCGCAGCAGCCGGCCACCACCACAGAGCCCACCCGACGCCGCGGTGAGTTCGCCCTGCACCCCGCCGACGGCCCCGGCTTCGGAGAAGCCGTCGCCTCCGCCTGGTACCGCACCCACGGCGGCACCCGCATGGAGATCCCTATGGGCATCGTCGCCACCCTCGCGCTCTGGCCGCAGAAGGGCTACCCGCGCACCCTGGCCGACTTCTTCCGTACCCTCGACACCCGCCAGCTGCTCCAGTGCGTCCGCGAGGTCGCTGCCTACTGGTGGATGCGCCGCCCCGACCTCATCGACACCGCTTCCCTGCTCTTCAAGTGGGCCGAGGAGGACGAGCTGCCCGCGAACGAACTCGACGCCATCCGCGCCACCTTCCACGCGGCCCTGGACGCCAACGTTCTCGACCACACCGGCCACGCGGACCCCGAGTGGAACAGTGAGATCGACCTCATGTCGTGGACCATCACCAACCTGCGCCACAGCACAGCCCGCCAGGGCCTCGGCGAGTACCACACGCCGCCAGAGATCTGCGACCTCATGGCCGCGCAGACCATCGGCCGCAACCGAGACGAGATCCACGACAACTACTCACTCCTCGACCCGTGCGCCGGAACCGGCGGCATGCTCCGGTCCGCAGCCCAGCATCTGCGCTCCATGAGCCTGGACCCGGCCAACTACACCTGGTTCGCCCAGGAGATCGACCCGATCGCCGCAGCCGGATGCGCCGTCAACGTGATCGTCTGGGGGCTTGGTCTGAAAGCCCTGGTCGCCTGCGGAGACACCCTCCGTGAAGGCGACCTCTGGCCCCGGGCCATCAAGCACCGCCGAGTCATGGTGGAGCGCCGAGACGAGATCGCCGACCGCATGGCCATCGCGTACGCCCTCGGCCGCACCCAGCAACTCCTGGGCCTGGCGTCTGAGGCTGCCTGACCCAACAGGTCAACCCCCCACCGCACACCCGACACCAACAGGTGCCGGACCCACCAGAAAGGAAGAAAGCAGCATGAGCACCCAGCCCAACCGCCTCCAACTGAGGGTTCTCGCCACCATCGCGGACGGCAGCGTCCGCCAAGTCGCCGCAGTCCCGCACCCGGTCCGCATCGTCAGCCCCGACGGTGAGATCCCGGCGCCCACCGTCAACAGGCTGGTCCGCGAGAAGTGGGCCACCATCAACGCCTCCCGCACCCTGAACGAGGGCCAGGCGGTCGAGATCACCGCGCTCGGCATGTCCTTCCTTTTGAGCTTCCACGCCACGGCCGCCGACGACCGAGGCCACGCCCGAGTCGAGGCGCCGGGGCCTGGCGGCCCGTACGGCAACCACGTCGCAGGGTTCATCGTCTGGCACCCGAAACGTGGAGAGGTGCAGTACGTGCATACGGACCCCTCGATGCGAGGACGTGGTATCGCCACAGCCCTTTGGAAGGCAGCGCACGACTTCGCCGAGCAGAACGGCTTGGCGGCGCCTCACCACTCCGAGAAGCTGACGAAAGCCGGGGCGGCTTGGGCGCGGCGGGTTGCCGCGGACGGCGACAGCCCCACCGGGGACCAGGTCCTCGCCAACGCCCTGCGGGCCGCCATTCGCTACGGCGACGTCGGCGTGGTCCTGTGGGACGACGAGGTGGAGATCGCGGGCCCCGACGACACCGTGCTGGGCAATATCAAGGGCCGCCGCTTCACTGGCTCCGACGAGCTCGCCAGGTTCCTCGGCATCGACGCAGGCGCCATCGACGACGCCCGCTGACCATCAGGTGGCTCCTGACCTGCACTTTCTTGGCAGTTTCTTTGTCTAAACGGCTTGTCAAAACTGGCTAGGGCAAGCCATTTCGGACAGAATGAAAGTAGTTCAAAACACACCAACCTACACGGACTGGGAGCCAGCCATGGACGCCACGAAGGCGATCGTCTTCCTCACCGCCCGCGCCAACAGCGAGGCCGCAGCCGCCGAGAAGGCGCGCGAGCGGCTGATCAAGGGCTGCGAGGTCGTCGGCTCCTCGCTCGACCACCTGATGGACGCCGTCCTCGTGGCCGACGCGATGGCCAAGCCGTGGGCCGAGCTGATGGTGCGCATCGAGCGCCACGGCGTCCGCGAGGGACTGGCCAAGCAGATCCAGAAGGTCACAGAGGCCCTCGTGAACTACGGGATCGCCCTGAGCACCAGCATGGTCACCAACGCGGCCCGGCTGCACGAGCAGGATGGCCTGCGCCGCTTCCTGAGCCTCGCCCAGAGCATGGACATCGAGGACGACGCCCCGGCCGAGGAGCAGGCTCCGGCGGCCGAGCCCGAGCCGGAGCCCGCGGCGGTGCAGGTCCCGAAGGCGACCCCGGCCCAGAAGCGCACCCTGGCGGCCATCCGGGACAACGGCGTCAAGCTCCGGGAGAGCAGGGTCGGCCAGACGCAGGTGTCCGTGGAGTGCGGCGAGAAGCCCCGCAAGGACATGGTCGAGTGGGTGATCAGCCAGGGCTGGGCGAAGCAGGACGCCAGCCGCTCGCTGTTCCACGGCCAGGCGGTGAGCCTCACGGAGATCGGCGAGGCGATCCTCGCCATCTGACCAGCATGACCCCAACCAACCGGCCCGGCACCGGGCGCCACCGAGCGCGCCGAGTGCCGGGCCGGACCCACACCAGAAGGGAAGCAAGCACCATGAGCACTCAGCCGACGGACCTCCAGGCGAGAGCCCTCGCCATCGTCGCGGCCGGCAACGTCCGCCAGGTCGCGGCCGTCCCCCACCCGGTCCGCATCGAGCGTGGGCGGGCGGAAGAGCCCCGAGGAGATGGCGGCGATGCTCGCCGAGAGGGCGGAGGCGTAGAGGCCGGGCACCCCACCTGACCTGCGGCTTCTTAGAAGTTTCTTTACTGAAATGGCTTGTCAAAACTGGCTAGGGCAATCCATTTCGGACAGAATGAAAGTAGTTCAAAACACACCAACCTACACGGTCAGAGGAGAGCGCAATGAAGGCCGCGAGCATCATCGAGGAGATCGAGCTGATCATCGAGATCGGCGAGGCCGAAGACGCGCTCGACCTCTCCCGGCGCCTAATCGGCCAGGGCAACACCGGCTGGGCGATCGACGTCCGCCGGGCCGTGACTCGCGGCGCGCTCGACCGGACAGTGCTCCGCACGGTCGCGGGCCGGATCGCCGAAGCCATGAAACCGACGGTCGACTGGGGCCTGTTCGTCGACCAGCTCGCCGACGTGGAGGCCGGCCTGCGCGCCGCCCTGGCGGCCGACGCCGCGATGCCGCGCGCCGAGCGCCGCGAGCGCAGCGCCCAACAGTGGGTCGCGAACCAGCGGTTCGAAGAGCGAGTGAGCGCCTACAACGAGCAGGTCGAGTTCGTGAACCGCGAGCGCGGCCGTGCCCGCAACGAGGCGAAGGCCGCCGCCGTCCGCGCGAAGACCTGTGGCGGCTGCTTCCAGGTGCCCGCCGCCAACGGCGAATGCGGCTGCTGACCTGCGGTTTTCTTAGAAGTCATTTTACCGAATCAGTTTGCCAAAACTGGCTAGGGTAAGCCAATTCGGAAAGAATGAAAGTAGTTCAAAACACCCCACCACCCCACGAAGGGACATGACGTGACCGCCACCGCCACCACCGAGGCCACCACCCCGACCGCCACCGAGGCCCCCGCGAAGAAGACCCCGGCGAAGAAGGCCCCGGCCGCGAAGAAGCCCGCGAGAAAGGCCACCGCGGCGACCAAGGCGGCCCCGGCGAAGAAGGCAACCGCCCAGCAGGCCGGCGACGGTCAGCGGACGCAGCTCCGCACGATCCCGACCAGCAAGATCGACCGCGACCCGGGCCAGCCCCGCGAGCACTTCGACGAGGCCGGGCTTCAGGAGCTTGCCAAGTCCATGGCGAAGCTGGGCCAGCTCCAGCCGATCAACGTTCGCTACAACGAGGACACGAAGCGGTTTACGTTGATCATGGGCGAGCGCCGCTGGCGGGCCGCCCAGATGGCCGGCCTGACCCAGATGAAGGCCGTCGTGATGCACGGCGTCGGCGAGGGCCGCGAGACGTTCGCGATGGCCGTCGCCGAGAACGTCGGCCGCGCGGACATGACACCGGTCGAGGAGGCGAAGGCCTTCCGCAAGCTGGTCGACGCCGATTACGAGGTGGACGAGGTCGCCGAGCTGGTTGGCAAGAGCCCCGCGTACGTTCAGTGGCGCATCGACCTGCTGCGCCTGTGCTCGGAGGCGCAGGAAGCCCTGGTGAAGGGTCAGCTGCCGGTCGGCCTCGCCTGGTTCGTCGGCAAGCTCAACAACCACAACCAGGTGCGGTTCCTCGCACGCTGGGTGCGCGGCGACTTCAAGAGCGCCCGCGACGCGGAGGCATTCGCGCAGGCCCTCCACACCGAGGAGAAGCGCCAGGAGGAGCAGGGATCGTTCTTCGTCCTCTCCGAGGAGGCGGAAGCCGCCCGCAAGGAGAAGGGGCAGGACGCCCTGCCGGGCTCCCTCGACCTGCCCGACGAGGAGCGGGAGCGCATCGTCGCCGACCGCAACAAGCTCGTCGGGAAGATCGACAAGCTCGGCGGGGCGGGGGAGATCCTTTCGCTGCTCGCCGCCTCGGACCCGGAGGAGCTGGCCCTGCTGCTCGCCGGGACCCCGGGCGGCATCGGCGGTCACCGCCTGCGCATCAAGCACCTCCAGGACATCGCGACGAAGGCGATGGCGAACCTGCGGAAGGCCGAGATGGTCGCCGAGGTCCGCGCCTCCGGCCTGACCGTCAACCCCGACGCCGAGGCCGACACCAAGACGGACGCCGAGGCCGAAGCCGCCGCCTGACCACCCACCCGCAGGCGCCCCGTCCAGGCAGCGGACGGGGCGCTCCCCAATCCTCCAAGGAGAACACCCATGAGCCGCATGTCGATGAACCCCGCCCTCACTGTCCAGCTCTGGAAGGTCCGGTACAGCTACGCCGCCACGGATGGGCGCCCCGAGTTCACCAGCCTCCTCAGCGGAGGGCAGAAGCCGCTTAACCCCGAGGAGGCCGCCGCGCGTGTCGCGCGCGCCTTCAGGCACGAGGGCCCCATCGAGGACGTCGCGGTCTGGCAGGAGACCCCGGACGAGCGCGACGCCCGCCTGGACTTCTACCGCCGGTCCGAGGCCGAGGAGAACAAGAGCGGCGCCTGGTGGGGGATGGGCGGCGCGAACTGACCGGCCACATCTCCCGATCTAAGCCCCGTTCACGCAGCCAGACCCTATCCCTCCAGGAGGACCACGATGGAGATCCCAAGCGGCGTCTACGACGTCCTCAGCGACACCCGAACGGTCATCTCCGGCGACCGGGTGCAGATCCCGTTCGAGCTGGACCGGCCCACGTACGAGCAGGTGAACAAGATCCTGAAGGAGATCGGCGGCCGGTGGGACGGCCGTACCGCGGTCCGCGCCCACGTCTTCCCGTTCCCGGTGGAGGAGTTCATGCGGGCGTGCCTCGCCACCCGCGAGTTCCCCAGCCGGTTCGAGCAGGGCTGGTACCCGACCCCGCCCCGCGTGGTCCACGACATCCTGGAGCACGCGGGGATCAGAGAGGGCATGAGCGTTCTCGAGCCCTCGGCCGGGACCGGCTCGATCGCGGGGCCGGCGGCCGGACGGGGCGCGGTCGTCGACTGCGTGGAGATCGACGAGCGGCGCGTGCGCGTCCTCCGCGAGCAGGGCGCCGCCCGCCGCGTGCTCCACGAGGACTTCCTCGACCTGGACCCGCTCAACTGCCCCCACGGCTACCGCAGGGTGCTGATGAACCCGCCGTTCGCGGCGGCCATGCAGCACGTGAAGCACGCGATAGGCTTCCTCGCCGATGACGGCATGCTGATCGCGGTCCTGCCCGAGTCGGTGATGTGGCACAGCGACCGCGCGACGGTCGAGTTCCGCGAGCTGATCGCTCTCGCCGAGGGCGAGTTCATCCCGCTGCCCGACGAGTCGTTCGCGCCGTCCGGGACGAACGTGCGCACGGTCCTCCTGGTCGTGGACTCCGAGCCCGGCGGGCCGCTGCCGACACACGGCTGGCATCAGAGGCAGCCTCGCCAGCTCGACCTCTTCGCCCTCGCCTGACCTGCGTTTCTTTGACGCATCTTTACTGAACCAGATTGTTCAAACTGGCTAGGGCAAGCTGATTCGGAAAGAATGAGAAGAGCACCACAAACCACCACCAGGAAAGGCAAGGGCCATGGGAAACGCGGACATCATCAAGAAGATCAACAACGGGGACCTCTTCGTCCTCACCCGGGAAGAAATGGCCCTCATCCTCCCCTGGCTCCGCGAAACCCTCACCGCCCAGGACAGGAAGGAAGAGAACGCAGACCTCTGCCAGCTCTTCAGTAAGGTCCTGCGGCTCTCCAACGACCTCTACGGCACCGAACCCTTCAACCGTGAGACCTGCATCTGCCACGGCTGACACCCCACCGGGGGGCCGCCAAGGCGGCCCCCCGCTCACCAACCCACCCGGAAAGGACGGGAATGGATCTCGCCACCTGCACCTACCAGGAGTTCACGCCCGGCATGGGCGCTCCGATCCGCACCACCGCGGGCCACCCACGCTTCCCGCTCAGCTACGAACTGGCCGGCCACGCCCGGCTGATCACGCCGACGCGGGAGCTGCTCGCGCAGAACCTGCCCGAGGACGCGTACGAGTTCAGCTACCGGCGGATCCTGAACGGCCGCGGCATCGACCGCATCTACGCCGAGCTGGCCGGCATCGCCGCGCGGCACGGCGGCGCCCGCCTGGTCCTGCTGTGCTTCGACCGCCTCGACAAGCTGCGCCCCGGCGACGCCTGGTGCCACAGGCTGCACTTCGCAAAGTGGTGGCTGGAGCAGACCGGCGAGGAGATTCCCGAGCTCGGCGCCCAGCCGCCGACCGCGCCCCCCTCCCTCTTCTAACAACCCCTGACCAGCCCTTTTCGGCGGGCAGGACGCGCGATGTCCTGCCTGTCACCCATGCCAGAAGGAGTAAACGGACCATGAACGGCCAGCTCACCGACAGTCGCGTCCGCACACGCGACTTCGGCCCGTACCCGGCCCGGCTTGACCCCACCAACCGGTGGAGCGGATACGTGCGGCCCCTGTTCACCCTGGACGCCGTCCGCCAAATCGCCGGAGACACGCAGGCGTTCACCCAAAGGTACGGACACCACAACTGGGACACGGTCCACGTCCTCGACGGCGGCACGGGCCCCGGCGGAGAGCGGCGCACCATCGTGCTGATCATCGGCTGGGAGTCGTACGACGACGGCCAGAGCCCCCAGCAGGTCACGGACGTCATCGAGCCCACCGAAGACGGCCTCTACGGCATCGGCGACGGCTGCTGGCCCTGGGACATCGACCCCAGCGCGGCCGAGACTGCGACAACGGAACAGCCCCTCTGACAACCCCCTGACCAGCCCTTTTCGACGGGCGGGACGCACGGCGTCCCGCCCGTCACCCATGCCCGGATGGAGCGAAGGACCTATGAGTGACCGTCGGATGATCGAGACCCGCGTCTGCATCGGCGACGTGCTCGGCCCGTATGACTGCGAGCTCGACCCCAGCAACCGCTGGAACGGCTTGCTGAACCCCTACTTCAACCTCGACACCGTCAGCCAGCTCGCCGCCCGCACGATCGAGATGGCTGACGAGGACGGCTACGACCGCACGGACACCATCCACGTCATCGACGGCCGTGCTGACAGCGCCGACAGCGTCCACGTTATCGAAGGCGGCACCAACAGCGAGCGCGAGCCGCGCGCGGTCGTCGTCCGCATCTGCTGGCGGGAGCTGGCCGAATGCGCCAAAGCTGCCGTCAGCAGCGACCGGATCGGCGGCGAGCAGCCGGAGTCCATAGCGCCCGACGGTGAGGGCGAGCCCCTGGCCGTGGTCCTCCACATCCGCTGGCAGTACGTGGAAGAGACCGCCGCCGACGAGGAAGCGGCCGACGTCATCGAGCCGAACGCCGAGGGCCTGTACAGCATCGGCGGCTGGGAATGGGCGTGGCAGTTCGCCTCCTGGCGGTGCGCGTGCGGCTCCGACATGTACTGGCACGAGATCGAGTGCCTGTGCGGCCTGACCCGCGACGGCCAGCCGAAGACGCCGCTGGGCATCGCAGCCGTGAAGGCCGGTCTGACCCTGCGCACCCTGGCCCCCGAAGCGACGTCGGCCCTGGTCGACCTGACCGACCTCGCCCGCGTCTGCGCGGTATTCACCGGTGACACCGAAATCGACACGGCCGACGACACCGGCCCGTTCGACACCGAGACGCTCGGCTGGGCCGACCGGATCCTGCGCGACGCCCTCGACGACGCGGCCCCCGCCGACCTGGAAGCAGCCGGATGGGAGCACGTCCCGGACGAGGAGTCCGCACGCCTCTACCGGATCACCTTCCCCGTACCGCCCACCCACTGACCTCCACCCACACGAAACGAGGACGCCACATGGCCAACCAGCCCCCGACTCGCCCCGCCTACGAGATCCCCAGCAACGTCAGCGCCGAGGCACACGCCGCCCTGGATGCCGCCCATGCCGCCCACAAGCGGCTCGGCCGCGCGATGGTCGTCACGGCCGCCGCGGCGGTCTGCGACATCCTCACCGGCCACGAGCCCCACGCCCCGTTCGACGCGGCGGGCGTCGAGCTCATCGAATGCGCGGACGGCAGCCTGTTCCCCAGCGGCCGGTACTGGACGACGGCCGACATCGAACGCACCTTCACCGAGGCCGTCGGCGAGACCGAGGCCGAGGACGGCATCCACGACATGAGCGAGTGGACGGCCTACCTGAACGACGACACCCGCGACGTCTGGCGCCCGCTGTGCTCTCAGCTGGATGACCGCGAGGGGCGGCCGGCGTACCGACTCGACCTCCTGCGGGCGGCAGCCCTCCCGCTCACCCCGCCCGTATCCGCCAGCCCGCCGAGCGCGATGGTCGACGTCATGGTGTGCGCGAACGATCGCGACCGCTACCCGGCGATGGTGGACCCCGCCGACCAGCGCGCCGGATACGTGAAGCCCTGGTTCGACCTCGACACCGTCCGCCGGCTCGCGGCCGACACCCAGAGGGAGGCCAAGAGGTCCGGGCACGGCTCGGTTGACACCGTGCACGTCTTGGACGGCGTGGTTGATGGGAAGCCGCACTCGGTCGTGCTGGTCGTCTCCTGGATGTACCTCGGGAACGAGTGGAACGAGACGGCGACCCAGGTCCTCCGGCCGAATGCGGTCGGCAGGTACGCAGTCGGCGGCCATGACTGGTGTTGGTACGCGCTGGACGACGACCTGCACCCGCTGATCCCCTTCCAGCCTGCGGCTGTCTGACCTGCGGTTTTCTTAGAAGTTCTTTTGCTTAATCGGGTTGTCCAAACTGGCTAGGGCAACCCGATTTGGAAAGAATGAATGCGCCACCAACCCCCACCCCAGCGAGGAGAGAACGACGTGCCCTACATAGACGCCACCACTCAGGCATGGGCAGCCGGCAGCCCGGCACGCGCCTACAAGCACGACGGCAGCGCGCTCACCGGCATGAGCTGGTTCTGCGGGGCCGGAGGCGACACCCAGGGGGCGGACGCCGTCCCCGGCGTGCAGGTCACGAGAGCCGCGAACCACTGGGACATCGCGCTCGCCACCCACACGTGGAACAACCCGGACTGCGACGTGTGGAAGGGCGACATCCGCCGGGCCCCGGTCGAGAAGTGGCCCGTCTGCCAGCTCTTCTGGGCAAGCCCGGAGTGCCCGAAGTGGAGCGCCGCCCGGGGCGTGAAGCGCGACTTCGACCGCACCATGCAAGGCGACTTCGACTTCGAGGAGGAGGAGTTCAAGACCGAGAAGGAACGTCGGGCCGCCGAGGAGCGCAGCCGCGCCCTCATGGAAGAAGTCCCGATGTACCTGCGGGGCGTCATCAACCGCGGCGGCCTGGTCCTCGCCGGAGTGGTCGAGAACGTCATCGACTGCCGGGACTGGGACCAATGGGACCGCTGGGTGGGCGAGTTCCACAAGATGGGCTACCGCACGAAGCTCCTCGCCATCAACTCGATGCACATCGCCCCGCGCACCATGCTCCGCGTCCCTCAAAGCAGGGACAGGCTGTACTTCGTCTACTGGAATGAGAGCCTCGGCCGCAACCCGGACTTCGACAAGTGGGTGCTGCGCCCCGACGCCTGGTGCCCCGACTGCGACGACGTGGTCCGCGCCATCCAAGTCTTCCGCAAGCCCGGCAAGGACATGGGCCGCTACCGCCAGAGCTACGACTACCGGTGCCCTAACGCGAACTGCCACGCGATCGTCGAGCCCTCCGTCCTCCCAGCAGCAGCGGCGATCGACTTCTCGATCCCGGGCACGCCTATCGGCGACCGTGAGAAGACAGACGACTGCCCCGAGGGCCTCGCCCCGGCCACGATCGCCCGCGTGCGCGCCGGAGGCGCCCAGTACTGGGGCTGGGGCATGGACGAGGAGGAGGACGGCCAGGGCTCGCTGTTCGGCGACATGGGCGCCGAGCCCGGCGCCGAGCCCGGCCCGCTCCTCGTCCCGGCCGGCGGCACCTGGCGCGACAAGGCGATCACCCTGGATGTGCCGATGCCGACCCGCACGACCGTCGAAACCGACGGCGTCGCCTTCCCGCCCTTCCTCGTGCCGTGCGAGGGCCGCGACGGCAAAAAGCCGATGGCGCTGGACGATCCGATGCGCACCCAGACCGCCCGCCTCGAACTCGCCATCGCCCACGCGCCGTTCGTGGTCCCCATGCGCGGCGGCGGCGACAAGGAGAAAGCGCGGCACCTTGGCCACCCGCTCCACACGGTCTCGGCCGGAGGCAACCACCACGGGCTGGTGAGCAGGCCCGACCACCTCTTGGTCCCGTACTACGGCAACGGCCAGGCCCGCCCGGTCGCTGACCCCGTCGGAGCCCTGCCGACCCGCGACCGGTACGCGCTGGTCAAGCGGGACTTCACGCTCGAAGAGGTCCTGTTCCGGATGCTCCAGCCTCACGAGATCCACAGGGCGATGGCCTTCCGGTCGAAGTACAAGATCATGGGCTCGAAGCGGCACCAGGTCCGCCAGCTCGGGAACGCCGTCACTCCGGCGGTCGCTGAGGTTCTGTACTGCGCACTGGTCGAGTGCATCACCGGCCAGGAGATCGACCGCTACGCGCTGGCCGCCTGACCTTCGGTTTCCTTTGCCGAATCAACTTGTCAAAACTGGCTAGGGTAAGCCGGTTCGGGAAGAATGAAAGTAGTTCAAAAACACACCAACCAATCAACCCCCAAGGAGAACGTCATGCGCCACTACCTGAACAAGACCGAGCTGCTCGCCGCCCTGGAGGCCGG
>NZ_MUNE01000217.1 GCF_002154605.1 Streptomyces milbemycinicus | reverse complement strand
GTTGACCAGGACGTCGATGCGGCCGAAGCGTTCCTCCGCGGTGGCCACGGCGTCGCGGATCTGCCGGGTGTCGGTGACGTCCAGCGGCAGGACGAGGGCGTTGTCGCCGTGGCGGCGCGCCCAGTCGTCGAGCAGGTGCGGGCGGCGGGCGGTGAGTACGACGCTGTCGCCGGCCGCCAGGGCGGCCTCGGCGTAGGCCATGCCGAATCCGCCGGGGGTGCCGCCGGTGATGAACCAGGTTTTCATGGGTGCCTCGTGAACAGGGTGGTGGCATGGTGCCGGATCCCGGGGCGAGGGTGCCCCGCGTGGGCACGCCGGGCCGCAGCGCACCGGGCAACTGCTAAAATAGAAGCCAGTAACTTTCACTTTAGCAGTAACCCAGGAGGATGGCATGCCGAGCCGGATCCGGCTGGAGGATCGTGAGTGTCCGCTGTCGACGACGGTGGAGCACGTGGGGGAGTGGTGGACGCTGCTGATCCTCCACGACGCCTTCGACGGCTACACGCGCTTCGACCAGTTCCAGCAGAGCCTGTCCATCTCCACCAGCATGCTCACCACCCGGCTCAAGACCCTGGTGGCCGACGGCCTGCTGGAGCGGCGGCCCTACCAGACCAACCCGGCCCGCCATGAGTACGTGCTCACCGAGCGCGGCCGCTCCCTGCGCCCCGTGATCGTCGCCCTGGCCGCCTGGGGCAACCAGCACCTGGCCCCCGAGGACCGCTCGATGATCCTCGTGGACGCCGCGACCGGTGAGGAGGCCGAACCGGTGGTGGTGGACGCGCGCACCGGCAAGCGCCTCGACGACAGCGACGCATACGTGTTCACCGCCGGCCCGGCCGCCAGCGTGCTGATGCGGGCACGCTATGACGAACTGGACCGGCAGCGGTCTCCTCGGGATAGAGCCTGCATCGCGCAACCGTCAGCTGACTGACGCACTCCAGCCATCTGGAGCGGCGATGACCATGGCTCCGTGGTGCAGATCGAGGCTGCAGGCGGCAGTGGGCCTCCCTGTTTGGGTGAGTTGGCCGGGCCCCTGGAAGGCGTCGGTGTGAAGGCGGAAGGCGTCGGGCTCGGTGCAACTGACGGTACGTAGCCGCCAGGGTGCTGAGGGGGGCTCGTCGGGGCGGGGCGGCAGGGCGAGTTGGAGTACCGCGGCGGCCGGACGCTCTGTGCGGTAATCGGTGTGCGCCGCCGTCCAGGCCGCCATGACGAGAGCTGCCTGCGAGGGCGTGCCGAACACGGGTGAGCCGGCGGTGAGGGAGGGGGGTGTTCGTTCGGGAGACCGGGGCATCTCGATGATGTCCGGACGATCGGCGCGCTCCTTGAGAACGGCGGCGATCCAGCGGGTGAGAGCCGGGCCGCTCCGGTCGGCCCAGGTGCGGATCACGTCACGGAAGGCCGCCTCACGGCGGGCGGCGCCGCGCCGCGATCCCGCGGCCAGGATCGCTTCACCCGCTCCTGCGAAAGCCTGGCACAGGTCGAGCACCGGGACACGATCGGCACGGGCGGCGTAACGCACCGAGCGGAGCTCCCACATGGCGTGGCGCAGAAGGATCGCGGCGGCCCGGGCGTCGGCACCCAGGTCTCCGGCGGGCGGCGGAGGCAGGCGGTCCGACCGGCCGGTGCGGGGCGGGGTGACCGCGTCGGCGCGTCGGCCGGCGGCCGACAGGTGCCATGAGTGGTCGTCAAGGCGGTACTCGCCGCTTGCGGCGCGGAGCCGGCCGCCCGTGCCCAGAGATATCTCAATCCCGCCCGCACCGGGGTCCAGGGCCGCTCCCCGGGTGGCGGAGAGGTCGAAGACGGCGTCGGTGACGCCATCCAGCGCCACGTTCAGCAGGGCAGGTTGCGTGGGCGTGCTCTCGTCGACTGCGTACCTGCGGGGCGCGACCAACTGGAGGAAGGCGGTCAAGCGAGTACCGGCGCGCTCTACTCGAAGGTGGCGGACGGCCGCCGTCGCCAGGTCGTAGTCGGGGACCAGGTCATCCACTGTCGGTTGTGCGAGCCGGCATGCCGGTGTCATGACGTATCCGCGGTAGTCACGGCCTGGTGTGTCCGGCTTGGCCGGCGGCAGGAGCGGTTCAAGTTCGTACCCCGCGAGTGCGGCCTGCTCGGTCATCCACCCGCGCCGCCGCTCGCCGAGACCGGCCATCCACTCCAACGCGGTCAGAGCCCGACGCTCGCGCTTGTCGGCGCTGGCCGTGCTCGCTGCCCAGAACAGCGGAAAGAGGTTGTTGTCCCACACATCCGACGCCGCACGAATCGCTTCCCGGTCATAGCGGCGGACGTCCGCCGCGGCCTTAGCGATCTGCTCGACCGAGCGGTCCAAGAGGGCCGCCAGCACCGTCATGGCCGATCCGCGGCTCGCACGTGCGGGTGGAGTACCGGGCGGCAGGGAATGAGGGTCGGTCATGTCGCGATCGTGGCACACCATGGGGCGCGTCTCGCCCCGATATGTCAACGGCAGAGCACCCACTGCGCACGCTGACGGCCGGACTCCGCCGCGCGGCAGATGGGCGACCGCGGATCACCGCCGACGGCGAGGTGAAACTCGCTCGCCCTGGTCACATCTTTGAAGAGACCCTATGGGCATGGAGTTCCTCTGCTACCACCGCGACCGGCCTGGCTCCCTGCCGCTCCGCCACGAGCTACTGGAAGAGCATTGGTCCTATATGGACCAGTACGCAAAGGAGATGATCGCCCGGGGCCCGACCTTCGCCGACGACGGCGACACACCCACCGGCAGCGTGCACATCGTCGACCTGCCCGATCCCGCCGCTGCCCGCGCGTTCGCCTTCGACGAGCCGAACTACCAGGCCGGCGCCTACCGGGACGTGCTGCTGCGACGGTGGCGCAACACCCTGGGGCGCACCATGTGGGACTTCCCCGGCGGCCGGACCGGCGGCAACCGGTATCTGGTGCTCGGCCTCGGCACGGGGCAGGCCGCCGACCTCGCTGTGCCGCCCGACCGGCATGAGCTGATCGCCTACGGGCCGCTGCTGTCCGACGACGGCGCCACCTGGCTCGGCACGGCGGCGCTGGTCCGCGCGCCGGACCCGGACACGGCCCGCGCCATCCTGACCCAGGACCGGTACGCCGACGTTGAGGTGCACAACTGGCAGTTCGGCGGGCGACCGGCATAACCCGAGGTTTGTCCGGCCGACTTCACCGCCGAAGCCTGCCGGATCGCGCGGCATCCTCGTCTTTGACCCGGACCCACGGGTGCATCGGCCCGACACACGCCGGTGGACCCGTGGGTCCGTGCTGAAAGACCTTTGGTTTCCCACGACCCGCGGGGTTCCTGGCCCTGTTCTCGTATCGGCTACGGCGAACGACGGCTACCCGAAGAACGCCCGCTGGAAGGCCCATCTGTCACGTACAGTCAAGTCCGTGACGTTGAGTGATGGAGTGTATGGTTTCGGGCCGTCGACCGGCCGCCTGCTGATCAAGACCAGCCGCATCGGCCTCGGCCGGAAGGCGGGTCACGACCTCACCATCGAGGCCACCCGATGGTCCGGGAAGGCGGTGGTCGTCGCCGACGATCCTGGGAAGTCATCGGTGACCGTAGAGGTCGAGACGGGTTCGCTGATCGTCCGCGAGGGGGCCGGCGGGCTCAAACCCCTCGCCGACGCCGACCGGGCCCAGATCAAAAGGACGCTGGAAGGTGAGGCTCTGCTGCATGCCTCGCGGCACCCCGCCATCGTCTTTCGTTCCACCGGCATCACGGGAACGCTTCAGTCCTTCGAGATCACCGGCGACCTCACCATCAAGGGCCGGACACACCCGGCGACCGTGCACGGCGGCAGCGATGGGAACGGAATGGTGTGCGGGCGCGGAACCGTCACCCAATCCACCTGGGGGATCAAGCCGTACACAGCGTTCCTGGGCACGCTGAAACTGGCCGACGAAGTCCGGATCGAGTATGCGGTGACCGAACTCGAACGGCTGCCCGACCCGGATGGCTGAGCCGGAGGTGTCGCACGTAGCACGGGCGACGGCTGAATAGGCGAGCCCGGCAGTGCCAAGGCCGGAGCCGCCTGTGCTGAGGCATGCGTAACATGCTGAATTGCAAAATTTTGCAATTGGTTAGATGCTGTCTTGGCTGTGCCCGTCATCCCGTCCCTGAGGGCACAGCCTTCCGTGTCCGCCCCCGAGGTGGGGCTCGTAGGGGAAACCGAGGGGTTGTGTCCGTTCCGCTGTACCAGGCCAAGGCCGTACGTGACGCGCGGCGGATCCTGACCGCGCTGCCGGCCGGCCGAAACGAGTTGCCGGCCGGGCTGAGGGAAGCCGGGGTCGCCGCGTGATGACCTCGGGACTCGGCCGGGTGTGGGCCCGGATCGCATCGCTGCTGCCTGCCAGTGCCGACCTGATGGAGATGGGGCGTAACCCCCGGCGGGACCTGCTGGCCGGGCTGACCGTGGCCATCGTGGCGCTGCCGCTCGCTCTCGGCTTCGGGGTCTCGTCCGGGCTGGGTGCGGAGGCGGGACTGGCGACCGCCGTTGTCGCGGGGGCGCTGGCGGCGTTGTTCGGCGGGTCGAATCTTCAGGTGTCGGGGCCGACCGGTGCGATGACGGTGGTTCTCGTGCCGATCGTCGGACAGTACGGGCCGGCCGGCGTCCTCGCGGTCGGCCTGACGGCCGGTGCGATGCTGGTCGCCCTTGCCCTGCTGAAGGCCGGGCGCTACATGCAGTATGTGCCCGCGCCGGTCGTCGAGGGCTTCACCCTGGGCATCGCCTGCGTGATCGGCTTGCAGCAGGTCCCGAACGCGCTCGGCGTGCCCAAGCCGGAGGGGGACCGGGTGCTCGTGGTCACCTGGCGGGCGTTGCGGGAGTTCGGCGAGGCACCGAACTGGACAGCCGTCGGCTTCGCCGGCGCGGTGGCCGTGGTCATGCTCGTCGGCGCCCGGTGGCGTCCGACCGTACCGTTCTCCATCGTCGCGGTGGTAGCCGCCACCGTTGTGGCGCAGGCCGCGCATCTGGACGCGGCGAAGCCGATCGGCGATCTGCCGTCCGGGCTGCCTGTGCCGTCTCTCTCCTTCCTCGACCTCGGCTCGTTGGGAACGCTCCTCGCTCCCGCGGTGGCGGTCGCCGCGCTGGCCGCCCTGGAGTCCCTGCTGTCGGCCTCGGTCGCCGACGGCATGACGGTCGGTCAGCAGCACGACCCGGACCGTGAGCTGTTCGGCCAGGGGCTGGCCAACATAGCCGCCCCGCTGTTCGGCGGGGTTCCCGCGACCGGCGCGATCGCCCGCACCGCGGTCAACGTCCGCACCGGGGCGACCTCCCGGCTCGCCGCGCTCACCCACGCCGCAATCCTCGCTGTGATCGTCTTTGCCGCCGCACCCCTCGTCTCCAAGATCCCGCTCGCGGCGCTGGCGGGCGTGCTGCTGGCCACGGCGATCCGCATGGTCGAGGTCGGTTCGCTGCGGGCGATGGCCAAGGCGACCCGTTCGGACGCGCTGATCCTCGTCCTGACCGCCGTCGCGACCCTTGCCCTGGACCTCGTGTACGCCGTCGTCATCGGCTTGGCCGTCGCGGGCGCCCTCGCACTGCGTGCCGTCGCCAATCAGGCACGCTTCGACCAGGTGCCCCTTGACCGGGGCGACCACAGTACGGAAGAGCACGCCCTGCTGGCGGAGCACATCGTCGCCTACCGCATCGACGGCCCGCTGTTCTTCGCCGCCGCCCACCGCTTCCTGCTGGAGCTGACCGAGGTGGCGGATGTGCGCGTGGTGATCCTGCGCATGTCGCGGGTGTCGACGATGGACGCGACCGGGGCCCTCGTCCTCAAGGACGCGGTGGAGAAGCTGAAGCGGCGCGGCATCCTCGTCCTCGCCTCCGGGATACGCCCCGGGCAGCTCCAGGTTCTCGACTCCGTCGGCGCTCTCGACCTGCTACGGCACGAAGGCCGGGAGTACGCCACCACCCCCGAGGCGATCCGCGGCGCCCGCGGCCACCTGGAGCGCGCCGGCGTCCTGCCCGTTCTGTCCGCTCTTCCCGCCATCGAGCCCCGAACCTCCAGCGAGGAAGCCGCGCGATGAGCACTCCTCCTGCTCCCTCCGTATGGTCGAGATCTCCGGTGCGGAGGCGTGATGTTCACACAGCTCCAAGCCCTGCCCCACCGACATGTGCTCACGCTGCCCAGCGCACCCGCCGCCGTCCGCAGCGCCCGCGAGACTGCCGAGCAGGCCCTGGTCGAGTGGGGGATCGGTCTGCGCCACCCCGTGGTGGGCCCGGCCCTGCTGATCCTCAGTGAGCTGGTCACCAACAGTGTCCGGCACGCCGCCGAGCTCTCCCCGCAGCTCACCGTGATCTACGCGGCGAGCGACGTCCACCTGGCCTTCTCCGTCCACGACCGCCACCCCTACCAGCCGCCGCTGTCCGAGCTCGCCAACAGCACCGGGACCAGCGGCTTGGCCACCGTCATGGAACTCACCTTCGCTCTGGAGGGCACTGCGGTCATCCGCGGCGACACCGATGGCCAGGGCAAGAGCATCTGGATCACCCTCCCCCTCTGACCGGACTGACCGGACCGGAGACCGACCGGGCAAGTGATCCCCCTCCGGCTCACCGGGCGGCCCGGCCCGGGGGCTCACGCCATCCTCTCTCATGGATCTCGGCAATTGCTAATGTTGCTAATTGCCCAGATTTCCTCGGCGCGGATTCGGTCTGGCCGGTGCCGCACGCGAGGATGGGCCGCATGTTCTTGATGAGCGGGTGGATGCGATGCGCCGAAGTCCGGCCGGTGGGGCCGTGCTGCTGGGCCGGGAAGGGGGCGGCGCGATGAGTACGCCGCTGTACCAATTGAAGGCCGAGTTCTTCAAGACCCTCGGTCACCCAGCGCGTATCCGCGTCCTGGAGCTGCTGAGCGAACGCGAGCACGCGGTTGCGGAGATGCTGCCCGAGGTGGGCATCGAGCCCGCGCACCTGTCCCAGCAGCTGGCCGTGTTGCGGCGGGCCAACCTGGTCGTGACCCGCAAGGAGGGCTCCACGGTGTACTACTCGCTGACCAGCCCGCACGTCGCGGAACTCCTCCGGGTGGCGCGCACCATCCTGTCCGGGGTGCTGGCCGGCCAGGCCGAGCTGCTCGCCGATCTTCAGGCCGGCCAGGGAGCGGGGAACCCGCCGTCCTAGCCGGCGGCCTTTGACCGGCGGACTCGGCAGCCCGCTCGCCCTAAGGCCGGCGTCCCGTCGACGGCATCCCCGCACCATCTTCTGGGCCTCGCGTCCGGAAAGGCCCGCTGCTACTTATCGGCGTGCTGCCCCACGGGCGGCGGCGCATGCTCGATCGCCGCCATCGGCCTGCCGCGCCGCCACGGCAGGCGAAACCCGCCAGTGCCGGTCACCGTGCCGTCTCCGCCGCCCGCAGTTCGTCCAGCAGGTCCTGCCGACCTGACAGCAACACGGCCAGGATCCGCCGCGCGGCGGCAAGCAACTCCGCGACATCGCCGCCTGCCAGTGCGTAGACCACCGTCGACCCGGACCGCGTCGCAGTCACGATCCCCGAGCGGCGCAATACGGCCAGTTGCTGTGACAGGTTCGACGGCTCGACCTCGATCGCCGCGAGCAGATCCCGTACCGGCTTCGGTCCGTCCTGCAGCAGCTCCAGCACCCGGATACGGACCGGGTGACCGAGCATCCGGAAGAACTCGGCCTTCGCCTCATAGAGCGGAACAGGCATCCCGATCACCCCTCTCCCGCTTCCGTCGCGTCGGTCCTGACGTCAATCCCAAGCTCCCGCGCCACCCGCACCGCGCCGTCCAGCTCGTCCTCGGACCGCACTCACTCCACGGAAACTAGTGAATTGAAGAACTCTTCAAGAGTAGTGCACGACCGTACAGGCCCCGCAATCCGCTCCGGTGACGTCCGGCCCGCCCGGGGCGGCCCGACCGGCCAGGATCCTCGCGATCGCCGATGGCGCAGGTGATCGCGAGGCCCGGTCACGCGACCAGGCGCAGCCAGGCCGCCGCGAGTGCGGCGTGACCGGCCGGCGTCGGGTGTACGCCGTCCGCGGCCCAGTACTCCGGCTCGGTCGTCGCGGCGAGCTCGGCGAACATGCCGTCGGCGTCGAGCAGATGCGCGCCGTACTTGCGGGCGAGCTTGCGCACGACCTGGATCTTCGGGTCCAGGTCGGTGCGCCACTCCTTTCGCTCTTTCTCTCCGATGAGCGCGACACCGGCACCGGCCTCGACGACGCCGTGGATCGGCAGGAGGAATGGCTCGATGAGGATCAGCTTCGTGCCAGCCTCGGCGAGGGGCGTGAGCAGGCGGTCATAACCCGCTTCGAACTCCTCGGCGGGGATCACGTACCCCTTGGGGTCCAGCGTGTGCCAGCCCATGTCGTTGACCCCGACGAGGATCGACACCACGTCCGGGCGCGCGTCGAGTACGTCTGTCTGCCAGCGGGCTTCGAGGTCCATCACCTTGTCGCCCGCGTGCGCGGTGTTCAGCCAGGTCACGGGCCGGTCCGGGTGCCTGAGTCCCCACTCGCCCGCGACGCGAAGCGGGTAGCCGAACCCGAGACCGTCTTCGCTTTCCAGCCGTTGGCAGTCGGTGATCGAATCTCCGGTGAACATCACGGTGCTTCCCGGTCGGACAGTGATCGTCATGTGCGCTCCTTGAACTCGGGTGAGGAGAGGAAAGAACGAAAAGGGAACGGCGTAGCCGCTAAGGGGAACGGGGTAGCTGCTTCAGATTTCCGGGCTACCGAACCAATGGCCGGCGGCCCGCTCAAACGCTTCACGATCAGGGACGCGATCACCTGCCCAGACGACTATGCCGTCGGGTCGGACAAGCACGGCACCCAATCCGAGGTCGTTTCTCGCCGGACCGGCCGCATACCGCATCCGACCCTCCCAGCCCATCGCTGAACCGCGCAGGCATCGGTCGGTGCTGAAATCGAGCGCGACGCCCCGTCCGTCCCGCATCAGGTCGCCGAGGCGAGTGCCGTTTTCGAGGCGAAGATCCGGGGCGTTGCGGCCGACCAGTGGATGCTCGCTGCCAAGGTCGTAACGGATCGACGATCCCGACATCCTCTCGAACACGTAGGTCGTTCCGTCACGGGTCCCGATCAGGTCGCGAACCACTCCTTGGACCGCCTGGCCATGCGGGTCCGGCCGCATGGCCACCACCTGGGCGCGCGACCAGTCGAGCACCCCCGCGCCGATCGGATGGCGCTCGCGGGTGTAGGTGTCGAGTAGCCCGTCCGGCGCGTACCCGTGCACGGTCGCCGCGAGCTTCCAACCCAGGTTCATGGCGTCGCCGATGCCGGTGTTGAGTCCCTGCCCGCCAAGGGGTGAGTGGATGTGAGCGGCGTCGCCCGCGAGCAGCACGCGTCCCCGCCGGTAGGTCGTCGTCTGCATCGCCCGATCGGTGAAGCTCGAGGCGAGATGTACGTCGCCCAGCGTCACGTCGGTGCCGGATACCCGGCGCAGAACCGCCTGGAGATGGTCGCGAGTCGGCTGCTGCGAGCGATCGAACGCGCCGCCGTCGAAGTCCACCATGCCGATGTGCCCTTCCGAGGGCTGGAGGTACATGCCCGTCGGCGTCAGGTTGATCCCAGAGCGCAGCATCTCGGAATCGGCGACGGTGGCGTGCATGGTGTAACCGGTGAACTGCGGCTCGGTGCCCACGAATTCGAAGCCCGCGAGCCCACGCACCGCACTGCGTCCGCCATCGCAGCCGACGACCCAGCGCGCCGCGTACTCGTGCTCGCCGGCTTGCGCGACCGCGCCCTCATCGTTCTGGGCGATGCCTGAGACCGTGACGCCGTGCCTGATTTCCACGCCGAGCTGGGATGCCTGCTCGGACAGCAGCGTCTCGACCGCTTCGAGGTATGTCAGCATGCCCTCCATCGCCGGGCTGGGAAGCCGGTACGGCAGGGCAGTGACGTCGACCTGGGCCGGATCGAGCACCATGCCGGCGAAATGGCCCACGCCACGAGGGGGCGACGGCTCGGGCGCGTCGGGGTCCGCGCCGGGATCGTCATGGACGCCCGATGCCGTCAGCAGCTGGTGCAGCATCCCGCGGCGGTAGAACGCCTCGACCGACGCGGCGGACAGGCCCCGCGTCCCGAGCAGCTTCGCCTTGAACGGGGAGTGGAGCTCCGGCTCCCGCTCAAGCACCAGGACGGAGCAGCCCGCGAGACCAAGCTCGCAGGCAAGGAACAGACCAACCGGGCCGGCGCCCACGATCACTACGTCATGCACGAGTGATCCCCTTTCCTGACCTACAGCCGGATGGGCATCCGGCAGGACGTCTCGAAAGGTGCCGGACCTCACCGACATCGGACCGACAGCCCCCGATATGCCGCCGACACCACGGCTCCGCCGCCCGATCACCCCTGGCCCAAGCGCCGATCAGCCGGGAGGAGGCTCTGGCAGGCTGCAGCGGGTGCGGAGGCTGGACAAGAAGGGCAAGCTGGTCACGATCCACCTCGACTCCTGAGTGCCGAGCCAACCCGCCCTGAGGTGAGCCATGAGCGTGGAAGCTGACATCCCGAGCCTCGTCGGCGTCCACCACCTCAAGCTGCCAGTACGCGATCTCGCCCGCTCCGAGGAGTGGTACGGGCGCACGCTCGGCTACCGGCGGGCTGCCGAGTTCGTCGAGCAGGGGGTGTTGATTGAGGTCGTGCTGAGCCATCCGGCCGGCGGGCCGGACCTGGCGCTGCGGCTCGACCCGGGCCGGGCCGAGGCTGCCGCCGGCTTCGACTACTTCGCGATCGCGGTACCCGACAGCGCCGCGATCGAGGCGCTCGCCGCTCGTATGGAGGCCCTAGGTGAGCCGCACGGCGGCGTCTGGCGCGGGCTGCGTGGATGGGTGCTGCCAAGGCTGCATGACCCCGACGGTCACGAGGTGCGTTTCTACACCGTCGAGGAACACACCTCGCACGAGCCCGGCGAGGTCATGCGCATGGTGGACCCACTGGAGAGCGCCGAGCAGGTGCGGCCCGCCGCGCCGTAGGCGGCCCGACCGGAGGTTCCGCTGAGTGTCCCTCGGTCATCCTTGAGTCGACGAAGGCTTCCCCCGCATGGCGGACCAGCCCTCACCGTGCGGGGGACGCCGGCGGATGGGATGGGCTGCGATCTTCGAGATGCGTCACGCGAACGATGCCTGACGAATCGAAGGAGCAGTGATGTCCGACCTCCGCCCCGAAGCTCCCCCGGCGAACGGGTACCTGCGCCCCCCTTGGGCCGCCGGCCGTGTCCCCGTCTCCCCAGTGCCCCGCTGGGCGCGGATTGCCGCGCACGCAGTGCCCTTCACAATCCTGCCCTCGGGACTGTGGCGCATGGGGGTGATGCTGGCCATACCCGGCTTCGGCACAGCTGAGGCCCGCAACCACGGCGCCGGGCTCGATCTGTATCTGGTGCTGCTCTTCGTCATTTCCGAGGCACTCGGGTTACTCACCCTGGGACTGGTCCAGCCGTGGGGCGAGGCGGTGCCGCGCTGGATACCCCTGCTGGGCGGGCGCCGCATCCGCCCGCTCGCCGCGGTGGTCCCGGCCGCGCTGGGCGCACTCGCCTCCACGGGGGTCGTGTACTACTTCTTTCTCTCCATCCTCTTCGGAGGATTTCCCGCCGGACACACGACCCCTGAAGAGGTCATTTTGACGGTCTGTTATCTGCCGCTGCTCGCCTGGGGGCCGCTTCTGGGATCGGTGACGTACGCCTACTACCGCCGACGCACCAGCAGCCAGGGACAGCACACGCCCACTCCCTCGCCCTGAGCCCATCCATTGGGCCGCGGACTGGGGGACGCTGCCAGGGCTCACGCAATGCCTTGCCAGGCGTCGGCTCCGAAGGTGCCTTTGACATCGGAGGCGATGGTCGTGGGGTCCACCGTGGCTTGGAGGGCGTAGACGGTGGTCTTGTGTGCGCCGCGGACACTGAGGTGTACGGGGTTGTCGCCCGGGTGGGCCGCGAGGATGCGCTTGAGTTCTTTGACGGACTGTTCGGTGATGCGATGCGAGGGGAGCGAGAGCTTCACGGGCGGCTTGCCGCCGATTTCGGCGGAGGAGATGTCGAGGACGGAGAGTTCGCGGCCGAAGATGTTCAGTGTTCCGTCTCTGTCTTCGATCTTTCCCTTGACGGCGATGACGTTGTCTTCGGCCAGTGCGTGCTGCACGAGCTGGTATGCGGCGGGGAAGAAGAGGACCTCGATGCCGGCGTCGCGGTCCGCGAGGTTCACGATGGCCCAGGCGTTGCCCTGTTTGGTCATCTTGAGCTGGATGCCGGTGATCAGCCCGGAGAGCTGTACGTCCCCGGTGGTGCGGCCGGAGGCGAGCAGTTCGGCGATGGAACAGTCCCGTGCCCTGGAAAGGATGTGCTCGGCGCCGTCCAGCGGGTGGGCCGAGACGTAGAGTCCCAGCATTTCGCGTTCGGTTGCCAGGAGTTGTCTGCGGGGCCACTCTGTGTCGTCGACGGGGAAGTCGAGGCCGAAGGCCGGTTCGCTGCTTCCTTCGCCGCCCAGGTCGGCGAAGAGATCGTCTTGTCCGAAGCTTGCCGCTTTCTTCACGGGGATGATGGCGTCGATGGCGTCCTCGTGGATGGCGGTGAGGCCCTTGCGGGAATGGCCCAGGGAGTCGAAGGTGCCGGCCTTGATCAGGGATTCCGCAGCGCGTTTGTTCAGTGCGGGCAGGTCGACCTTGTCGAGGAAGTCGGCGAAGGAAGAGAATTTCCCTTTCCGGCGGCGCGCGTCGATGACGGCCTCGATGACGTTGTCACCGACGTTGCGTACGGACCGCAGCCCGAACCGTACGTCGTCGCCGACGGCGGTGAACTCGGCGACGGACTCGTTCACGTCGGGTTGGAGGACTCGGACGCCGTTCTTGCGGGCGTCGGCGAGGTAGATCGCGGCCTTGTCCTTGTCGTCGCCGACCGAGGTGAGCAGGGCGGCCATGTACTCGGCCGGGTAGTTGGCCTTGAGGTAGGCGGTCCAGTACGAGACGAGGCCGTAGCCGGCGGTGTGGGACTTGTTGAATGCGTAGCCGGAGAACGGGAGCATGACGTCCCACAGGGCCTTGATGGCCTCCTCGCCGTATCCATTGCCCCGCATGCCGGAGTGGAACTTGTCCCACTCCGCGGCCAGTACCTCCGGTTTCTTCTTGCCCATCGCGCGGCGCAGCAGGTCGGCGCCGCCGAGGGTGTAGCCGGCCAGTTCCCGGGCGATGGCCATGATCTGCTCCTGGTAGACGAGCAGATGGAAGGTGTTGCCGAGGATCGGCTCCAGAGCGTCGCGGAGTTCGGGGTGGATCGGGGTGATCTCCTGGCGGCCGGTTTTGCGGTGCGCGTAGTTGGTGTGCGCGTTGGCCGCCATGGGGCCGGGCCGGTAGAGAGCGTTGACCGCGGCGATGTCCTCGAACCGGGTGGGTTCCATCTGCTTCAGCAGGACGCGCATGCCGCCGCCGTCGAGCTGGAAGACACCGAAGGTGTTGCCTTCGGCCAGCAGCCGGTATGTCGTGGCGTCGTCGAGAGGGATCACGACGGTGGACGGGTCGCCGTCCAGGGGATCTACGGTGGCCAGGCTGGTGCCCCGGTTCTCGCGGATGTTCTCGATGGCCTGGTCGATGACCCCCAGGTTCCGCAGCCCCAGGAAGTCCATTTTGATCAGGCCCATGGCTTCGCAGGACGGGTAGTCGAAGCCGGTGATCTTCACGCCGTCCGAGGCACGCATATGCAGCGGAATGCGGTCGGTGAGCTTCGTTTTGGAAAGGATCACCGCCGCGGCGTGCACTCCGGTGCCGCGGGTGAGGCCCTCCACCCCGCGGGCGGTGTCGATGACCCGCTTCACATCCTGTTCGTTGTCGTACATCTGCCGGATCTCGCCGGCCTCGCCATACCGCTCGTGGGAGGAGTCGAAGACGGCAGCCAGCGGGGCGGACTTGCCGTTCTGGTCCGGCGGAAGCGCTTTGGTGATCCGCTCGCCGTGGGAGTAGGGGTAGCCGAGGATGCGTGAGGAGTCCTTGATCGCGTTCTTGGCCTTGATCTTGCCGAACGTGTTCACCATGGCGGTGTACTCCTCGCCGTACTTCTCGGTGACGTAGCGGACCATCCGGTCGCGCTGACGGTCGTCGAAGTCGAGGTCGACATCCGGCGGGTTGATGCGCTCGGGGTTCAGAAAGCGTTCGAACAGCAGACCGTGTTCCAGGGGGCACAGCTCGGTGATGCGGGTCGCGTAGGCAACGATCGAGCCGGTGCATGAACCCCGGCCCGGACCGAGCGGGATCTTGTTCTCCCGGGCGTGGCGGCAGATGTCCGCCACGACGAGGAAATACGAGCTGAAGCCCATGGGGCCGATGACCGACATCTCGGTTTCGAAGCGATCCAGGATGTGCTGGGGGACCGGGGCTCCGTAGCGCATCGCCAGCCCCTCGAGAACTTCCTTACGCAGCCACGACTCCTGGGTTTCGCCTTCGGGCACGCCCGGGAACCGCGGCATCTCGTCGACGTAGTCGAAGACCTCGTCGTAGGACTCGATACGCTCGGCGATCAGCAGAGTGTTGTCGCAGGCTTCCGGAAGCTCCGAGAACAGGCTGCGCATCTCAGCGGCCGTCTTGAGGTAGTAGCCGGAGCCGTTGAAACGGAAGCGGCCCGGGTCGTCCTTGTTCTTGCCGACACCGATGCACAGCAGACTGTCGTGAGCGTCGGCCTGGTCCTCGGTGACGTAGTGCGCGTCATTGGTGGCCAGGAGCGGAATGTTCAGTTCCGTGGCCAGCCGCAGCAGGCCCTCCCGGACCTCACGCTCGATGTCCAGGCCGTGGTCCATCAGCTCCAGGAAGTAGTTCTCGCGGCCGAAGATCTCCTGGTACGCCGCGGCAGCGGCCTTCGCCTCGGCGTACTGGTTCAGCCGCAGGCGGGTCTGGACCTCGCCGGACGGGCAGCCGGTGGTGGCGATGATTCCGTCCGGCCGGTCTGCGATCAACTCCCGGTCCATACGCGGCTTTCCGGCAGGGAACTGACCCTCGTAGCTGGCCTGCGTGCTGAGCCAGAACAGGTTCCGCAGGCCCTGGCTGTTCCGTGCCCACATGGTCAGATGAGTGAAACGGCCGCCACCGGAGACATCTTTCGACCCTTCACCGTCCGCGCTTGTTGCGCGTCGGCCTCCCGGCCCCCAGAACTCCTGCTTCCGGACGAACCGAGAGGAAGGCGCCACGTACGCCTCGATGCCGATGATCGGTTTGATCCCCTCGAAGCCCTTCGCGACCTGAGCGAACTCATAGGCGCCGAACATGTTGCCGTGATCGCTCATCGCGATCGCGGGCATCCCCTGCCGGGCCACCTCGCCGAACATCGGCTTCAGCTTCTGCGCGCCGTCCAGCATCGAGTATTCGGTGTGATTGTGCAGATGAACGAAGGAATCCGGCATGGGCGGGTCGCCTCCGGGGTGAGTAGGAAGCCCCATCCCGGCCAGAGACGCGATGGTGGCCTTGTCGGTGGCCGACCGCACCGGCATCGGCAGGCCCGGCAGCAATCCGGCAGCCGGGCCTGCATGCCTCCTGCCGTACTGCTTGCCAAACCACAGGTTGACCAGAGACATCAAAGCGAGCGTGGTGTACTGGAATCAAGCAACCATTTCGATGTTGAGACTCAACGATTGGTTGTCCATCTAGGATGGGCGGTATGGATCTCACTGCCGTGCGCACCTTCGTCACCGCCGTGGACGCGGGACAGTTCCAAGAAGCCGCCACCAACCTGTCGATCACCCCACAGGCTGTGTCCAAGCGCATCGCCGTGCTGGAGAAGGACCTCGGTGTGCAGCTGTTCAGCCGTACGGCCCGCGGAGCCCGGCTCACCATCGACGGGCAGGCGTTCCTTCCCTACGCCCGGGCCCTCCTCCAAGCCGAGGAACGGGCAGCCGCTTCCGTACGCCCAGGGCGCCGGGCGCTGCGCGTCGACGTGATCCGCTACCGGGTCTCAGTGGCGGGTCTGCTGCGAGACTTCCACCGTGCGTATCCCGAGACCGAGCTTGATGTCCTGACCCTGTTCGATTACGACACAGCCATTGCCGCCGTCCGGTCCGGGACGATCGACGCGACGTTCCGAGCCGTGACCATGCCGGGCCGGCAGCTTCCCGACGGTGTCGAGGCCACTCCGGTCTTCGACGAACCGCTGTACCTGTTCACCGGGCCGGCTCATGAGTTCGCCGGCGCCCGCGCGATCGCTCCCGCCCAGCTCGCCGGGCGCCGGATCTGGATGCCCGGCAACATGCCCGGCACCGAGTGGGCCGCCTACTATGACGAACTCGCCGCCACGTTCGGTCTCACCATCGACGCGGTCGGCCCGAACTTCGGTGTCGAGCATCTGCTCGACACCATCGCGGACTCCACGACGCTGGCCACCTTCGTCAGCGAGCAGACCCCGCTTGTCTGGCCCGCCGGCCACGATCTGCGACACATCCCCCTGCACGAACCGACACCGGTCTACCCCCACTCACTGATCTGGCGCACCGACAACCCCCACCCCGCCCTGGCCGCCCTGCGCCACCATCTCACCTCCGCCTATCCCGGCCGCGCCAACGACGGCATCTGGACGCCGAAATGGGCCCAGCCCGCTCAGCCAGAACGCGCATGACCGATCTTGGTGGCTTTCAACGTGTCGCCCCGGCGGCCCGTTCCAGGCGGACGATCACGCTCTTCGACGTGGGCGTGTTGCTGATGTCCGCGACGCTGTCGAGCGGCACAAGGACGTTGGTCTCCGGGTAGTAGGCGGCCGCCGAACCCCGGGGCGTCGGGTAGGCGACGACGCGGAAGCCGTCGGCACGGCGCTCCGAGCCGTCGGTCCAGACGCTGACGAGATCGACGAGGCTGCCGTCGTCGAGGCCGAGGTCCGCGAGGTCGGCGCGGTTGACCAGGACGACGCGCCGGCCGCCCTTGATGCCCCGGTAGCGGTCGTCCATCGCGTACGGAATCGTGTTCCACTGGTCGTGCGAGCGCAGTGTCTGCAGGACCAGGTGACCCTCGGGCGCCTGGAGCATGGTGAAGTCGTTGACGGTGAAGACGGCCTTCCCGGCGGGCGTGCGGAACACCTTCTCGTTGACCGGGTTGGGCAGGTGGAAACCGCCTGGGCGCCGTACCCGCTCGTTGAAGTTCTCGAAGCCGTCGACGACCCGGGCGATGCGGTCGCGGACGAGGTCGTAGTCGGCCTCGAAGTCCGCCCAGGGGATGTCCGGTTCGGATCCCAGGACCTTGCGGGCGAGGCGGCTGATGATGGACACCTCGCTGAGCAGGTGTGCGGACGCGGGGGCGAGACGGCCGCGCGTCGCGTGCACCTCGCTCATCGAGTCCTCGACCGTCATGAACTGCTCGCCGCCCGCCTGGACGTCGCGATCACTGCGCCCGAGGGTGGGCAGGATCAGGGCGGTGCGTCCGCACACCGCGTGGGAGCGGTTGAGCTTCGTCGAAATGTGTGCGGTCAGACGGCAGTTGCGCAGGGCTCGCTCGGTGACTTCGCTGTCGGGCGTCGCCCTGACGAAGTTGCCCGCGACTCCGACGAACAGCTTGGCGCGTCCGTCGAGCATGGCCCGGATGGAGTCGACGGAGTCCAGGCCGTGCTTCGTCGGCGCGGTGAAACGGAACTCCCGTCCCAGCCGGTCGAGGAACGGCTGGGGCATGCGCTCCCAGATGCCCATGGTGCGGTCGCCCTGCACATTGCTGTGTCCGCGCACCGGGCACACTCCCGCGCCCGGACGGCCGATGTTGCCGCGCAGCAGAAGGAAGTTGACGACCTCGCGGATGGTGGGCACGCCGTGCTTGTGCTGGGTCAGGCCCATCGCCCAGCAGACGATGACACTGCGGCAGGCCAGCACCCGCTCGTGTACCTGCTCGATCTCGTCCCTGCTCAGGCCGGTGGCCTCCAGCACGGCGTCCCAGGACGTCTCGCGTATGTGCTCCGCGAAGGCGTCGTAGCCCGTGGTGTGCGACTCGATGAACTCGCGGTCCAGGACAGTGCCCGGCTCCTTGTCCTCGGCCTCCAGCAACAGCAGGTTCAGCGCCTGGAACAGGGCCAGGTCGCCCCCGGGCCGTATCTGCAGGAACTGGTCGGCGATGTCCGTGCCGCGGCCGATGATCCCGCGTGCCTTCTGCGGGTGCTTGAAGCGGAGCAGCCCCGCCTCGGGCAGGGGATTGACGGCGACGACGTGGCCGCCGCGGCGCTTTGTCTCCTCCAGCGCGGACAGCATGCGCGGGTGGTTGGTGCCCGGGTTCTGCCCCACGACGAAGATCAGGTCCGCGTTGTAGAGGTCGTCGAGGCTGACGCTGCCCTTGCCGATGCCCAGGGTCTCGTTCAGCGCCGAGCCGCTGGACTCATGGCACATGTTGGAGCAGTCCGGCAGGTTGTTGGTGCCGAAGGCCCGCGCGAAGAGCTGGAGCAGGAAGGCCGGTTCGTTCGCCAGTCGCCCGGAGGTGTAGAACAGCGCCTCGTCCGGGTGGTCCAGGGCACGCAGCTCATCGGCGAGCAGGTCCAGCGCCTCGTCCCAGCCGATCGGCTCGTAGTGGGTCGCGCCCTCGCGCAGCACCATCGGTTCGGTCAGCCGGCCCTGCTGGTTGAGCCAGTAGTCCGACTTGCGGCTCAGCTCGTCCACCGAGTGCTGCCGGAAGAACTCGGCCGTCACCCGCCGGGAGGTGGCCTCGTCACTGATGTGCTTGGCGCCGTTCTCGCAGTACTCGTTGCGGTGCCGCTTGCCCGGCGCCGGCTCCGGCCAGGCACAGCCCGGGCAGTCGAAGCCCTTCGCCTGGTTGATGTTGAGCAGGGTCAGCGCGGTGCGCTTGGGCGACGTCTGTCCGAGCGCGTACTGCAGCGCGTGTACGACCGCGGGAGCGCCGGTCGCCCATGTCTTGGGAGCCGTCACCGACAGCTCGTCCTGGTCCGGTTCGTCGAAATCCCGCATCGCACACCACGCCCTCTCCGTCCTGGGCGGCGAGCTCGCTCGGCGACGCGCCCACTTTTCGCACCCCACTCTTCGCCAGTGCTTGGGGGCAGGTCAAAGCGGTAGTTCCGATCGGCTGACAGGCAGCACCGATCACTGCAGTGTGGCCGGCGCCGGGCGCGGCCGGGCGCGGGGGATCATTGAGGCGTGCTGCTGCGCCAACTCGAATACCTCGTAGCCCTCGCCCGCGCCCGCCACTTCGCGAAGGCGGCCCAGGCATGCTTTGTCTCCCAGCCGGCCCTGTCCGAGGGCATCCGGAAGCTGGAGGAGGAACTCGGCATCCCTCTGGTCCAGCGGGGGCGTCGTTTCGACGGCTTCACACCGGAGGGCGAGCGGGTCGTCCTGTGGGCACAGCGCATCCTCGCCGACCGTGATGCGATGCGGGGCGAGATCCAGGCGCTGCGGGCGGGGCTCAGCGGCCGGCTGCGTATCGGCACCGTCCCGACCGCGTCCACGGCGGTCGCGCTGCTGACCCAGCCGTTCTGCGCCGCCAACCCGCTGGCCACCGTCCAGGTCTTCGCCGACCTGCAGGCCGAAGACATCGTGAACCGGCTGCGGACGTACGAACTCGATGCCGCCGTCACCTACCACAGCTCCGTCGCCGCGCACGACTTCAAGTTCGTACCGCTGTACCGGGAACGCCATGTGCTGCTGACCCAGCGGTCCGCACCCGACTCCGGCGCCGCCGAGATCTCCTGGGAGGAGGCCGCCCAGTACCCCCTGTGTCTGCTGCACCCCATGATGCAGGGCCGTCAGGTGCTCGACGCGGTGTTCGAGACCGTGGGCGTATCTGTGACCCCGCGGGTCGAGACCGACTCGATCGCCTCCCTGTTCGCACAGGTCAGAGCCGGTCAATGGGCGAGCATCGTGCCGCACGCCTGGCTGCATGTCTTCGGTGTGCCCGGGGGTATGCGCGCCGTTCCGCTGGTCCGCCCGGTCCGTACGGAGCGCATCGGCCTGGTGCTCCCGGCCCGTGAGCCGGTCTCCGTGATCGGGCAGGCGCTGATCGACGTCGTGGAGCGGGCCGGCATCGCCGCCACACTGGAACGGCTGCCCCACCAGGCGCCGGGCGACGACACCCCGTTCGGCGTGCAAGGTTAGCTTTTGCCCCTGGCGCGTTGCCGGTGAGGCCGAAGCGGGAGGCCATACGTGTGGCCGTCTTCCCGGTCAGTAGAACTCGACGGTGTTCACGCGGTTGATCAGGTCGCGTCCGTCGAGGAGCCGGGTGGCGTTGGCGGCGAAGAGTTCGGCGATGAGGCGGTCCTCCGCCGTGTCGAGCGCGGCGGTGTGCGGGCTCACCAGTACGCGGTCGTGGTCCCACAGCGGGCTGTCGGCCGGCAGTGGCTCCGACTCGAAGACGTCCAGCGCGGCGAAGCCGACCCGGCCGGAGGCGAGCGCGTCGGTCAGGGCGGTCTCGTCGACGACGCTGCCGCGCCCGACGTTGACGAAGCAGGCGCCGGGCCGGAGGGCGGTGAAGAACCGTTTGCCGAGGAGGTGTTCGGTCGCCTCGGTTCCGGGAAGCGTGTTCACGACGGCGTCCACGGTGGGGGCCACCTCAGCAATACGGTCGGGGTGCACTACGGCGGAGACACCAGGGACACTGACGCCCCTTCTGCTGGTGCCGATGACTGTCGCGCCCAGCGCGTGCAGCGCCGCGGCGACGGCGCGGCCGATCCCGCCGAGCCCGAGTACGAGAACGGTCTGCTGGTGCACCTGCCCCATCGTCCAACGGCCGCTCCATTCGTGGTCGCGCTGCTGGCGGTTCAGGCGGGGCAGGTCCTTGGCTCCGGCCAGCACGCCGAAGACGGCGAACTCGGCGAGTGGGCGTCCGTGCACTCCGGCCGAGGTGGTGAAGAGGACCCGGCGGAGTTCTTCGGCGGTCAGCCCCGCGGCCTTGACCTGGCTGCCTCCGCCCGCGGCCATCGTGTGCACCCAGCGCAGGCGCGGGTTGGCCCGGACGGCGCGCGCCAGGGCGGCCGGGTTCACGTCGGGGATGCCGTACAGGGCGTCGGCCGAGTCGATCGCGGCCTCGTAGGCGCGTTGCTGGTGGGGGGTGCGCTGCCAGTCCGGGTCGCCGGCGAAGTCGGCGGGCCAGCGCATCGGCGGGAGGAGAGAGGGGTCGACGACGAGGTCGATGCGCGGTTCCAGCTCCTGGATGCGCGCGCGGTTCTCCTCGGACAGCGGTGCGGCAACGGCGACGCGCAGGCGGCCCGCAGCCTCGTCCCGGCCGCCCCGGCCGGTCATCGCGAGGCCTTGGTGCGCAGCGCCTCGACCTCGGCGTCGAGAGCGGCCTCGCGGGCGACGATCTCCTCCACGGCCCTCAGCGCTTCGTCGGCGCGTTCCGGCGGGATGACGATGACGCCGTCCCCGTCGGCGGCGACGATGTCCCCCGGGTTCACCACGACACCGCCGATGGCGACGGGTTCTCCGATCGTGCCCGGGCCGTTCTTGAAGGGTCCGGCGGGAGTCAGCCCACGGGCGAAGACCGGGACGCGGAGTTGTTCGATGATCGCGGCGTCGCGTACGTATCCGTCGACGACCGCGCCGACGGCACCGTGCACGGCGAAGCGCTGGGCGAGGTTGTCGCCGATGATGGCGCGGCCGTCGTAGCCGAAGGCGTTGATGACGAGAAAGTCGCCGGGGCGGATGTGTTCGAGCGCCGCGATCACGGCTTTGTTGTCGCCGGCGACGGTGAGGACTGGCAGTGCCGTGCCGACAGCTTTGGCGCCGTTCCAGATGGGGGCGATGCCTCCGTCGACGATGTTCAGCCGGTCGAGGGCGTCGCCGAGGTTGGCCACGGAGTGGGTACGGAACTGCTCGAGCACATGCTCGTCGACGCGTTTCCATGTGGTGTTCACGCGCACGTTGTCCTGGGTCATCGCAGGTTCCTTCGGGTGGTGTGGGTGCGGGAAGAAGGGGCGGAGCGGATCAGGGACGCCCCATCCCAGAAACTGCGAAAGCTTTCGCGTTTTGCGTGAGTCAGTGTGCATCGATCCGGGGCACAACACAAGAGGTGACGGCAAGGTCGCGGCGACACTGACGCGACGCCACGCGACCTGGTGAGATTGGCGCCGGGGTCGGCTTCGCCCGCGTGGCCGAAACAGGTCGTACGCGATGCCCGCAGGCCGTGGAATCCGGCTTCATGTCGCCTAGGGGGCCGCACAGTCCAAGGCGGAAGCGTGCTGGAACCCGAAGGTTAAATTGAGGGCAACGTACATCCTTGACCACCTCAGAGTGCGAACCTATTCTCATTCGCGATTCAAGTCGCAACTTGGCTCTGGCGCTGTTCTGCGGCCCTCTACCGTGACGTCTCCTCCCCGCCCCACACTCGGGCGAGCAACGACGGCCTGGGACGACCCGTACGGACGCCATGGCACCCCGTGCAGCGGGGAGGTGGCGAGCCGACACGGCGGTGGTCCGGCATCGGGCCACCGCCAGCCCCCGAAGGACGGGTTCCTGGACAGCGTCAGAGCCGCACAACTCCCCTGAGGCGCCATCACCGCCTGCCCCTTGGTGCCCACCACGCATGGGTGCACCCCGGCGCAGGCGCGATCGCCGGCAGCGGTCACGTTCAGCGCACGATCCTCAGGACACCGTCCCCGGAGTCCGCGACACCGAAAGTGAACGCGTATGACAACGTCAGATCGGCTCGACATTCCAGCAGACCGTCACGAGGCATCATCGGAGACCACCGGCGCGGCAGCGGTCGATGTCGCCTCCGCCAACGGCAGGGTCGTCCGAAAGGCCACCATCGCGGGCGCGGTGGGCTCCTTCGTCGAGTGGTACGACTACGGCATCTACGGCCTTCTCGTCACCTATCTCGCGATCAACATCATGGGCGAGGCCGGCGCCGGAAATCTCTTCCTCACCAACGTCGGCTTCCTGATCAGCTTCATCGCCCGGCCGTTCGGCAGCGTGATCTGCGGATACCTTGGGGACAAGCTGGGCCGCAAGGGTCTTCTCGCCACCCTTCTGGTGCTGATATCCGCCGCGACCGCGGCCATCGGCCTCATCCCGTCCCACGCTGTCATCGGTGTCGCGGCGCCCGCCCTTCTCGTGCTCTTCCGGGTGCTGCAGGGCTTCTCCGCAGGCGGTGAGGTGGCCGGCGCCATGTCCTTCGTCGGCGAATACGCGCCCGCCGCCCGCCGCAACTACATGATGAGCTTCATCGCCGTAGGCTCCTTCGTCGCCCTGATGTTCGGCAGCGCCTTCTCCGCCGTCCTCATCACGACCCTCGGCGACGCCTCGATGACTTCCTGGGCGTGGCGGGTGCCGTTCCTGCTTGCCGTTCCGCTGGGCTACGTCGGCTTCTACATCCGCCGCCAACTGGAGGAGACCCCGCATTTCAAGGCGCTGCGCGAGCAGAAGACCGTCGCGCGCAACCCACTGAGGGAGGCCTTCACCTCCCGGCGTCACCTGAAGGCCATCGCCCTCACGATCTTTCTGCCCGCGCTCAACGGCCCCGGCTACTACCTGCTGTTCGTCTACATGCCGACCTATCTGAAGACCTCGCTCGGCGCGCACAACTTCTCGATGCTGAGGGCGCTCACGGTCACCTCGTTCAGCCTGGTCGCCATCGCGATCTGCATTCCGCTCATGGCACGCCTGTCGGACCGGATCGGCCGCAAGCCCGTGCTCACCGGCTCCGCCATCGCCATGGCGGTCGTCTCGTACCCGATGTTCAAGCTCATCACGACCGGGGAGTTCGGGCTGGCCTGCATCGGCACCATCGTCCTTGCGATCGCCTTCTCCGGGCATGCCGCCGTCGTACACACCACGCTCGCCGAGATGTTTCCGACCAGTGTGCGCTACTCCGCTTACAGCATCGGGTTCAGTATCTCGACGGTCATCTTCGGCGGCAGTGCTCCGCTGGTGATGACCGAGCTGATCAAGTCGACCGGTTCCAACCTCATCCCGGCTTTCGCCTCCATCATCACCGCCCTGATCACCCTGGTCACCGTCGCCTTCCTGCGCGAGACCAAGGGCGAGCCCCTCGCAGCCGGCTGAACCATCCACCCCCACACCGGGAGAGACACCATGGGAATCAACTCCGTAGCCGTCGTCGCCGACCTCGGCGAGAGCTTCGGCAACTACACGATCGGCGACGACGGCGCCTTGCTCACCCTCGTCACCTCGTCGAACATCGCCTGCGGCTTCCACGCCGGTGACCCGCGCATCATGGACCGGACCGTCGCCGACTGTGTCGAGCGCGGCATCGAACTGGGGGCCCACCCCGGCTACCCCGACCTGGTCGGCTTCGGCCGCCGGCTCATCGAGGCGACCGAGGAGGAGATCCGCACCGACGTCCTCTACCAGCTCGGCGCGCTCGACGCCTTCGCGCGGGTGCACGGCGGCACCATCAGCCACGTCGCCCCGCACGGCCGCATGGGGTCGATCGCGCAGACCGATGCCAAGCACGCCCGGGCCATCACCGACGCGATCGCCGCGTACAACACCGACTACATCGTCATCTGCCAGCGCGGTCTGCTCGCCGAGGAGTCGCGCAAGCGCGGTCTGGAGGTCGGCTATGTGTTCCTGGCCGACCGCGGTTACGGCGACGACGGCATGCCCGTTCCGCGCTCCCACGAGGGCGGACTGATCTACGACCCCGAGCTGATCGGCGAGCGCTCCGCGCAGGTCGTACGGGAGGGCACCGTCCGCTCGGTCAGCGGCAATGTGGTCCCGCTCGGCCACGACGCCGATGTCCTGCTCCTGCACGGCGACCACCCGACCGTCCTCGCGAATGGCACCGCGCTGCGCGCCGCGCTCGACGCCGCGGACATCCGGGTCGCCGGTCTGCGCGAGGTCCTGGCGGAGAAGGCGCAGGTCGCGCTCGCCGCCGGCTGAGGGCTGCGGGCACCAGGCGATGACCACAGCACAGTACGGCGCCATCACCGTCGAGCCCTTCGGGGACTCGGCGGTGATGGTGACCATCCCCCATGCCGACCAGGCCATCCGAAGGGCCGGGATCGTGGCCTTCCGCGACCGGTTCTTGGCACACCGCCCGCACGGTGTGCTCGACGTTGTCTCTGGTCTCGAATCCCTGCTCATCGAGTTCGACCCGATGCAGACCGCGCTCGAGCACGTGGAGTACGCGGCTCGTCTGGTGGCGCGGTGGGCGCCGTCGCCCACGGACGGCCCGGCCCGCCGGCGGGCGGTGCGGACATTCGCCATCCCCGTCGTCTTCGACGACGACAGCGGCCCCGATATGGCGTCCGTCGCCGAAGAACTGGGCATGGCCCCCGCCGACGTCGTCGAGGCGATCGCGGAGTCCACCTTCACGATCGCCCTGCTCGGTGCGGCGATGGCCCCGATGATGGACGGGCTCAAGGTGCCCGGACCGGTGCGTCGGCGGGCCGAACCACGGACGGACGTCGCCCCCGGAGCAATCATGATCGCCGGGACCAACGCGATCATCCAGCCGTTCCCCGGCCCGACCGGCTGGCGGGTGGTCGGGCGTACTCCGCACACCATCGTCGACATCTCCCGCCCGGACCCCGTCTCGTTCGGCACCGGCGACATCGTGCGCTTCGTCCCCGTCACGCGGGACGAGGCGTGCGCGCTGGACGCCGGCTTCCTGCTGCCGACGGAGGAGGCCGTATGAAGACCGTGGCGCTCGACATCACCAGCACCGGATGGGTCACTACGTTTCAGGACCTCGGCCGCCGTGACACGGAACGGCGCGGTGTGCCCACCGGCGGCGCGGCCGACCAGCACTCGGCGGCCGTCGCGAATCTCCTCGTGGGCAACCCCCGCGGCGCGGCACTGATCGAGAACCTCGGAGGTGAGCTGGCCTTCGTGCCCGACGCCGATGTCCTGCTCGCCGTGACCGGCGCACCCGCCCGGGTCACCGTCGCCGGTTCGCCCGCCGACGGGTGGTCGCCGCTGGTCGTGCCGGCGGGCCATGAGGTCCGGGTCCGTGGGGACATGGACCAGGGGACCCGCACCTATTTGGCCGTGAACGGAACGCCGCGCACCAAAACCCTTCTGGGCAGCGCCGCCCCGGACGCCCGGATGGGATTCGGACAGGCCGTCACCCGGGGCTCGCGCGTGCTGCTCGAGACGGAGTTCCGGGGGTTTCGGCGTCGGCTGTTCGAGCCGCCGCTGTTCCGGCTGCCCGTCCCCGTCCCGCGTTTCGACGCCGGCCCCTGGGACATCGATGTCGTCGCCGGCCACGGCGTCCAGGCGATCGCCGGCATCCGCGAGGTAATCGAGGAGGCGACCTACGTCGTCACCCCTCGCTCCAACCACGTCGGGCTCCGGCTCGACGGACCGGTACTTCACCCGGACACCGACACCGAGATCGTGTCCCACGGCGTGCCCATCGGGGCGCTGCAGATCCCGCACGCGGACGAGCTGATCGTCCTCGGCCGCTACCGGAGCCTGACCGCGGGCTATCCCATCGTCGGCGTCGCCTCACGGGCGTCCCTGCCCCTGCTCGGGCAGGCCGGACCGGGGCGCCGGCTCCGGTTCCGCTGGATCGACCGGGAGGCGTCGCTCCGTCGCTTCGCGCGCCGTGAAGCCGAGGTCCGCGCGCTCGGGTACGCGGCTGCCGAGGCATTCGGCGCTCTGGGCTTCATGGAACCCTTGCGTCACATGAATTGAGAATCTATTCTCATTTAGTACGTGAATCTCACATCAGTCATGGAGGAGGAACGGTGGCAACATCGCCCGGCACGACCGCGCTCATCACAGGAGCCGGCAGCGGGATGGGACTGGAGACCGCACGACTGCTCGCCCGGGACGGCGCCGCCGTCGTACTGCTCGGCCGCAGACAGCAGACGCTCGACGCCGTCGCCGCCACGATCCGCGCCGAGGGAGGGACCGCCCTCGCCCTCGCCACGGACATCACCCGCGCGGACGACGTGACACGCGTCCTCGACCGGGTACGAGCCGAACTCGGCCCGGTCGACGTCCTGGTCAACAACGCGGGCAGCGCCTCATCGGTGCTCAACCCGCAGTGGCTCCCACATGACGAGTGGCGCCAAGTCCTCGACGTCAACCTCACCGCGGTCTTCCAGCTCACCCAGGCCGTGCTTCCCGACATGCTCGGCCGCGGCACCGGGACCATCGTCACCGTCTCCTCGCTCGCCGCGGTCAACCCCAACCTGCTCGGCGGCGCTGCCTACGGCGCGGCCAAGGCCGGCGTCCGCAACTTCATGACCTTCCTGCACAACACCTTCCGCAACCAGGGTCTGCGGGCGATCACCGTGCTGCCGGGCGAGGCGGACACCCCCATCCTCGACAACCGCGCCAGACCCCCGGCGCCGGAGGAGCGCGCCGACATGGTGCGGCCCGAGGACGTGGCCGAGGCCATCCGCCTGGCCGTCGCCCTTCCCCAGCGCGTCGTCCTCCAGGAGATCGTCGTCGCCCCCACCCGGCAGCGCGACACCTCCGCCGACCTCGAGATCAGCCGCTGGGCGGGCGCGCCTGCCGACGCCGCACCGCAGGCCTGACC
>NZ_MUNE01000216.1:1211-1599 GCF_002154605.1 Streptomyces milbemycinicus | reverse complement strand
GAGTGGATCGACCACGGCATCCTCCAGAAGACCACCGAGGGGCCGGACGCCGGCCGGCCCTTCTACGCCTATGGTGGCGACTTCGGTGAGACGGTCCACGACGGCAACTTCATCGCCGACGGGCTGGTCTTCCCCGACCGCACGCCCTCACCCGGCCTCGTCGAGTACAAGGCCGTCATCGCCCCCGTAGGCATGCAGCTGGAGCACACACCGAACCGGCTGACTCTGCGGATCCGCAACGGCTTCGACTTCCTCGACACCTCCGTCCTCGCCTTCGACTGGCGCCTGGCAGCCGACGAGGTCCCGCTGGCGGACGGCATCCTGGACCTGCCACCGGTTCCGGCCCGCACGACCCATGAGGTGGTCCTCGACGACCTCCTTGCCGACG
>NZ_MUNE01000216.1:0-1190 GCF_002154605.1 Streptomyces milbemycinicus | reverse complement strand
CGTCGGCAGGCGGCGAACAGGTCCTGACCGTGCGCGCCGTACTGGCGAAGGATCACAACGGGGTCCCGGCCGGACACGAGATCGCCTTCACACAGCTGATCCTCGCGACGCACCACGAGCCGCGCCGCGAGCCTGTCCCCATCCGCCCACAGCACACGGCAGGAGGCTGGACACTGGGTCAGGCCGTGTTCAATGCCCACGGCGAACTCGTCCAGCTCGGCGACCTGGCACCGCTCAGTCCCCGACTCGACCTCTGGCGAGCCCCCACGGACAACGACCGCGGCGGCAACGGACAGGAACGGGCCTGGAGGGAACTGGGCCTGCATCGGCTCGTGCACCGCACCGTTGACTGCGCCGTCCACGGTGAGCAGTTGGTCGTCGACACCGTCAGCCGGGCCGCGGGCCGGGACGGAGGCATGCTGGGGCGCTGGACCTGGACCGCGTACGACTCCGGAGACCTTGAGCTGAAGCTGGACCTCGCCCCGGTCGGCCGGCTCGACACCGACCTCGGGGATCCGCGCCACGGAGGCGGGCCGCCGCAGCCGGCCACCCTGCCGAAACTCGGGATCCGGCTCGGTCTGCCGGGCGGCGCGGCAAGCCTCGACTGGTACGGGTACGGGCCCGGCGAGTCCTACCGCGACAGCACACGAGCCGCCCGCCTCGGCAGGTTCCACGCCACCGTCGACGAGCTGCAGACTCCCTACGTGCGGCCGCAGGAGAACGGCAACCGCAGCGGCGTACGCAAAGCGGCGATCCGCTGGGCCGACGGCCGGGTGCTGCACCTCTCCGCGCCCACCGGCGTCGACCTGTCCCTGCGGCCATGGACAGCCGAGGCGATGGACGCGGCAAGGCACACCAGCGACCTCGTCCCGGACGGCACCCTCTGGCTCACCCTCGACCTGGCCCATCACGGGCTCGGCAGTGCCTCCTGCGGCCCGGACGCACTTCCGCAGCACCGCCTCCACGCACACTCGGCGACCCTCACCGTGCGCTTCCACGCCGGCGACACGGAAGGGGCGCCGGCCTGAACCGCAAGGAACCGATCGACCTTCATCGCCGACAGCTCCACCCCGGGCGTCAAGTAACCCGCGTTCTCACGCCGCTTCCGCCGTGGGGGATTTCCCCTCATATCCAGGAGCCGACACTATGAACTGGTCCCCCTCCCGGCGCACCGCGCTCACCGCCGCCGG
>NZ_MUNE01000215.1 GCF_002154605.1 Streptomyces milbemycinicus | reverse complement strand
CCACCACATCCCGCACCGCCAACCCCAGCGCCCCCACATCCAGCTCACCCCTCAACCGCACCCGGAACGGGACGTTGTAGGTGGCCGACGGCCCCTCGAAGCGGTGGACGAACCACATCCGGCGCTGCGCATAAGACAAGGGAATCATCTGGCGTCTACTCCTTAACCTTCATCCTGCGCAGGCTGGGCCTGCTGGTCTTGCTGAACTTGTCCAATTCGGGCGCGAGCGCGGCGACGCTGGGGAATTCCAATATCGTTCCGACGGGCACGTCCAGCCCGAGTGTGGCGCGAATGCGGCCCATCAGCTGAGTGGCGAGCAGGGAATGCCCGCCGCAAGCGAAGAAGTTGTCGTCGATTCCGACTCTCTCGAGCCCGAGGACCTCGGCGTAGACGCGGCAGAGCACCCCTTCCCGCGGCGACCGGGGAGGCCGGGGAGGCCGGTAGCCGCTTCCCGTGAATGCAGGTGCGGGCAGCGCCTTCCGGTCCAGCTTTCCGTTCGGCGTCAGCGGCAGCCGGTCGAGCACCACGAACGCCGACGGCACCATGAAGTCCGGTAGTCGCCGCGTCAGGTGGCCGCGCAGCGCGTCGAGGGACACGGCGTCCGGCCCGGCCGGCACCACATAGCCCACCAGCCGTTTGGTGTTGGCCGCGTCGTGGGTGTCCTGGGCGATCACGGCCGCCTGTGCCACCGCCGGATGCGACGCCAGCGCTGCCTCCACCTCGCCCGGCTCGATCCGGAAACCACGGATCTTGACCTGGCCGTCGCTCCGGCCGAGATATTCGATACGGCCGGAGGTGTTCCAGCGCACCAGGTCCCCGGTGCGGTACATCCGCTCGCCCGGCCGCCCGAACGGGCAGGCGACGAAGCGTTCGGCCGTGAGGCCCGCCCTGCGCACATAGCCCCGCGCGAGCCCCGAGCCCGCCAGATACAGCTCACCGGCGACGCCCTGCGGCACGGGGCGCAACGCCCCGTCGAGCACGTAGGCGCAGGTGTTGTCCAACGGGAGTCCGATCGGGATGTCGTCGCCCACCCGCTCCAGCGCCGCCAGCGGGTGGCTGGTGGCGTAGACCGTCGTCTCCGTCGGGCCGTACACATGGACGAAGGCCGTGTCCGGGCAGCTCTCCAGCGCCCGCTGAAACGCCGACGGTGAGACGCGCTCGCCGCCCGTCCACACCTCCCGGAGCCCCGCCAGAGCGCGGGCGTCCTCCCGCACCAGGAGATTGAAGAGCGCGGTGGTCAGAAAGACCGAGGTCAAGCCGCGCTCGGCCACCTGCGCCGCGAGCGCGCCAGGGTCCAGGGCCCCGGGCGGGGCCACCACGACCTGTCCGCCGCCCAGCAGTGGAATCCACACCTCCCAGACAGAGGCGTCGAACATGAGCGGCGAGTGCAGCAGCACCCGTTCCTGGGCGCCCGTGCGCCACCGCCGGTCCAGGGCCAGGTCCACGACGGCCCGGTGGGGAATGCCCACGCCCTTCGGCACACCGGTCGAGCCCGAGGTGTAGATCACGTAAGCGAGCTGGCCGGGATGGCTCGCCGGCTCCGGACCGGGCGCCGGGTCCCCCGCGCCGCCGGACGCCGGGTCCAGCTCCTCCACCCGCACCGTGGGGCAGTCCCCGTCCGGCAGCCGCGTGGCGTGCTCCGCGTCGGTGACCAGGACGACGGGCCGTGCGTCGGTCAGCAGGAAGGCGATCCGCTCGGCCGGATAGCCGGGATCCACCGGTAGATACGCGCCGCCCGTCTTCGCCACCGCGAGCAGCACAGCCACCATCCGGGCCGACCGCGGCAGCGCCACCGCCACCACCGACTCCGCCGCCACACCGCGCCGGGCCAGCACCTGCGCGAACCGCGAGGAAAGGGCGTCGAGCTCCCGGTAGGTCAGGGACCGCTCGTCGGACCACACCGCGACCGCGTCGGGCGTGGCCGCCGCCTGCCGCGCGAACAGGCCCGGGATGGTGAAGTCGGGCGTGGCGACGGCGGTGTCGTTGCGTTCGCGCAGTACGTGGTCGAGCTCGGCCGCGTCCAGCACCTCGAGCGCGCCCACCCGGTGGCCGGGGTCCGCCGCGATCTGGCGCAGGATCCGTGCGAAGCGCGCCGCTACGCCCTCCGCCGCTCCCCGGTCGAACACGTTCCGCTGGTACTGCAGCGTCAGCCGCACCCGGGCGTCCGTGTCGGCCATCGCCATCACGGTCAGGGGGTAGTGCGTGGTGGTGACCAGGCGGATGCCGGTGGCGCTGATCCCGGCCGCCTCGCTCGCCTCGGCGATCCCGGCCCGGTCCACCGGGAAGGACTCGAACGCGACGCAGGTGTCGAAGAGCGGGTTCAGATCCGTCATCCGCTGGATGTCGGTCAGCGCGACGTGATGGTGGTCCAGCAGCGCGGCCTGGCGGCGCTGCAGCTCGGTCAGCAGCCCGGCGAGGGAGTCACCCGGGGCGCACCGCACCCGTACGGGCACGGTGTTGAGGAACATGCCCACCGTCGTGTCCACATCCGGCAGGGCGGGCGGCCGGCCGGAGACCGTGGCGCCGAACACCACTTCCTGCCGTCCGGTCAACTGTCCGCACAGGACGCCCCAGGCGCCCTGGACGACGGTGTTCACCGTGACGCCCAGTTCGGCCGCCCGCCGGGAGAGCTTCGCCGTCTCCGGTGCGGACAGCTCGACGGGGACCTGCCCGACGCCGTTAGCGTCCTTGCCGGCGGCGTCCTTGCCGATGCCGTCCTTGCCGGTGGCTGACGCGCCCGGGGCGGCGCCGGGGGCGAGCGTCGTCGGCCCGTCCAGCCCGTCGAGCTCCTCCGCCCACGCCCGCGCCGAGGCGTCCCGGTCCTGCCGGGACAGCCACGCCAGGAAGTCGCGGTATCCCCCCGCGCGCGGGCGTGCCACCGCGTCGGCTTCGTCCGCCGCGTAGAGCCGCAGCAGGTCCTGTGTCATCAGCGGCAGCGACCAGCCGTCGAACACCGCGTGATGGGCCGTGAGCACCAGCTCCGACCGGTCCTCGCCGAGCTTGAGCAGGGCGAGCCGCAGCAGCGGAGGCGTGGCCGGGGCGAACGGAACACCCAGGTCGTCGGCCAGGAACCGGTCGACCGCCGCTTCCCGCTCCGCGTCGCCGAGCCCGCTCAGATCGGCTTCCCGCCAGGGCAACCGGACACCGTCGAGGACCAACTGCACCAGCGCGCCTGAGGCCTTGAACACGAACGCGGTACGCAGCGCGGCATGCCGGTCCAGCAGGGTCTGCCCGGCCGCGCGCAGCCGCGCCGGATCCACCGGTCCGCTCAGATGGAGCACGCACTGCACGCGGTAGGGGTCGAAAGCGGTCTTGTCCGACAGGGTGTGGAAGAGCAGCCCCGACTGCAGCGGTGTCAGTGGCCAGATGTCCTCGAGGCCCGGGTAGCGCCGTTCCCACTCCTCGATCTCTCCCTGTTCCACCGGCACCAGCGGCGTGTCCGAGGGCGTGAGGCCGCCCGCGCCGGGCCGCGCCGCGTGCGCGGCGAGCGCCTCCAGAGCCGTTACGTCCTCGAGCGGCCGACGCGCGCCGTCCCGCCGACTGCCGGCCGCCACGGCCTCGGCCAGCTCCGCCACGGTCCGGTGCTCGAAGATCTGCCGTGGACTCACTTCCACGCCGCGCTCGCGGGCCAGGGTCACGGCCCGGATCGCCTGAATGCTGTCGCCGCCGAGCGCGAAGAAGTCGTCGTCGGCCCCTGCCCGGTCCAGCCCGAGCAGTTCGGCGAACGTGTCCGCCAGGGCGACCTCCGCCGCCGTGCGTGGCGCCCGATAGGCGCCACGGGTGAACACCGGGTCGGGCAGCTCCGCCCGGTCCACCTTCCCACTCGCCGTCAGCGGCAGCGCCTCCAGCACCTCGATCGCCGACGGCACCATGTGGTCCGGGACGCGCCGCGCCGCATACGTACGCAAGTCCGCCGCGGCCACACCGTGTGTGAGGTCGATCTCGCCGTACGGAAGGTCCTGGGCGTGGCCGCCCTCCACGGTCCGGCGCGGAACGACGTACCCCACCAGTCGCGGTCCCGCGGGGGTTTCGCGGGCGACGACCACGGCGTGTGCCACTGCCGGATGGCTCTCCAGCACGGCCTCGATCTCACCGGGCTCGATCCGGAATCCGCGGATCTTGACTTGGTTATCCGCGCGCCCTCGGAACACCAGCTCGCCGTCGGGTGTCCGGGCGACCACGTCCCCGGTGCGGTACATCCGCTCGCCCGGCGCGCCGAACGGACAGGCCACGAAGCGGGCGGCCGTCAGCCCGGACCTGCCCAGGTATCCCCGTGCCAACCCCGGCCCGCTGACGTACAGTTCACCGTCCTCGCCGGGCGGCACCGGCCGGAGTTCGTCGTCGAGCACATGGAGCCGGGTGCCGGTGACCGGCCCGCCGATGGGGGGCGTGCGGCCGTCGCTCGTCAAGGGCCCGCTCATCGACGCGATCACGGTCGTCTCGGTCGGACCGTACGCATTCACCATCCGCCGACCCGGGGCCCACGCCGCCACCAGATCCGCCGACGACGCCGCACCCCCGACCACCAGCGTGCGCACGCTCGACAGCGAGCCCGCCGGCAAGGACGCCAGCACCGGCGGCGGCAACAGCACATGCGTCACGCCGTACCCCGCCACCGTCCCCACCAACGGCTCACCCGGCGCCAACGCCTCCCGGTCCGCGAGCACCAGCACAGCACCCGACAACAGCGCCGTCGTCAACTCCCACACCGACGCGTCGAAACTCGGCGAAGCGAACTGCAGGACCCGACTCTCCGACGTCACCGCCAACCGCTCCACCTGCGTCGCCAGCAGACCGTCCAGCCCGGCATGGGTAACCGCGACACCCTTGGGGCGGCCAGTGGAACCGGAGGTGTAGATGACGTAGGCGGTGTTGGCCACGGACAGCGGGGCCCGCCGGTCCGCATCCCTCAGGGGGGCGGGATCCGCGTGCGCGACCTCCGTGGCGGTCCGCGGGTCGTCGAGGCGCAGCACCGGCACCGCGAGCCGCGGCAGTTCCCCGGCCGTCGCCGTGTTCCCCACCATCATGCGCGCACCGGAGTCCGTCACCATGAACCCGATCCGCTCAGCGGGATAGTCAGGGTCCACCGGGAGGTACGCGCCGCCCGCCTTCACCACCGCCAGGACGGCCACGACCCATTCCGGTGACCTCGGCAGCGCCACCCCCACCACCGACTCGGGACCCACCCCTCGGTCCACCAGCACCCGCGCCAGCCGGTTCGCCCGCGCGTCCAGCTCCCCGTACGACACCGACTCCCCACCACACACCAACGCCACCGACCCCGGCCGCGCGGCCACCTGACGCCCGAACAGCTCGGGGATCACTCCGTGCACCTTGAGTCCTCCCCCGTGCTAGACGTCGCGGCGGGGCGGCCGAGTGAACGGTGTGCGCTGGGAGAAGAAGTTCTGCCGCTCCTGCACGTCGGGGAAGTTGGACTGCGTGGCCTTGCCGGTCACGGCGAGCAGCAGAGTGTCGGACGATTCCGGCCCGTCGAGGTAGTCGGCGAGCGGACCGGCGGAACTCGTCGGGTGGTTCTCCTTGGTGCAGCGCGCCAGCGGGTCGGCCGTCGTCGCGTTGTCCCGCATCTTGCGGACGGTGCGGACCGCGTCCGGGGCGCCCGTGAGCGACTTGGTCTCGTTGCCGCCGAGGTTGTTGCGCGGGAGGTGCAGGTGCATATCGCGCCAGGCGAAGATGAAGACGCGCAGGTCGACGGCGTGTCGTCGCAGGCGCGGCAGGAGCGGGTGGTCGTTGCCGGACTCCTCCAGCTCCACAAGCGTCTGGGTGAACTGCTCGTACAGGTCCGTGAAGAGGTGGAAGCGCATGCCGACCGAGTGGCTGCCGCTGGTCAGGCCGAGGTTTTCCCGGATCTGGTGGTAGTCGTGAGTGCTCAGGTTGTCGACGATCGGCGGCAGGCACGCCTCGATCGCGGCGTACAGCTCGGCCACGCCGTCCAGCAGCACGACGGCGGTGGCGATGCCGCCTTCACGCGCGCTGCGGGTCGCGATCTCGATGCGGTCGTTCATCTCCCGCACCAGGAGCTCGGGTATCTGGTGGAGCGCCCGGAACTGCGTGAAGTAGGTATCGCCGGTCAGGTGGTGCTCGTGGACCGCGTGCCGTAGGTGTTCCGAGGCGAGCAGCAGGTCCGTTGCGACGCCGGGCGCGGGGTGTGCCGCCTTGGACAGGTTCGTGCTCCACACGCGGGCGTCGTGATTCGCGATACGGGCGCAGTGCAGGATGCTGTATCCCGGGTTTTCGAGCGAGGACTCGGCGATCGTTGTCCGCACGTCCAGTCCGTCTTCCTCGACCAACTGGGTGAGCGTCTTGTCGAAACGCTGGAGCGCCGGCAGGAATTCGCCGTACCCCGGGGTCGTGTCGATGGGCCAGCGCGGTGCTTCACCGCTCCAGTCGCCGCTGATGCGGAGCGCGTCATGGCTGAGGCGGACCAGCACGCGGTGGAAGCTGCGCACCCAGTGCAGGTTTGTCACGCACTGGTCGATGTCGTGGTTGCCCAGGTGGTTGCCGGCCCGGTCGAGGAGGTCGGCGAGGTTGTAGAGCGCGATTTCGGCCGACTGGTAGAGGCCGACGAGCAGCGCCTCCTTGGTGGCCGGTTCGACCCGCATGGCCTCGCGCGCGGCCTCGATGGCGCCGAGGCTCTGCAGTGAATAGTAGTGTTCGGCGATGACGCCGCGCTCGTTGTGCGTCGGCGGCAGTTCAGTGGTGGTCTGCTCAGTGGACAAGGGCTTCTCCTCGTATCATGTGCGGCGCACCGCCACGTCGGCGGCCATGGACTCGCGCAGGCTCTTCGGCCGCAGATCGGTCCAGTTCTGCTCGACATGTCCCACGCAGTTCTGACGGCTGTCTGGGCCGAACGCGGTTTTCCAGCCCGCCGGAACTTCGGCGAAGGCAGGCCACAGAGAATGCTGTTCCTCGTCGTTCACCAGAACGAAGAATTGGCCGCCCTCGTCGTCAAATGGATTCGTGCTCACATCTACTCCTCCACCCGCCGCAAGCGCGTCTTGAATTGATCACGAAAAATCCTAGCCAGGGGCGATAACTGATCGTTAACGTCGGCGCTAACGCCACGGCGGTCAGCTCGCCTCCGGCGTCCACGAGCCGCCCCCGGCACGCGCCGCTGCCGCGCCGTGTCACCCCCGTAGCGTTCCAGAATGGCTTCACCGGACCTGACCTGGGGTAACGAACCTGACCACCAGGTTCCAGCATGATCAGTCCTCATGCTGGTACGGCTTACCTACCTGATCGCCACGCGGATCTTCGCGTGGCTGTTCCTGATGACTCGATCCTCTGCGACCAAGAATGTAGAGATACTGATCCTGCGGCACGAGCTCGCGGTTCTGCGTCGGCAGGTCACCACGCCCAAGCCCGGATGGCCGGACCGCGCACTGCTCGCTGCCCTGTCCCGACTGCTCCCCCGCGCCCTGCGCGAACACCGGATCGTCTCACCGCGCACCCTGCTGGCCTGGCACCAGCGTCTGGTGAAGCAGAAGTGGACGCAGCCGCCGTCTACCGGGCGGCCTCCGCGCCCGAGGAGATCCGCGACCTGATCATCCGGCTCGGCGCCGAGAACTCCCGATGGGGCTTCCGACGCGTGCACGGCGAACTGCGCCGCCTCGGGCACAAAGTCAGCCCCGCCACCGTCCGTCGGGTACTGCGTGCTGCCGGTCTCGGTCCCGCGCCGCGCCGCCAGCCGGCGCGCGGTGAGTGGGCTGCCTTCCTCAAGGCCCAGGCCAACGGCCTGCTCGCCACCGATCTCTTCCATGTCGACACCATCAGCCTGCAGCGGCTCTACGCACTGTTCGTCATGGAGGTGCATACCCGCACCGTCCATATCCTCGGCGTCACCGCTCACCCCACCGCCGCATGGGTCACTCAGCAGGCCCGGCAGTTCCTGTGGCAACTTGGTGAGCACGCGGCAGAATTCACTCACCTCATCCGCGACCGGGACGCGAAATTCACGGCCGCTTTCGACGCCGTGTTCGCCAGCGAGGACATCACTGCGATCAAGATCCCTCCACGCAGCCCCAACTGCAACCCACACGCAGAACGCTTCATCCGCTCAGCACGGGAAGAATGCACTGACCGTGTCCTGCTCTTCGACCGTGGTCACGCCGAGAAGATCCTCCACGACTACGCACACCACTTCAACAGCCACCGACCCCACCAAGGCCGAGACCAGCTCGCGCCCAGCGACAACCCGAACGTCATCCCCCTGCCCGCAGTCCGGATCAAACGCCGACAAGCCGTCGCCAGCCTCATCAACGAGTACCACCGAGCCAGCTGACCATAGGAAAAATCCCCGCTCACAATCGGTGAAGCCTTTTTGAAGCGCTACGGAAGCTGGAGATGCCCACGCCCAGGCGGCCAAGCCGCTCGAGCAGCGCGATGCCCACCCCTCCGGACTGCACGGCGACCCCCGCCCGTCCCGGCAGCGGCGAGTGCGTGGCGAAGGTGGCGTTCAGGCGCACCTCGTCGGCTGTGTTGGCGATGCCCAGGCAGTTGGGGCCCACCAGCCGCATTCCGTACCGGCGGCAGGTGGTGAACAGCGCCCCGGCCTGGGCCGCATCCAGGCCCGCCGTCAGGACGACCAGCGCACGCACCCCCAGGGCCCCGCACTGCTGGGCCGTCTCGGGGACGGCGGGTGCGGGCACGGCGACCACGACGAGATCCGGGACGAGGGGAAGGGTCGCCACCCTCGGGTAGGCCGGCGTTCCGTCGATGACGTCGGCGTGCGGGTTGACCGCGTACAGGGCTCCGCCGAAACCCCCCGAGCGGAGGTTCCCGAGCACCGCGCGCCCCACCGACCGGGGCCGCCGACCCGCTCCGACGACGGCCACCGAGCGCGGGCGCAGCAGTGGCCGCAGGCTGGCCACGTCGGCGATCCGGCCGCGCTCGTCCACCGCCGACAGATAGCGCTCGTCCTCCTCCAGGTGCACGGTGCAGCGCACATCGGTGCCGTCGAAGTGGCGGGAGGTGCGCAGGCCCAGATCGGCGAAGACCTTCAGGACGGCGTGGTTCTCGGCGAGCGCCTCGGCGGTGAAGGTCGTAATCCCCGCGTCCCTGGCCGCGTGGACGAGGTGTTCCAGCAGCAGCGTGCCGATGCCCTGCCCACGGCGGCCCTCGGCAACGGCCAGGGCCATGTCGGCCGACACCGGCTCACCACGGGCCGCGGGGAGGGCCGTGTACTCCGCCACGCCGACCACCCGCCCTTGCGCCACTGCGAGCAGGGCGCGGTAGCCGGGGTGCGCGGGTGCGCAGATGCGCACCGCCGCCTCGCTCGCGTAGCTCGGATTGGCCGCGGAGAACCGCAGCCGCAGGTCCTCTGGTGACATCTCGCGGTGCATGCGCAGTACGTCGTCCCGGTCCCGCGGACCGGCGCCGCGTATCTCGACGGCACTGCCGTCGGCGAGCAGCGCATGAACCGCATCGCTGCGGTGCGTCGTGTCCGTCATCCGTGAGCCCCTTCGCCGCGGGCTTCGCTGCCGGGTGCCGCGCCCGCCGCGTGGGCGCGCCCGCGATCCGGTGCCAGGAGCGAGGCGGCGTGGTCGGGCACATAGGTCTGCAGCTGTCTGGGCGGCCGCTCGTACCCGGTGGGCGCGGGACGGGGCGGCAGCCGCAGCTCCGGCAGCCGGACATCGCCGTACGGGACGGTGGACAGCAGGTGGGCGATCATGTTGATGCGGGCCGCGCGTTTGTCGTCGGCCTCGACGACGTACCAGGGGGCCCCGGGGACGTCGGTGCGGGCGAACATCTCGTCCTTGGCCTGGGAGTACGCCTCCCAGCGCGTGATGGACTCCAGGTCCATCGCCGAGATCTTCCAGCGCCGGGCGGGGTCGCTCAACCGCCTGCGGAACCGCTGCTCCTGCTCGGCGTCGCTCACCGAGAACCAGTACTTGCGCAGCAGGATCCCGTCCTCGACCAGCATCCGCTCGAACACCGGGCACTGGAGCAGGAAGCGCTGGTGCTCCTCCTCGGTGCAAAAACCCATGACGCGTTCGACGCCGGCCCGGTTGTACCAGCTGCGGTCGAAGAGCACGATCTCACCCGCGGCGGGAAGCTGGGCGGCATAGCGCTGGAAGTACCACTGGGTGCGTTCCCGCTCGGTCGGCACCGGCAGGGCGACGATCCGCGCGATACGCGGGTTCAGGCACTCGGTGACCCGCTTGATCGCGCCGCCCTTGCCGGCCGCGTCACGCCCCTCGAAGACCACCACCAGCCGACGCCCCTCGGCCCGCACCCACTCCTGCAGCCTCACCAACTCGATCTGCAGACGGCGCAGCTCGCTCTCGTACCGGGCCCGGGGCAGTCGGCCAAAGCCACGGTCGCCCATGCGGCCAGTGTCGCACCGGGCGGACCGCTCCGCCGCCTCCCCCGGCGGTCACCGCCGCGGCCCCCGCCGAGACCTGCCTGCCGACCCTGCCAAGCGAGTGACCGCGGCAGGCAGCATACGCTCGGTCGACATGGAACTGACCGCCGTCCCGGGTGGTGTGCGGGCCTGCCTGCACATGACGGACACCGGATCGCTCCGGGCGACGGGTGCCGCGCCGAAAGCGGTCACCCTCCACGGCCTGGAATTCGGTCGCGGGCCGGACGGCTGGCGGTGTTCGGTGACTCTCGACGTGTGAGCCCAGCGCGGCCGAGGCTCTGCGGCAGACTCCGGCTCCAACGAGGATGACGGACATGGACATCGCGGTCACGGAGGAGAGCCCGTTCCGTTTCCGTATCGACCAGCAAGCCGGATGAGCGTTCCCGGGGTCGTCTTCGCCGGCCGAGAACTGCTGCCGCAGGCGGTCGGGGACAGGGCGCTGGAGCAGGTGGTGAACGTGGCGATGCTGCCCGGCATCCTCCGCGCTTCCTTCGCCATGCTTGATGTGCACTGGGGTTACGGGATCAGCGGGGTTGCCGCCACGGACATCGACGCCGGAGGTGTGGTCTGGCCGGGAGGGGTGGCGCTCGACGTCTCCTGCGGTGTCCGGCTGTTGACCGCGGACCCGCGCGGAGATGGAGAAGCTCCCCACCCACGGCGCTGGGTATGCCGTCGAACGCGGCCCCCCTTCTTGGAAGTACAGGCCGTGGACCGGGTGTACGCCCCGGGCAGCGACGGCTTTCGGCCTGCGCGCCGCTCAGGTGTTGGTGATGATCCACTGCGAGGCGCTGCGTCAGGTCCGCGGCCAGCAGCTGCGGGACGAGCTGAAGTCCCGAGGCATCACCGACCGGCCGTCCTCGTGGCGCGGGCTCGCCGAAGAGGCCCCCGCCGCCTACAGGCACGTCGGCGCGGTGGTCGCCGCCACCGAAGGCGCCGGCTCGCCAGAATCGTCGCCCGGCTGATCCCCCTCGGTGTCGTCGAAGGATAAGAAGGCCCCGCGCACCCTGGGGTATACGGCGCCGAGGGCTGCCCGCTTCTCGTGGGCCCGGATTGCACGGTGCGCGACTTCACGCCGCTTCTCCGTGTCTGTTGTCGCCCTCGGTACCACTTCCATCACACCACCGCACGGCCCGGAGGGCCAGGGCCGACCGTTCCCCGCCCGAGGGCCGGTCCGCCCATCCGCGCGAGCCCGGCCGGTGCCACCGTGGACACAGGAGTACCCGAGGCGGACGAGCCGACCACAGGAAGGCGGTGGGGATGATGTCGGTCTCGCTGGTCGTGGGGGTCGACGGATCGGAGTCGAGTCTTCAGGCGGTGGACTGGGCCGTCGACGAGGCGGCACGTCATGGGCTGCCCCTGCGTCTGGTCCACGCCTCCCGTTGGGAGCAGTACGAAGGGGGGCTTCCCTTCTTCGGCACCAGCCGCCCACCCTCCGGGGAGATCCTGGCCGAACGCATCGCCGCGTCCGCCACGGAGCGCGCGACGCTGCGCAACCCGGACGTCAAGGCCTGCGGTGAAGCACTGGCCGAAGACACCGTGACGGCGCTGCTGGCGGAGAGCCGTGAGGCGTTCGCCGTGGTCACGGGCTCTCGCGGCAGAGGCGAGCTCGCGGGTTCGCTCCTGGGGTCGGTCAGCCTGGCGGTGGCGGCCCGTGCCGTGTGTCCGGTGGTCGTGGTCCGCGGCGCGGAGCCGAACCGCGACGGGGCCTTCGGACGTGTCATCCTCGCGGTCGGTGACCCCGCGGAGGGCTTGGCAGCGGCGCGGTTCGCCTTCCGCGAGGCACGGGCACGGAACGCCGAAGTACAGGCCGTACGGACTTGGCTGTGCCCGGCGGAGCGGCATGCGGGCCGAACGCTGTTCGCACACGAGGCCACCACCCTGCTCTACGAGGAGCAGGCGATGACCACCCTCAACGAGGTGCTGGACCGGATCGAGCTCGAACACGACGCGATCACATGCCACCGCGATGTGGTCGAGGGACGTGCGCACCAGGTTCTGCTGGACCTGTCGCAACGCGCCGATCTGCTGGTGGTCGGAGCCTTCCGCCGCCCTGACCACACCGGTCTCCAGCTCGGCCGGGTCAGCCACGCCGTACTGCACCACTGCGCATGTCCGGTCGCCGTCGTGCCGGAGCGGCTGTGAGACGGCGAGTGGCCAAGACCGGCCCGGGCCAGGTCAGGTGGCCCTGAGGTGATCGGCTGCGGTGTCGTCACGGACGAGTGCCCGTAACAGGTCCGCGCGCGTCACCACGCCGCCGAGTCAGGGGTGCCGTGGACGTTCCAGTCCGGCGCGACAGGAGCGCGCACGGCCGACTGCACCACGGGGCCGAGCCGGGGCGCCAGGGCGGACCGGTGCTTGCGGCGGCCGATCATCAGCAGCCCGCTGCCCCCGGCCGCCCGTACGACGGCTTGCGCCGGGCTCTCGAGCCGGACCTCGTCGACCACCTCCACACGGGGAAACTTCTTCCGCCACGGCCGCAGCACCTCATCCAGCTCCCGCTGCGCCTCCTCGGCGACGTCTCTGGCGATGCCGGGATCCACGCCCCACGGGACGTACGCGTGGACGGGCAGGCTCCTGCCGTGGACGGCGCGCAACGGGACACCGCGGGTGAAGGCGGTGACGTAGGCGAATTCCAGCAGGTTGTCCTGAGGGCCGTGCAGGCTCAGTCCGACCACCACGTCCCGCTCGCGGACCTCGGACGTCCGTCCTTCGTAGGGCTCTCCCGCGCGCACCAGGACCACGGGCCGCTCGGCGCGACCGACCACGTACAGGCTGATGTCGCCGAAGAAGAAGCTCGCCATGGGCTCCATGCCGCGCGATCCGAGCACCAGCATCCGGGACCGTGCCGCCGCGTCGAGCAAGGCTGTCTCGGCCTCCTGCGCGACCAGCTCCTCCTCGATGGGCAGATCCGGATGGTGACGGGAGAGCTCCATGCGCGCGTCGTGCACGATCCGCTTGGCCCAATAGTTCTGGTCATCCGCCGAGGGGCTGTCCGGCGTGGGCGGGGACAGCAGGACCCACGCGTGCAGCAGACGCAGCGCGAGCTCCCGCCGCTCCGCCTCGGCGGCGGCCCAGCGAGCGGCGGCAAGGCTCTCCGGCGATCCGTCGAGGCCCACGGTGACAACCTGTTCCTCCATGGCGTTGCTCCGTCTCGCGCGTAGCCTCTCGATGTCAGCCGCCCGCATCTCATGTGGCGGTGGCGGGCCCGTGGGTGTCATCGGTCCGGTAGGTGATGTGTTCGGTGACCGAAACCACCCCGTCCACACTCCGGCACAGCCGCTCGATGACCGGGACCAGACTCTGGACCTCCACCGAGCCGCGCAGGGTGACCTCGCCCTCCCGTACCTCGACCGTCACCGCCGAGGGGGCCAGGCGCAACGTCCGGCGCAGTACATCCCGCTCGATCTCCTCGCGGATCGCGTCATCGTGGCGCAGGAAGATCCGCAACAGATCGGCGCGGCTGATGATGCCCAGTAGCCGGTCGGTCTCGTCGACCACCGGAAGCCGCTTGACACCCTGGACGGCCATCAGACGGGCCGCCTCGACGACACTCCACTCCGGACGCGCACACACCGCGGGGGCCGACATCAACTCCTCCGCCCTCGTTCCCTCCGTCTTCGCGCGCTCCCACGCCTCCAGGTGCGGGATCGGCACCCGGCCGGACGGATCCGCCTGGCCGGAGGACTTGCGCAGCAGATCCGCCTCGGACACCACACCGATCGGGTGGCCGGAGCCGTCCACGACCGGCACGGCGGTGACATCGTTCTCCGCGAGGAGCTCCACGATCTCCTTGAACGGCAGCTCACGTGGCGCCCGGACCACGTTGCGTGTCATGAGCTCCCCGACCGTCCTGTGCTGCATGTCCCGACTCCCTTCGGACACTCGCTCTCCGGCCTGCCCGTGTCCGCCACGCGGCGGAGCCGCACATGGACACTGTCAGCCTCGCAGCCCGCGCCCACCGCCACATGAGCCGCACGGCCCCGCTCACCGGTCACTCGGCCCGACGCGAGGGCCATCGGGTACCCACGCGAGGACCTTCCGCCCATGCCATCGCCCGGCGACCGTGAAACGCTGGACGAAGGAAGACCGGCAGAGAGGCGGGGATGCCGATGCGTGCTCATGTCGGCGACCACCTGATTGTCGAAAGCCCCACCACGGGTGTGACCAGGCGCGACGGCGAGAT
>NZ_MUNE01000214.1:791-918 GCF_002154605.1 Streptomyces milbemycinicus | reverse complement strand
CTGCCGTTCGGCTCCGGCGAGAGCGACACCTCGCTGTATCTGCTCTTCAAAGCGATCCGCGACCGCTCCACGGTGGCCCTGTCCGGGGAGTCGGCCGACGAGGTCTTCGGCGGCTACTCCTGGTTCC
>NZ_MUNE01000214.1:0-717 GCF_002154605.1 Streptomyces milbemycinicus | reverse complement strand
CGGAGCGGCGGATGCGGGAGATCTGCTATCTGCACCTGACCCGCTTCGTCCAGTTCCTGCTGGACCGCAAGGACCGCGCGAGCATGGCGGTGGGCCTGGAGGTGCGGGTGCCCTTCTGCGACCACCGGCTGGTCGAGTACGTCTTCAACACGCCCTGGTCGATGAAGACCTTCGACGGCCGCGAGAAGTCCCTGCTGCGCGCCGCCACCCGCGATCTCCTGCCCGACTCCGTCGCCCAGCGCGTCAAGAGCCCGTACCCCAGCACCCAGGACCCCCGGTACGCCGACGCCATCCGGGCCGAGCTGCGCGAGCTGCTGGCCGACGACGACGCTCCGGTCCGCCCGCTGCTCGACATCGCCGCNNGGCCGGGGGTTTAGCGTCTTGCCACTTGTGTCGAAACCGTGAAAGGCTCGGGCGGCCCCACAGTGGAACATCCCTCAACTCCGAGAAAAACACTGACCTCTTGGCCATCCTCTGCCCGGCCTGATAAGAGTGTTGCCCGGCGGGGGCGCCGTTTGTTTCGTCAGTGAGGAAACCACCTCCATGCCCCACGAGTCATCTCCTGACGCCATATCCGAGACTGCTCTGCTCTCCGAATACTGGGACGCGGTACTCGACTACGCGAACCTGTGCACCACCAGCCCGCAGGACGGAATGCGGCTGGCCACCGAGGCGTTCCGGCGCGGCATCCGGGAGACCCGCACCTCGCGGACGCGG
>NZ_MUNE01000213.1 GCF_002154605.1 Streptomyces milbemycinicus | reverse complement strand
GCTACGGGGACTGCGGGGACTTCGGGGGCCATCCCCGAGATCCCCAACGGCCCCACCTTCCCGGTCCTCCCGCCGAGCGAGCAGGACGAGCTGGCCCGCCGCCTGCGGCACGCGGTCAGCGGCTTCGTGGACGCCCCGCGCGACGCCGTGGAAGAGGCCGATCTGCTCCTCGACGAGCTGTCCGGCCGCCTCGCCGATCTCCTCGCCGACCGCCGCCGTACGCTCCAAGACGCCTGGCGGGAGAACGAGTCGGGCACCGTACGGACGGAAGACCTGCGGCTGGCCATGCGCGGCTACCGCAACGTCCTGGACCGGCTGCTGAGCATCTGAACGGGCTGGATCACGGGGTGAAGCGGGCCACGAAGCGGCGCTGCCAGGGGGTCTCGACGGCGCGCGGCGCGTAGTGCTCCCTGACGTAGCCGACCGCCTCGTGGCCCGGGACCCCGTCCAGTACGGCGAGGCAGGCCAGCGCCGTGCCGGTGCGCCCGACCCCGCCGCCGCAGGCGACCTCGACGCGCTCGCCCGCGGCGCGCTCCCACGCCTCGCGCAGCGCCTCCCCGGCCGCGGCGCGGTCGGACGGCAGCCGGAAGTCCGGCCAGCGGACCCAGCGGGCCTCCCAGGAGACGGCGGGCGGCTCCTTGCCCAGCAGATACAGCGCGAAGCCGGGCTCCGGCCCGGCCGGCAGGGGGCGGCGCAGCCCCCTGCCCCGTACGAGTCGGCCTGAAGGCAGCCGCAACACGCCTGCCGCCGTGGGCTCCCAAGTAGTGATCATCCGAGCGAGCGTACCCATCGCCTCCCGCCCGCCCTTGCATTCAGCCCATCGCTGAACCGGGCTCAGCCCCGCTTCGGCGGCTCTGTCGGCTGCCGGGAACCTGACTCTCCATGAGAACGCGCGCGGTGGTGACATCGTCGTCGTCGATCCAGTACGGGACCTTGGCGTGGTCCCATGCTGTACGTACGACTTCATCCTCGACTGCCCCACCGCCGAGCAGCCAGCTCTCCCATTGTCTCTCCAGATCACCGGAGCGAGCTTCCCAAGCGCCCTCATAGGCAATCGACACGACTCGCTCCGCGAACTGTTCTCGGCTGTCCGAGTTGAACAACGCGTCCCATCGTCGGCTGTATATCCCGGTACCACCATGCAGCCGCGAGAGCAGTGCGAGCAGTACGAGCACATGTCTGCGAAAAGGGCGGTCCGGGTGTCCCAACAGGTTGAACCATCCGTCCATATCACCACGCAAAGCTCTTCGGCATGCCCGGCCCACCTGCACCATGTCCTGCCCGTACAGCGTCGCGGGTCCCCCATCAGTGGTCCTTGCGATACGGATGAGGAGGGCCACGACGGCGACCCGGTCGCGCGTGTCCTGGTGTTGCGCGAGCCGTATAAGGAAAGGCAGTGCCTCGGCAGTCGCCGGACTCAGGTGGTCGCCGACAGGACTCAGCATGGCCAGCCGGTCGGGCAGCCGGCCGGCCATCCGTTCACCCTGCCGGAGCAACCGCAACAGCATCGGGACCTGCTCGGTGTCCCGGTAGCAGTCCGGGGCCAAGTCCCAGCGAACCTGGTCCAGGGCAGCGAGCGGATCATTCGAGATCGCTGCATCAGGTCTGGTCATCCGGGGCCTCCTGCGTTGTCAGCGCTCCCATCTATCGTTGCGCCGAAAGTCTTGCCAATCACAAGGACAGGGGACGATGAGCGGGAAAGGCATTGCCGCGCACGTATTGCATCCGCGCGTACTCAAGCAGATCGAGCGCCTCAACGGCCGTATTCCGGAGGATTTCGCATCCCGCGAATGGACCGTGGCGACACCGGCGGGCGAGCACGCCGTGCCACCGTCAATTCAGGCATTACTGGCCGTGCGCTGGCCCACTGAGCAGGAGATGCGTACCGACGACGAGTACGAGTGGGGCGTTTCGCTGCCCTCACCGTGCGAGGTCGAGGATGGCCTGGTCGCCGAGAATGAGCCCCGCCCGTGGTACACCATCGGCCACCACGAAGGGCAGTACTACCTGCTCGTCGATCTCACCGAGGCTGCCGACGCGAGCGACCCAGTGGTGTACGAGGTGGACCATGAGGGGGATCAGGAGGTATACGGCGGGGAACGCCTGTCGGCTGTCCTGTCCGGGCTGAGGGTTCCGCGGCCGCCGTCCGCGAGGTCCAGGTTTCCGCGTGCCTGCGCGGCCGGCGATCTGGTCGCGGTGCGTGAAGCGCTCACACGTCGGAAAAAGCTCGGCGCCTTCACCGCCTCGGGGCTGACGCCGCTTCACCTCGCCGCGTTCTCGTCACGGTCCCCGGAGCTGGTGCGGGCCCTCCTACAGGCAGGTGCCGACCCGAACGCCATTGTGGGCGAAGTCAAGCGCCTCACTGCTTACGTACCCCGGGAGCGTGTTTTCGGACGTGCGATAGCTCCGGGCAGCGCACCCTTGCACGCGGCCCTCACCGCGATGTTCAACAGTTGGGCGGGGCCGTATGACATCGTGCGCGACATCGTCGCGGCCCTGCTCGACGCAGGGGCTGACCCGAACCTCGCCGACGCGAGAGGGGAGGTCCCGATTCTCTACCTGCAGACCAACAGCGGGCCCGAAGCGAGCGACATCATCCGGCTGCTGCTCGCGGCGGGCGCCGATCCGAACGCCGAGGCGGAGTGGCGATCCGGTCCCTTGCACGATGCGGTCGTCTTCGCGCTCCCCGAGACCGTGAGGGACCTTCTCGACGCCGGAGCCGACCCCCTCAAGCCGTCCCGGACGGGCCACCGGGGCGTGGACGGGGCGACCCCTTTGCATGTCGCTGCCTTCTCGGCCCGCGAGGAAGTCCTCCGCTTGCTGCTGGCCCGCATCGCGGACGTCGACGTCCGGACGCCCAAAGGCGTGACGCCGCTCCATGTCGCCCTGACCTCCGGCGACATGAGGGGACTGCGCCTGCTCATCGATGCGGGCGCGGACGCCACAGCCGTCCTGACCGACCCCGCGGCGCTCAAGCCGGGCCTTCGTGCGCGTACGCCGGTGGAGATCGCCCGCGAACTCGGCAACACCCAAGCCGTGGATCTCCTCACCGCCGTCGGCGCAGCCGTGCCCCGGCCAGTCAGGCCGACGCGTCGATCGTGACGATGCCGACCGACTCGGCCCCGACAAGCAGCAGACAGGCCTGGAAGCCGTAGTCGTCATCCGAGACGTCGACCGGCAGGCCGATCCCGTACGCCGGCGGAGCCACACCGCCGGAGCCGTCAGCGACCTGTGCTGTGACGGTGTCGAACACGTCCCGGCCGAGGAAGACCACCAGCTGGTCGCCTGGGAAGCGGGGCTGAGGGTCGTCGTCGATGTCGTAGTCGTCGATGTCCCCCATGGCCCAGGCGCCGGTCCTGGCCTGCTCCAGATTGTGGTCTTCGAACTCCGTCAGGACCGTCGCCAGAGTCTCGTCGTCCAGCCGGTGGAGGTCGGCTTCGTCCTCCTCCCACCACTCGTCCTCCACCAGCTCCGCCCAGCGGTCCGACTTCGGCCACCACGCGCGGAACGCGGCGTCGACGGCGCCCGGGTCGGCGAAGTCCAGGTCAAGGCCGTGCGGTTGGACGTTGACGTTGACTTCCATACGGTCGTTGTTGGTCAGCCATACGAACTCGCCGAGCAGTTCCGCGGCACAGCCGGCGCGGACGGCCAGATCCGCCTGCCGGTACTCGCCCTCGGTGAGGGTAGGGGGTGCGGCGATCTCGCCGTCCAGCACACGGGAAGGGTCCGGCCACAGCCCATTGGCGGGCGGCAGCGGTGCCGAGGGGGCTATGGACAGCCGGAACGTGTCCCCGCCAAGACCTCGGCCGAGCAGATGCAGCTCATCGTCGAGCGGATGGCCACCCGGCTCCGCGGCGACCGTGACCCGCACCAGATCGCGAAAGCCCCCCGCCAGTTCCCTGGCCAGTGCGGCGATCAGCTCGCGAGCCCGTTCGTCCGGCGTGTCCGACTCCGAAGAGAGCGCGTCGGTCAGCAGCCGGTGGACGTTCTCGGTCACCTCTCCATCCGGACGCGCACTCGTCCATGGCTCGCCCGGGTGCGCAATCGCATGGTTCAGCACCTCGACGGCCACCGGATGACGGTGCCCCGATGTCCCCTCGCCCGCGAACGTACCCGGGAAGCGGCCGTACTCGGCAACCTCCGGCGGCGTCGGCGATGAGTCCCACGGCCGCTCGCTCGGCGACGGCGCGCTCCCCGTAACCGGCATCGACCGATACGCGGGGTGCCCGGTCCCGGTCGCGGTCCCGGGATGTTCGGGCGCCCAACGCTGCAACAGGTGTGTCGCGGGCTTCAGCTCAAGCGATGTCATCCCACTGTCCCCCGAATGATTGCCGAAACGGCACTTCGCGGGTGCCATGCTGCCACGCCGGGCGTCCCAGCCGAGGGGACTTCATGGCCGGAGATCTTCGCCGGGGCAGCGGGCCGGCACACACCGAACTTTGGACTTGCGGGTCCAATTTCGGGCTCGCACAGTGGGCACTGCGCCCTGGCCGTCCAGGGCCCCGTCCGGCCGGAGGCGGCATGCGGTTCGGCCGCACGGTTTCACGGTGGAGATTCAAGCAAGATCAAGCAACGGAGTGGACCATGTCGATGCGGCTTGCGGGCAAGACCGCGCTGGTGACCGGCGCGACCAGCAACATCGGGCGTGCGATCGCGGAGGCATTCGCCGCCGAGGGGGCACATGTCGTCGTCTCGGGCCGCAGCGCCGAGCGCGGCCAGGAGGTCGTGGACGGAATCCGCGGGGCCGGCGGCCGGGCCGACTTCGTACGGGCCGACCTGGACGGAAGCGCCGCCGCCTCGCAGGCTCTGGCCGAGGAGGCGACGCGGGTCCTCGGCGACCGTATCGACGTCCTGGTCAACAACGCCGGCATCTACCCCGGTGACGCGACCGCGGCCACCGACGAGAAGACCTTCGACCGGGTCTACGCGGTCAACGTGAAGGCCCCGTTCTTCCTGACCGCGGCCGTCGCGCCCGCCATGGCGGAGTCCGGCGGCGGAGCGATCATCAACCTGGGCTCCTGGATCGCCCGCCTGGGCATCCCCGTCGGCGCCCTCTACAGCTCCACCAAGGGAGCCATGGAGACCCTGACCCGGGCCTGGGCGGCGGAGTTCGGGCCGCAGGGCATACGCGTGAACGCGATCTCCCCGGGCGTGGTGCTGGCGCCGGACGCCGGAGAGGCGCACGCCGCCGAGGCCATGATGAAGGGCACCCCCGCGGGCCGGATGGGCACCCCCGACGCCATCGCGAGCGCCGCGGTGTACCTGGCCGCCGACGAGTCCTCTTTCGTCCACGGCATCGTGCTCGACGTCGACGGCGGCCGTACGACCGCCGCCGTCATCGCCGCCTGACGCGCGGCACCGGCGCTCAGGCGAGAGGAATGCGTCCCCTGCTCCGCATCGCGGTGCGGACGCGTTCTTCGGCCAGGGTGCGGCCCGCGGTGTGCGGGGTGGTCTCCCGTCGCCGGGCTTCGTCGAGGACGGTGACCGTGTTGGCTCGCAGTCTGGTCGAGATCGTTTCGAAGATGGTGGTGGTGTCGGGGCGGAAGCCGGAGTAGCGGGAGTCCATGGCGAAGGCTGCTGCGACGACGCCTCCGGCGTTGGCGACGAAATCGGGGATCACGGCGATGCCGCGCTCGGCGAGAAGGAACTGGGCTTCGGGGGACGTGGGCAGGTTCGCGCCCTCGACGACGAGCCGGGCCTTGATGTGCTGCGCGGTGGTGCGGCAGATGACGTCCTGCAGGGCGGCGGGCACGAGGATGTCGCAGTCCACGGTGAGTTCGCTGCCGAGGGGCAGGGGGGTGCCGTCGTAGTGGCGGGTGACGAAGTGGTCGCCGTGCTCGTCGCGGGCCGCAAGGAGGTCACCGACGTCGAGGCCGGTCGGGTTGTGCAGGGCGCCGTGGGCTGTGGAGACCGCTACGACGGTGGTGCCGAGTTCCGCGAAACGCTGGGCGGCCGCGCTGCCGACGGCGCCGAAGCCCTGGATGGCGACGCGGGAACCGGCCAGGGGCAGTCCCAGGTGCTGGGCCGCGGCGTCGGTGGCCTCGGCGACGCCGTAGCCGGTGACGCCGAGTCTGTCGTAGGCGACGCCGCCGAGGTGTTCGGGGGTGCCGACGGCGGCGCCTCGGTCACCGAGTTCGTCCTGGATGATGGCGGCGTCGCTCTCGGTCAGCCCCATGTCCAGGCCCATCACGTACTCGCGGGGGACCTCGTTGGACAGCGCGCGGGCGAACGCGCGCAGGATCGCTTCCTTGTCGCGGGAGGCGGGGTCGGCGGCGATGCCTGCTTTGGCGCCGCCGTAGAAGAGGTCGACGCCGGCCCACTTCCAGGTCATGACGCGGGCCAGGCGGGCCACTTCGCCGACGGTCACGGTGGGGCTCATCCGGGTACCGCCCTTGCCCATACCCCGGGCGGTGTTGTCGATGACCAGGACACCTTTCATGCCGGTGCGCCGGTGGGAGACGACGACGATCTTCTCGGGGCCCCAGTCGTCGACGAGGGAAAGTGCATCGGTCACGGAAGGTCCTTGTCAGCAGAGATGTCGGCAGAGATGCAGACCGGGGAGGCGTTGGCCGGCGTGCCGGTGTCGCATCGTGACCCGGTGGCCGGGGACACCGTCAGGTTCCGGTCACCTTCGCGCGCTCACGGGGACCCGTCGACGGCGGCAGCGGCCACCACCAGGTCCTGCCACGCCATGCCCACGCCCTTGAACAGCTTCGGCCGCCGGGGCGCGACGTCCACGGCTCCGCGCACGAGTTCGGCCAGGTTGCCCGCGATCACCCCGGTGTCGACGTCGCCCGAGCGCAGGGGGATCAGGAGGTCGCCCGCCTCACGCAGCGCCGCGGTGCGCGCCTCGACGATGACGGTGGCGCGGGCGACGAGGGCGCCGTCCACCTCGCGGGCCGTCGGTTCGTGCGCTCCCATCGCCACGACGACCGCGTGGTCCGCGACCGCCGCGGCGGGGAACAGCGGCGTCCGCGCCGTCGTACAGCAGGCGACCACGTCGGCGGTCGCCACGGCCTGCGGTGGGACGGCCTCCGCGGGCAGACCCGCCGACCGGCAGCGCTCGACCAGTTCGGCCGTCTGCTCCGGACGGCGCGCGACGACTCCGACCGAGGAGATGGGGCGTACGGCCCTGACCGCCTCCACATGGCCCCATGCCTGCGGTCCGGCTCCGAAGACGACGAGCCGTTCGGCGTCTGCGGCCGCCAGGTGGTCCACGGCCACGGCGGAGACCGCGGGCGTCCGCAGCAGGGTCAGGGCGGAGCCGTCGATCAGGGCTGTCGGGCAGAGCGTGGCCGCGTCCATGAGGAGGTAGGAGGCGACGATGCGCGGCAGCCCGCGGGCGGGGTTGTCGGGCGCGACCGCGGCGATCTTCACCCCGACGTACGAGGACGACGTGGCGGGCATCAGCAGGAGCTGGCCCGCCTGGATGTCGAGTACGGTGCGCGGGACGTCCGCTTCGGGGTCCAGCCCGGCGCGCAGGGCCCGGTCCAGTGCCGCGACTGCCCGTGGCATGGGCAGGCGGCGCGCCAGTTCCTCGGCGTCGATCAGGGGCAGTTTTGTGGGGTTCATGCGCTCAGTTCCTTCAGGACGTGCGAGGTCTTCTCCAGCGCCGCCGCCAACTGGGCCGGTTCCTGCCCGTAGGTGAACCGTAGGTGGTGCTCGGTTCCGAAGTGGGCCCCGGCGCCGACCAGCACCTTGCCGCGGGCGTGCAGGGCCTCGGCGACGTCGGTGCTGGGCAGGTCCAGGTGGTAGCGGACGAACGCCAGGGAGGTGGCCTGGGGCGGCACGACCGAGAGCAGGTGGTCATGGGAGTCGATCCACTGCCGCATCTGGGTCCAGCTCTCGCGCAGGAAGCCGCGGTAGCGGTCGAGCAGCCGGTCGCAGGTGGGCGGCGCGAGCGCCAGTTCCGCCAGCGCCATCGCCGGCCCGGCCGCGGAGAGGGTGGCGTACTCGTGCCGTTGGCGGAGCTGGGGGAGGAGCGCGGGTGGTGCGATCAGCCAGCCGAGGCGCAGCCCCGGCATGCCGAACGCCTTGGAGAGGCTGCCGACGCATACGACGCGGTCGTAGCGGCCCCAGAAGGTGGGGCTCAGCTCGTCGGTGTGGAGTTCGGTGCCGCGGTGGACCTCGTCGGACAGGAGCCAGGCGCCGACCCGGTCGGCGACGGAGACGATCGCTCGTATCTCCTCTTCGGTCAGGACGGTGCCCGCCGGGTTGTTGGGGGTTGTCAGCACGATGGCCCGGGTGTTCGGGCGGACCGCGCGGGCCAGGGCGTCGACGTCGGGTCGCCAGCCGCGCTCCGGGTCCAGGGGGACGTCGTCGACGTCGGCGCCCCGGTTCTGGGCCGCACCCCAGACCTGGCGGTAGCCGGGTGACATCGTCACCACGTGGTCCCCGGGGCGGACGAGGGTGTCGACAGCGACCGTGTTGGCCTCGGCCGCCCCGACGGTGACGATGACCTCCGATGCGTGGTCGGTGCTCCCGGCGTGCCAATGGGCGATCTGCGCGCGCAGGTGGTCCGTGCCGCACGTCGGCGGGTAGCTCAGCTCGCTGTCGAGGAGTCGGCTCAGCGCCTGTTCGTCGTCGACCAGCTCGCGCAGCCGGATCGGCCGACAGCCGCTGTCGGCCAGGCTGTATGTGGTGGTGGCTCCCCGCTTCTGCTGCCACTCGAGCAGTTCGAACGGGATGAAGGTCATGGATGTCTCCAGGTACTCGGCGGAATGGAGGCGGGAAGGGCGGGCTCTATTCGGCGCTGTCCACCTTGGCGGGATCGCGTTCGACGACCGGGCCGAGGACGGTGTCGATGCGCTGCATTACCGCCGGGTCGATGCGGACGCCCGCCGCCTTCGCGCTGTCACAGACCTGCTCCGGCCGGGAGGCGCCCACGATGGCCGCGGCGACGTTCGGGTTCTGGAGCGTCCAGGCGACGGCGAGCTGGGCCGGGGTCAGGTCCAGCTCCCGGGCGATGGGAGCCAGCTGCTGCACCCGCTCCAGCACCTCGTCGCGCAGGAAGGTCTTCACCCAGCGGGCACCCGCCTCGTCCGTGGCGCGCGATCCCGCGGGCGGCGGCCGTCCGGGCAGGTACTTGCCGGTGAGCACGCCTTGGGCGAGGGGTGACCAGACGATCTGGCTGAGCCCTTCCCGTTCGCACAGGGGCACGATCTCCGGTTCGATGACGCGCCAGAGCATCGAGTACTGGGGCTGGTTGGAGACGAACCGTTCCAGGCCGAGTTCACCGGTGAGCTTCACTGCCCGGGCGATCTGGTCGGCGGTCCACTCCGAGACGCCGATGTAGAGGACCTTGCCCTGCCGCACGAGGTCGTCGAAAGTCCTGAGCGTCTCCTCCAGCGGAGTGCGCTCGTCGAAGCGGTGTGCCTGGTACAGGTCGACGTAGTCGGTCCCGAGCCTGGTCAGCGAGCCGTTGACGGCCTCGGTGATGTGCTTGCGGGACAGGCCGCCGTCGTTCGGTCCGGGGCCGGTCGGGAAGAACACCTTGGTCGAGATCACCAGGGACTCGCGGCGCCGGCCCTGCAGCGCCTTGCCGAGCACGGCCTCGGCGGCCGTGCCCGCGTACATGTCGGCCGTGTCGAAGGTGGTGATGCCGGCGTCCAATGCCGCGTGCACGCACTCCAAGGCCCGGCCGTCGTCGATCTGGGCGCCGTGTGTGACCCAGTTGCCGTAGGCGATCTCACTGACCTGGAGCCCGCTGCGGCCCAGTCGTCGGAACTTCATCCGCCGTCCTCACTGCTGTCGTCCTCGCTCGGGGCAAGGGGCGTGATCCGTACGCGGTTGTCGTGGAAGACCGCTCCGCCGCCCATGTCCGCGTCCCGTTCGTCGACGGTGGCGTTGGGGCCGGAGCCGCCGGTGAACTTGAGCCAGTGGCCCTTCGTCGTCATGGCGACTCCCGGGCGCACCACGTCGTCGATCCTGGCCAGGGCTTCGAAGGCGCCCCGTTCGTTGCTGATCCGAACGCGGTCGCCGGCCGCAATGCCGCTCGCCGCGGCGTCCTGCGGGTGCAGTACGACGTACGGCGGGCCGGCCCGGCGGCGCAGTTCGGGTTTGTTCCCGAAGACGGTGTTCAGGAAGAAGTGGTTCGCGACGGAGAGGAGGACGAGGGGCAAGGACCGTGCCCGTTCGGTGTCGTCGGTCTCGCTCGCCGGAACGTATCCGGCCACGGCGTCGTGGCCATCCGCCCGGGCGGTCTCCGAGACGAACTCCAGCTTCCCCGAAGGGGTGGGGAATCCGTTCGCGAAGGGCACGAATGTGTCCGGGTAGGCGAGCCGGGCCCATCCCTTGGTGCGCAGCGTGTCGACGGTGATACCGGCCAAGGACGGGTGCGGGGAGTCGAGGAGTTCGCTCGCCAGCTCCTCGTCGCCGGCGTAGAGCGCGGGTTCCGTCAGCTCCATGGCCCGGGCCAGGCGTCGGAAGGTCTCGGTGGTGGACAGGCACTCCCCTGGCGGAGCGACCGCCGGTTCGTTCCAGTTGACGTACAGGTGGCCGTAGCCGTCGTGCACGTCCAGGTGCTCGGTTTGCATGGTGGCGGGCAGCAGGATGTCGGCGTAGTCGGCGGTGTCGGTCTGGAAGTGGTCCATGACCACGGTGAAGAGGTCTTCGCGGGCGAGGCCGCGGCGGATCCGATTCTGGTCGGGGGAGCTGGCCAGCGGGTTGGCGCCGTAGACGACCAGTGCTTCGACGGGCGGATCGTCCACCTCCAGCAGTCCTTCGGCCAGCCGCGTCATGGACAGGGTGCGCACGGGGCGGCGCAGCAGGTCGTCCCGGTAGAGGGCTTCGCGGTTCGCGCCGAAGTAGCCGTCGGTCGAGTAGAGCAGTCCGCCGCCGGGCCGCTGCCAGTCCCCGGTGACGGCGGGCAGGCAGGCAAGGGTCCGCAGGGCGGCGCCGCCGCCGGCGTGGCGCTGGATGCCCTGCGACACCCCCAGGGCGGTGGGCCTGCTGCGGGCGATGCGCCGGCCGAGTCGGACGATCTCCTCCTCGGTCACGCCCGTCTCCCGCGCCGTGCGCTCGGGATCGAACTCCAGCACCCGCTTCCGGAACACCTCCCACCCCACGGTGCGGGCGGCCAGGTACTCCCGGTCCTCGGCGCCCTCTTGGAGCACGACGTGCAGCAGGCCCAGGGCGAGCGCGGCGTCCGAGCCCGGGAGGGGCGCGATGTGTTCGTCGGCCTGGGCCGCCGAACGGCTGCGGATCGGGTCGATGACGACGACGTGGGCGCCGTTCCTGCGCGCGCGTTGGATCACCTTCCACAGGTGGTGGCGGCTGGTGAGGGGATTGCTCCCCCACAGCAGGACCAGCCGGGAGTACGCCAGGCTCTCCGGGTCGATCCCCGTACTGACGCCGAGGGTGTACCGGAGACCGGCGAGACCGGCGATGGAGCAGATCGTCATGTCGTGGCGCGAGGCGCCCAAGACGTTCCACAGCCGGCTGCCGGCGCGCCCCTGGAGCCCCTGGAGGAAGCCGAGGGTGCCGGTGCCCTGGTACGGCCAGATCGCCTCGCCGCCGTGGCGTTCGATCGTCTGCTTCAGCCGCTGGGCGATCTCGTCGAGGGCGCTGTCCCAGCTGATGCGCTCGAACCGGCCCTCCCCCTTGCGACCGATGCGCCGCAGGGGGTGGAGCAGCCGGTCGGGGGCGCGGGTGTGCTCCAGGAACTGGTTGACCTTCACACACAGGGTGCCCCGGGTGTAGGGGTGGTCCGGGGTGCCGCGCAGCGCAACGGCTTCACCGTCCCGGACCGTCACCTGCCAGCTACAGGCGTCAGCGCAGTCCAGCGGGCATGCCCCGAGGACCTGTGTGACGTTCATATGCCCCTCCTTCCCGACGGCTCGTCGAGCATCGTGCTCCGCTGGGCCAGTTCCTTGAGCAGCGACCGCGAGAGCACTCCTGTCATCACCTCCTGCGCGGTGCCGACCGAGCTGATCCGGCCGTCCCGCGCCACGCTCACGTCGACCTCGCCACCGGGCATGCGGACCGTCACGTCGGGGCCGACGAGGCCGCGTGCGCGTGCCACGGCCGCCGCGGCGCACGCGCCGCTGCCCGACGCGGGCACGGGGCCGGCGACCCGCTCCCAGACCGCGATGTCCAGCGTGCGGTCGTCGTGGACACGCACGAACTCCACGTTGGTGCCCTCGGGGTGGCGGGGGTGCCAGGCCAGGGCGGGGCCCAGGCGCCGCACCAGCTCACCGTCGATCGCGTCCCTGAGGACGACGGTGTGGGGAACGCCGAGGTGCAGGTCGGTGACGGTGACCTCGTCGCCCGGTCCGGCGCCTGCCAGCGGGACGACGGTGGCTGCCGCGCCACCGCCGTCCGTGCCCCCGCCGGTGGTGAAGCGCGCCCGACCCATGCCCACGCACACCCGCCCGTCGGTGACGTCCATGATCCGGACCTCCGCGTCGCCGCCGGGCGTGCGTACGGTGAACGGCGTCCCCGTACGCCACTCCCGCACGTAGTGCTCGCCGAGGTACAGCGCGAACATGCGTAGCCCGTTGCCGCTCATCCCGCACTCGCTGCCGTCCGCGTTGAAGATGCGCAGCGGTGCGGCGGTGCCGGGCCGGGGCGCATCCAGCGGTCCGAAGAGCAGTCCGTCGGCGCCGACTCCGCGGTGCCGGTCGCAGAGCAGCCGGACGGCTTCGGGGACGGGCTCCGTGCCCAGGGCCGTACCTCCGCCTCGGGGGTCGACGATCAGGTAGTCGTTGCCGAGCGCCTGGTACTTCACGAAGTCGCCCATGAACCGGCCGCCGCGGCGGGTCAGTTCAGCGGGCGGTCGGCGAGGGCTGCCGCTTCGTACTCCTCGCCGTACCACCCTTTTTCCCAGGTGGAGTAGGCGACGATGATGATGTCCCGGTGGCCGGGGCCGCCGTCGGCGGAGGTGACGTCGGTGGCTTCGTGCTTGATCGCCTTGTCGTCCAGCAGGACGGCCGTCCCCGCCGCCAGTGTGCCCGTCCAGATCGGCGCGTCGGCGTCCGGCAGCCACAGGCGGGTCTCGCCTCCGGCGACGTTGTTCCGCCGCAGCACGGCGATCATGATGTACTCGTGTCCGTCGCTGTGCACGCCCTCCGGGGTTATCGGTGCGCAGCGCTCGCTTTCGGCCCTGCTGCGGTTCTGGTGGATGTTGATCTGCCAGTCATGGCTGCGGTCCAGTTCGAGCGCGTTCGCGCCGATGGTGACCAGCGGGGTGAAGTCGACCTCGATCGGGTCGTAGGGGCGGCGGATGCCGCCGGCCACGTTGTTGTACCTCTTGGAGATGATGTAGTCGCGCTGCGGCAGTTTCTCGTAGATCCAGCCCCGGTCGCTTCCGGGCTCCGGCGACAGCTTGTACTGAGTGAACCGCTTGTAGCGCGTGCCGTTGCCCATGAACGGGTCGAGCGGGACGTTGTCGTAGCTGTCCAACGTCTCCGGTGTCGCCGGAGGCAAGTCGATGATCGAGAACCCCTGAGAGCCGATTGCCATGGCACTGAGCCCTTCCTGTCAGACCGGTCGGTGGGTGGCGAGATCGGGCATGCGTTCGTCGAGGTAGCGGGCGGAGGAGTTGAGCCGCCACAGTGTTCCTCGGGCGATCGCCCGCCGCATGCGCTCGGAGGTGGCGGCGGGGACGACCACGTTGTGGAACCAGCCGGCTGCGTGCCGGGAGTCGACGGTGATGTGCAGCTTGTGGTACACGATGCCGACGTCGGGCAGCCCGAGCCGTTCCCAGGCGTGCACGACGTGAACGAAGCGCTCGGGCGCCAGCCATTCGGTCATCCCGAGGAATCCGACGGCTTCCGGATACAGGTGCCGGTACCGGCACAGGAGCACGGCGAGGTTTCCCGACAGCAGGGCGTTGGCGGTGAGTGACCGCTCCAGTTCCTGGGCGGGAATATCGAAGACCCGGAAGATCTGGTTGAAGAGATGGGTGTGCACCTGCGAAGGGTCACCGTTTCCCATTTCGTCCCAGAAGTTTTCGGCGATCTCCATCTTCGCGTCGCCGCTGGTACCGACCTGCATCGTGGCAAGAAGATCGTCGAATCGACCGTCAACGACGGATTCCTGGATCACATAGTTCCGTAGATCGTCCGCCGTGGCGTGATCGCGGATGAATTCCCGGTAGTACGGGTGCTTGTACACGCGGTGTTCACGCGCGGACTTCTTCAACCAGGACAGATACGCGGACGGCTCGGTGGGTGCCGCGTCGAGTGCGCCCGGCTCCAGCGCGGCGTCCTCGGCGGCCGCGGTGGCCTGCTCCAGCAGGCGAAGCACCTCGTGGACGAACGTGGAGCCTTCGGCAGTGGGTCCCTCGGGGAGCTGGGTGGAGAGCGCGTAGATACGGGAGAGCAACAGTTGCTGGCCGTAGAACGCCGCCGGATCACCGGCTGCCGACCGTGCGTTGAGATCACTGACGGCCGCCCGTAATACCGCCCGTTCAGCTATGGTCACTGATGCGTCGAGATCTTCTGCCGGACGTTTCAGCAGCGAGGAGACTTCCTCTACCACCGGATAGGCGTCGACACCTGATTTCTGATCTAGTAAGTGAGCTTCAGTACTCACACCGCCTCCTGTCGTATGTCGGATCCCCATGCCAATGGCATGGCCACGTACGAAAAGCTAATGCCCCGTCATCTCAGGGGCCACATCGCATCGGGAGGTTGGCGAGAAGGCAGGGGTTGACACACCTTGTATGGGGATGCGATCGCGGCGAAATGACATGGCGCAACACTCATCGACGAACCCGACGAACTGATGAAACCCACGAAAGGGCAACGGGCGGTGGGCCGATGGGGCCCACCGCCCAGGCGCATTACCGCGACCGCGCGATCACTCCTCGGTCCGTGTGGACGGCTGGGGAGCGTGCCTGGCGCGGCCCTGGTCCGGGTCAGGACTCTTTCGGGAGCGCGGTTGTCCGGATCCCTCGCGGGCCGCGAGGAAGAGCACAGCGAAGAGCAGCAGGGCCGTGCCGGTGAGGGCGATCGCGTTCAGCCGCTCGCCGAAGACCAGGACGCCGATGGCCGCCGCAGTGAGCGGATCGACCAGGGCGACCACGGAGGCCGTGGTCGCCCGGACCACCCGGAGGCCGATGAAGAGCAGGATGTACGCCAGCGCCGTCGGCACCGCCCCCAGATAGAGGATCAGGCCAAGGGTCCACGCCGGCCGGTCCATGTCGGGCACCAAGCCCTCCCACACGGCCATCGGCAGGAGACAGAGCATGCCCACGGTGAAGCCGGGCAGCGTGGACTCGAAGGCGCCACTGGCGTTGTCCCGCCCGGCGAAGCGGCCCAGCAGGGTCACACCCGCGTAGCCGGCGGCGGAAAGCAGTGCATATCCGATGCCCAGGAGGGGATTGGGGCCGGTGCTCCCCTCGGCTCCCCCCATCAGCAGCGCCAGGCCGGCAACACCGCTCACCACCGCGGCGGTTCCGGCGGCGCCGGTGCGCTCGCCCAGGGTCAACCGGGCGCCGACGGCCACCAGTACCGGGCCCGAGCCCAGGGTCGCCACTGTGCCCACGGCCAGTCCGGCCTGCTGCACGGAGGCGAAGTAGGCGGACTGGGCCACCGCCATCCCGAAGCCCGTGATCAGGGCCCGCCGGGGGTTCGCCGCGAACATCGCGCGCAGCGAGGACACCGTTTCGGGCCGCCTGGCCCGCCAGACGGAGTGGGCCGCCAGGAGCAGCCCGAGTCCGGTCAGGAACCGCCAGAAGGTAACAGCGACGGGATCGATCCCGCCGACGTCGTACATTTCGGTGGCCACGGCACCGCCGGTGCCCCAGGCCGTGGCCGCGATCGCGACGTAAAGGGCGCCCCGCCACACGGGCAGGGCGGAAGAGGGCTGCAAAGGAGGTCTCCTCGGTCGATTGCCAACACGAAGTCTTCGTGGGCAACCCACGCAGCCACCCCGGCATCCCGGAATAGCTGTGTGACTGCCCGCCTCAGGAGGCGGGCGGCGGAGGCGTCATCAGCAGATACATGCGGGCATCCTACCCAGCGGGAGATGCTGGTGTCCCAGGATGTGCCGCATCCGCCCGGATACGGTCGATCTGGCCGCAGACAGCGGCGCCGCCCAGACCGCCACCCGCTCCCTGGACCTGGCCAGCCGCAGCAACGCACACCGCAGGCGTTGGCGAACTCCTCGAACGGCTCCGAGCCGTCGGCCGACATCGGACCGCACTCAGCACGGGGAGAAGCGATGGGGAGAGGCGGGGCGGGTGGCGTTCCTGACCGACGAACAACGCCGTAGCTACGGCACGTTCACCGCCGCACCGGACGATGGACAGCTGGCCGGCTACTTCCTGCTGGACCGCGACGCCCGTTGGCAGGCGATGGCCTGCCGGGGCGCTCCGGCGTGCAGACGTGAGCAGGGTGCGCAGACGGTGGCGCGGCGGTTGCGGCACCGTACAGCCAGCCGTTCGCCGGGTTCACTGGCCGTCGAGTAGGCGGAAAGCACTTCGCCGGTCTGGGCGTCGCGGGTGATCGTGGAGCCGGACAGGTAGATGGGGTGAGCGCAGCCGCCGATGGCGGTGATCTGCTCCAACCAGCGGGCGAAGCCCGGACCTTGGACGAGGCGGATGGTGTCTCTGTCGGCTTCGGAGAGCAGACGCAGGCGTCTTGCGTGCTCCAGTTCGGCGGAGCGGTCAGCACGGGCAGCCGACAGGGATCGAGTGGATTGGACGCGCGAAGCGTCGGACAAGTGTCACCTTCCAGGGGAGCATGAGCAATTAGGGCCCCACCGGTCTCCCCGGGGCATGCCCTGGGGAACCACGCCATCCCGCCCCCGATCAGCCAACCGTCTCCGAGCGATCCAACGCCCAGCACCAGATAACCGGATGAGGTGTGGCGGAAACTGTCTTCACTTACTCAAGGGCGCGCCTGCGGCGCGCCGGGCGGTCAGGCCGCCCCGCCGGGCTGCGGCGTGGCCGCCGGTCCCGTCGGGCGCCCACCGCCCGCATTTCCAGCGCGCCATGAACGCACAGACGCGAGCGCCCCGCCCGGTCGGGGTTGGGGCGTTGTGGCTGGGGCCGACGGCGCACCACTCAGACTGTTCTACCTGTCATTCAACGGTGCGTTGTGACATGCGTAAAAACGGCAACGTGCCGAGTCAAAGAGTGAACGGGTCCTCGTCAAGCTTTTCCCCCAGGTACTCAAGAGTATCCGTAAGGCTTCGCGGTGCACCCTTCAGCTTTTCGCGCTGCTTGGCGACGCGGCTGATTATGCGGAGCGTCCGCCCCGATGAGATTCCGGGTGCGGCGGTGACCAGGGACCTGGCTACCTCTTCCGCATCGTGCCATGCATTGACGTCCAGTAGGCATTGCCCGAGTCGCGCGACTCGCTCGCTTGAGTAGCCAGTCGTGACGTCTCGTCCTGGTTGCACGGATTGCAGCAGTAACTCGATTGCTTTCTCTACCTCACCTGCGATCTGAAGCGTGTGGCCCCACTGGCGGTCGATCTCGCCATGGGTCACCCACCATGCCCAGCCCGGTTCGCCAACCCCGTTACCGTCCTCGATGAGCGATCGGGCGCGTTTGAGCGACTCGATGGCCTCGGACGTGCGTCCCGTGCCGACGAGTCCCTTGGCTTCACGGATGCGGAACATTGCCTCGACGCGCGGGGACAACCGTCTACGATTGAGTACCGATCGGGCGATGGACAGCGCCTCTTGATTCCGTCCGCGCCATTCACTTTGCATGGCCATGTTTTGCAGGGTCAGCAGTTCAATGGACCAGTCCCCCGAGAGTTTCGCGAGGAACAGCGCCTCATGGTTGAAACGCTGGGCGGCGTCATCTCTTTCCGCGTCCCAGAGAGCCCAGCCAGCGACTTCGGCAAGCTCTGCGGCGGCCGATTGAATGTCACGCTCATACCGGAAATCGTAGTCTCCGTCCCCAATTCGTCGATGCACGACCTTGAATGCACGGCCCGCGGGCTCGGCAATGGATACCCCGCTGAGTTCGTTGTCCAGGACAACCAGCCGACGGGAAGTCTCCCGGATGGCGTGCGCGAAGTCGGCTCCACTCGCCTCGTTGAGATTGAGTATCCGATCAGTGATAGCCGGTGATTTCTTAGCCTCTGATGAAAACTCCCCGCTGCTCATGGTGACCAGAGTACGACTGTCACCACGTAGTCACCACGCAGTCACCACCCGCGACTGCACATCCACGGTTGTCTTGACGTACGTAAGGACCCCCGCGACCGTGCGACCGGTCCGGGGGCGTGGCCATCGCTGACGGGAGCGACAACATGCCGGACACTAGTCCAGCCACCCCATGCGCGAACACTCCACCCAACGCCGACTGCGATGTGTGCGCCGCGCTGTTACGACAGCAAGCCGAAGCGAGGCGCACCGGTGATCAAAAATGGGCAACCTTCTGCCTCATCGAACTCCAGCGGCACCACGAGGGCCCGCTTCACAGCGAGGAATCCCGATGAAGGACCGAGCCATGATGACGCTGCGCGTGTCTCGGGACGGTGGGAAGACCTACGGGCCGACACGCGTGATCAGGTCTACCGATCCCCTGAGGCCGCTGGAGACGTCGGTGTGGCCGCCGTGCCAGTGCCCTCGGTGCATCGAGCGGTCGAGGCTGAGCAAGACCTAAAGTGACGCATGAAGCCACTCGGCAAGCGCCGGTTTGTAGCCGACTTCAACGAACGGGCACGCGAGCTCACAGCCGTCTGGCAGATGCGACACGAAACCGCTAGCCCTCTGGCCAAGGTCCAGGGGGCTAGCGATCTTTGCAAGGGGTCCGTGTCAACCTTGCTTGGGTCCGGTCTGCTGTACGACCTCGAAGGACCACAGCGTGGAGCCGGAGGCGGCGGGCTTCTGCTGCGGCGCGTTCTCGCCGCCGCGCTGGTGGGCCGCCTTCATCGGGCCCTCCATCCACGCCTGGAAGTCCTCTTCGCTGCGCCACCTTGTGTAGACCAGATATGTGTCAGTCCCCTCGACGGGGCGCAACAGTTCAAACCACTCGAAGCCGTCGGAGCCCTCGACCGTCCCGGCCCGTGCGGCGAAGCGCTGTTCCAGAACCTCCCGCTGTTCAGCCGGGACCGTCAGCACATTGATCTTCACGATGCTCATGGATCCATCCTGCCTCAGCGCCGCACCGACCCCGGGCGGGACCCGGCCGGGGGTCACACAGACCAGGTACGGAGTCGCATGTCACCCTCCGCCTCCACCGTGTACTCCGAACGCAAGCGGGGCTCATTGCCTGGGGCGCTTTGCCGTAAGGCTGTAGCGACCCGCCGGACGAGGAGCTGGGTGGAGCGGGATGGGCCCGTCGATAAATACCTCGACACCGGTCGCGGTGATCGGGGACGCTTTCGTGCGATGACCAGAATCGACGACACGCCTCCCGCGTGGGACGAGCGCACCCAGCTCATCACGTTTCTCGACTACGCACGTGACACCGCTCGCGCCAAGTGCGATGGCATCTCAGAGGAGAACGCCCGCAAGGCGCTCCTGCCGGGCTCACCGTTGATGACCATCAGCGGAGTGATCAACCACCTCCGCTGGGTCGAGTACTACTGGTTCCAGGTGGTCTTCCTCGGCGAGGAAGACCGGGGCCCCTGGACCGAGGAGGACCCCGACCGCGAGATGCGTATCGCCGTCGACTTCCCGCTTACACAGTTGCTCGACGAATACGCCGATCAGAGCGCCCGCTACCGCGAACTTGTCGCCGGGAACAGCCTGGACCTCCGGGCCGAGCGAGCTGTCCGCGAGGGCCTCCACGTCGACCTGCGCTGGATCCTCCTCCACCTGACCGAGGAGACAGCCCGCCACAACGGTCACCTGGACATCCTGCGCGAGATGCTCGACGGCACGACCGGCGCCTGAGCCCCTGTCCGGCGGAGATCATGGGGGGCCAGAGTCGGAACCAGCTCGGTGCCGTATCTCGTCGGGCCGGCGAACTGATTCAACCAGCCAATCTCGCGGCAACAGTCTTTGTTGGCGGCGACGGAGCCCCGAAGGGGCGGTGCACGAACCCGATACGGGTGTGCACCGCCCCTTCGTACGCCGTGGTCAGGAGGCCGCGATTATCCGCGCAGTGAGTTCCTCAACGCGCTCCAAACCGGCCTCCTTCGCATCGACCTGCTTCAGATCTGACCGGTACCGCCGGTCAGATCGTGTAGTAGAAGGCGTAGCGGCCGTTCGAACGCGGCTCACAGGTGAACGTGACTATCGCACCCTTCTGGGCCAGGGTGTTCCCCACGGTCAGGCACTTGCCCAGGCTGCTGTACACGGTCCCCTCGTACGGCAGGAGCGGGCTGGCCGAGGCCGCTCCGGCGCCGAACATGGAAAGGCCCACGGCCGCCGCTATGCCGCCGACGGCAAGCGTGGCCTTACGGGAAACGGAGTTCACTTTCTCTCCACTCTTTTCGATGCCTGAGGTCAGGCACTCCGGAATTCTTGCGAGATCGCCCGGTCGGGATGAGCGGGACATTCATGGAAGGCGCGGCCGTTGCTGTTGCCGGCCTGGAAACATGAGGTAGTCAGAACGGTTCGGATTGAAGTTGCATTCGCCTACGTCCACCCTGTGGATTGCGAATGCAGGTATCGGGACTGCGAGCGTCAGATGGCGGCTGCCGCAGCGAACACTCCCCCTGCGGTGAGGGACTTATTGATTCGGGACATTTTCCGGCCAGCTCTCTGTGTTGCCGCCATGCGGCGGGTGAAAACCCCAAAGCCGACATCGCCCGAGAGAGCCGTCACCACTTGAACGAACCACAGCCGAAAACCCTGGGGAGGGCTGAGATTAGCAGGACTGACTTGTCATTAGGTGACATAATCCGTGCGTATTCTGTTTGCCTGCCCGCCGAAGGGAAACGACACGTTGTGCTGTGGTGGGGGGATCGCAGCAGGGTGGCGGCGAGGAGGAGAGCGACGGCGACGATGCCCGAGCCGATGCGGAAAGCAAGCTGGTAACCACCCGTGAATGCCGAAGCGGTGCTCGCCCCGTCGCCGAGCGGGGCATCCGTGTGCGAGGTGGCGAGTGTGCTGAGGACCGCCGGGCCGAAGGCGCTGCCGATCTGCTGCATGGTGTCTGCCCGGGGCAGAGCACGGCCAACGCCGACCAACGTGGTGTCTGGGCTGATGAGTTGTTCACCGAGTTGGAACGCACCATCACAGGCATCAGGATGCTGCTACGGCACCGGCTCCCTGACGCCTGCGGCAGACCCGGCAGGCGTTGAACGAGCACCTGCTGGCGGACGCTCTCAGCGAACGGCGCGGCATTCATCATAATGTCCCTGGCGGTACGCAGAGACAGGGAGTTGACCCCCATGCACAACCAGGACGCGGCCTCGCCGGAGGCCGGTGGCGAACGGCTGGTCGCAGGGCGGTACCGACTGCTGTCCGTGCTCGGCGAGGGCGGTATGGGCACCGTGTGGCGCGCCCGCGACGAGGTGCTGCACCGCGAGGTGGCGGTCAAGGAGGTGCGTGCCTCCGCCGAACTGCCCGCCGAGCGCAGTGCCCGGATGTACACCCGGCTGGAGCGGGAGGCGTGGGCGGCGGCCCGGATCAACGCCCGTGGCGTGGTGACCGTCTACGACGTGGCCACCTTCGACGGCCGGCCGTGGATCGTGATGGAACTCGTCCGCGGCCGGTCGCTGGCCGACGTGATCGGCGCCGGGGGCGCCCTGGCGCCGAAGGAGGCCGCGCGCATCGGCGTCGAGGTGCTGGCGGCGCTGTGCGCGGCGCACGGCGCGGGGGTGCTGCACCGCGACGTGAAGCCCGCCAATGTCCTGCTCGCCGACGAGGGCCGGGTCGTGCTGACCGACTTCGGGATAGCCACCGTGGAGGGGGACACGGCGCTGACGATGACCGGCGAGGTCGTCGGCTCGCCCGAATACCTGGCACCGGAGCGGGCGTTGGGCCGGACACCGGGTACCGCGTCCGATCTGTGGTCGCTGGGCGTGCTTCTCTACGCGGCCGTACAGGGCCGTTCGCCGTTCCGTCGGACGACGGCCCTGGCGACGCTGCGCGCTGTCGTGGACGACGAACTGCCGCCGCCGCACCGGGCCGGGCCGCTCACGTCGGTCATCGAGGGCCTGATGCGCAAGGACCCCGAGGAGCGGATGACGGCCGAGCAGGCCGAGCGGGAACTGCGCCTGGCCGCCGGGGAGTCGGCGGTCCCGTCGGAGGCGGACACCGCGACCGACACCACCACCGACGCCACGGTCGCGGTGACGGCTGCGGTCACGGCCGTGGAGGAGCTGCCCACCGCCGCGTCCGCGCCCGGGGAGACCGTGCCGACGGCGACCGATGGGGACACGACGGCTGCGGTCGCCACGGCCGGGACGACGGCCGCCACTCCCACGGCCGCCACTCCTACGGCC
>NZ_MUNE01000212.1 GCF_002154605.1 Streptomyces milbemycinicus | reverse complement strand
AGAGGGGGGAGAGGGGGAGGGGACGGGGGCGGAGGGGGCCGCGTACGACTCCTTCCTCGCCCGCCTCGGTGACACCCTCGGCGCCGAACTCGCCGCGCTGCGCGGCCAGGACCAGGATGAGCGGCTGGCCGCCCGCCGGGCGCGGCACCGGCACATCGGGCTGCCGCGGTAACCGCGGAGTTGACGGTGCATCGGGCTCAAAAACGAGCAGACGGGTGAGACGAATTGGCGGTCTTAGGCATGCCTAACCTAATCTCGGGTCGTGAACGAGAATGATCTAGACGGGGCATTCGGCCTGCCCTCAAAGACCGCGACGCGCCTCTATCTCCTCGCCCTCAACCCCACCGACTCCGTCACCGAGGGCTTCCTCCCCGCCGCGGCCCGGCTCGGCCTCGCCGTCACCCTCCTCACCGACCAGCCCGACGCGCACCGGCGAGCCTACGAGCGCCACGCGTCGGCCGGGGGCGCGCTGCCCGAGCTCGACATCGCGCACTGCGACGTACGGGACTTCCGCGAGGTCATCGGCCACATCTCCGCCGATATGTCGGTACCCGGCGCCCGGGCGGGCCGCACCGTCGCGATCTTCACCAACAGCGACCACCTCCAAGTCCAAGCCGCCCTCGCTGCCGACTACTTCGGCCTGCCCGGCAAGGACTGGCGCGCCGCCCTGCGCACCAAGAACAAGGCCGAGCTGCGCCGCAGCCTCGCCGCCGCCGGTGTCGACACCCTCTGGTGCGCCGAACTCGCCCCCGGCCAGGTCCCGTCCGACCACCCCCGCCTCGCCGGCCCCGGCGTGCCCTACCCCTGCGTGCTCAAGCCGCGCGAGGGCGTGGCCAGTGAGGACGTGGTGCTCGTCGCCGACGCGGACGAACTGGCCGAACGCGTCCGCGAGATACGTACGCGGCGGCCCGAGGTGTATCTGGTGGTCGAGGAGTTCCTTGAGGGCCCGCTGCAGACCCTGGAGACCATCGGCGACGGCCGTACGCTGCACGCCCTCGCGGCCTTCCGCACCGACATCTCCGCGCCCCCGTACTTCATCGAGGAACGCCTCGAACTGCTCCCCGCCCCGCCCGAGCCGCACACCGGCCAGGTGCTGGACCAGCTGCGGGCGCTGGGCGTGGGCTTCGGCGCCTGCCACACCGAGTACGTGGTCCAGGGCGACCGCGCCCGCCTCATCGAGGTCAACTACCGCGCCATAGGCGACCAGTGCGACCTCGTACTCGCCGAACTCCTCGCCATCCCCCTCTTCGAGCACATCCTCCGCACCCACCTCGGCGCCGCCCTCCCCACCGACCTCGGCGCCCGCGCCGACGGCAGGGTCCGCATGGAGTACGTCATGGCCGACCGCCCCGGCCGCCTGGCCGCCGCCCCCGCGGCGAGCGTCGGTGACCACGACGGCGTACGGCTCGACTACCGCCCGCTGCGCGAGATCGGCGAGGAACACCCGCTCTACGGCACCAACCGCGACTTCCTCGGCGTACTCCGCGCCACGGGGACCGACCAGCGGCGGATCGACGAGGCGGTGGCCGGGTTCCTGGCGGCCAACGAGTGGGTGATCGCGCCATGATCCGCGCGGATGAGGAAGCCGCGGACACCACGGAGGCCTTCGAAGGAGATCTGCTGGCGCGCGTACTCGACACGCTGCTGAGGGAGGACGCGTACGGCCTGCGCAGCCGCGCCCGGACCGTACGGCGTGCCGACGGCGAATGGCTGCGGGTCGTCCTCACGGACGGCGGGGGAGTGCTGCTGCCGGTCGAACCGGACGGCTTCCAGTGCGAGATCCGGGTCCGGCGGCCGCCACGGCTGTTGGCGGAGGAAGAGCCGGGCGGAGAGGCCGCGCCCGCCCCCCACGGCGGCGGGCCGTTGTCGGCCGACGACGCGGGCGGCGCGGCGCCCCGCGCCGCCACGGGGCCCGCCACCCGGCCTGCCGCGGGGCCCGTTCCCCGGCCTGACACTCGGCCTGCCGCGGGGCCCGTTCCCCGGCCTGACACTCGGCCTGCCGCGGGGCCCGCCCCCCGGCCTGACACTCGGCCTGCCGCCGGGCCTGCCGCCCCGCCCGGCGCAGGGCACGGCGCCCCGCCCGGCGCCCATCCCGCCGTCGCGCCGCCGCGAGTGGTCGCCCTCACCACCCTCGACGCGGTCCTCGCCCGCCTCCGCCACGCCGCGGACCCCGATGACCGGGGCCTCTACGACGCCTTCGTCGTCGAGTGCCGCCGCACGCTGGACGCCATGCGGCTGCACGCCGACATCCGCCCGCGCGTCGTCGAGCAGCTGGTCGCCGCCTACGGTGGCGAGCCCGCCGAGCGATGGGCGGGGGTGCGTGGGTCGCTGGCGTACGACACGCTGGCCGCCTACCGCGATCACCCCGTCTACCCCACCGGCCGTGCCCGCCTCGCCCTGAGTGACGCCGAACAACGCGCTCACGCACCGGAGTTCCACCCCTCCTTCCGGCTGCGCTGGGCCGCGCTCCCACGCGAGGCGGTGACCGGTGATACGGCGCGGTTGCCCGGCTGGTGGCCCACGCCCGGGGCGCTGGGCCTGCCGGGCGGCCTGGACGACAGCCACCTCGCCTTCCCGGTCCATCCGCTGAGCGCACCCCGCATGTTGGCCATCGGGCTGCGCGCCACCCACCTCACGGACCAAACCCACCTCGTCGACGACGCGTGGCTCGACGTACGGCCCACGCTCTCCATGCGTACCGTCGCCGTCACCGACGACCCGCTCACCCACCTCAAACTGCCGCTCGCCACCGCCACCCTGGGCGCGCGCAACCGCCGCACCATCAAGCCCGGAACACTCGCCGACGGCGACGCGGGGCAGCGGCTCACGGAGGCGGTGCTCGCGCGTGAGCCGCGGGTGGCGGGTGGCGTGTTGCTCGCCGACGAGGGCACGTATCTGCATGCCGGGCACGAGTTTCTGGCCACGCTGGTACGGCGCTACCCGCCCGGCCTCGACGGTTGCCAGGTCGTGCCGCTGGCGGCGCTGCTGAGCCCCGCGCCCGGGACCGGGCTCATCGTCGACGCCCTGGCCGCCCGCTACTACGGCGGTGACCTGTTCGCGCTGCTCGACGCCTACCTCACTCTGCTGTTCGACGTGCACACCACGCTCTTCGCGTACGGCGTCGCGCTGGAGTCACATCAGCAGAACACCTCCCTCGTCCTCGACACCGAGCACGGCCGCCCCCGCGTACGGCTGCTGCTCAAGGACCACGACGGTCCGCGTGTCCACCCCGCCCGGCTGGCCGACGCCGTCGGCGGTGACGAGGCCGCCCGCCTCCTGGGGGGATTCGACGACCACCGGATCCTGACCGATGACGACGGCCCGGTCGCCGATGTGTTCGCCACCATCACCGTGCATCTGTGCGCCGGCGCACTCGCCTTCGAGCTCGCCCGGCTCGGCCGGGCCCCGCTGGACACGCTGTTGCGGCTGATACGCGACCGGCTCGCCGAAGCCGTCGACCGGCTCGACCGGCTGGGGGACCACCGGCTCAGCGCGCCGCCCGGTGCGCCCGGTGCGCCCGGCGCCGTGCTGCGCGCCCTCGTCCTGGACGCGGACCGGCTGCCGGTCAAGGCCATGGTCACCGCGGGCAGCCTGTTCACCAAGCAGCGCTCCGGGGCCGCCGACATCAACAAGCACTACGTCACCGGGCCCAACTACCTCCTCCCGGGCCTCCGCCTCCCTGCCCGCGGCCGATGAGCGCCGCACACTCCGCCACCTCCACCCCCGCTGGAGTCGCCTCATGACCACATCCATCTCCCCATCCGACACCGACACCGACACCGTCCGCGCCGATCACGTCGTCGCCCACACCCTCCTCAACTGCCTGCTGCGCGAGGTGTCCGGGCCGGAACACCAGACCGTCGTGGCCGACGGCCATCTGCGGCTGCGGCTGCCCCGCTGCGGTGTGCTGCTGCGCGTCGCGCTGCGCCGTACCTCCCTCATCGGCGCACACCGCTTCACCGGCCCGGTCACCGAGGAGCGGGACGGTGCGTGGGCCGAGGTGTCCTGGCGTACGCTCGCCGAGTACATCCACCGGGAGCTGCGGCTGCGCACCGGGGTGCGCAACGACGAGTTCCTGGAGCAAGTGGCCTCCAGCCACGCGGGTGTCACGGTGGCCCTGGAGAGCCGCGAGCGTACGGGCACGGCCCCGCCGAACACCGACGGCGACCCGCACCTGACCTACCTCGCCTCCGAACAGTCGCTGCTGTTCGGACACCGCTTCCACCCCACCCCCAAGGCCCGCTCCGGCAGCGCCGACTCCTGGGCCCGCTTCGCGCCCGAGACCGGCGCCCGCTTCCCCCTGCACCACCTCGCCGTACGACGAGCACACGTACGCGAGGAGGCGGCGTCCGCCGGGGCCCTCGCGCCCCTCGACCGGCAGCGCCCCGTGCCTGACGGCTACCGTCTGCTGCCCGTGCACCCCTGGCAGTACGCCATGCTCCGCGACCACCCCGCGCTGCGGACTGCGGTCGCCCGTGGCGATGTCCTGGATCTCGGCCCCGGGGGGCCGGACTTCGCACCCACCGCGTCCGTCCGTACGCTCTACGACGGACGGGACTTCCTGAAGTTCAGCCTGAACGTCCGGATCACCAACTGCCTGCGCAAGAACGCCGAGTACGAGCTGTCCGGGGCGGTCGCCCTGACCCGGCTGCTGGAGCCGGTCGCCGCCGACCTGGCCGCCCGTTTCCCGGGCGCCGCGCTGCTGCGCGAGCCCGCGTACCGGACGCTGGACCTAGGCGGCGAGCTGGAGTTGATCGAGGGTTTCGGGGTGATCGTGCGCGAAGGGCTCGCCGCCCGGCTGCGCCCCGGGCTCACCGGGCTGCTCGCGGCGGCCGTCGCCGACGAGTACCCCGCTCCCGGCGGGGCGCGGGTCGCCCAGCTGCTCGGCGACACCGGGCCCGGACACGCGCTCGCCTGGTGGGAGGCGTATCTGGCGCTGCTCGTACCGCCCGTTCTGGCCGCCTACTTCGACCACGGCGTCGTCCTCGAACCCCACCTCCAGAACGTCGTCGTCGGCGTCGACCCCTCCGGTCTGCCGCGCCAGGTCCTCTTCCGCGACCTCGAGGGCACCAAGCTGCTGCCGGAACACCACGCGGCGGCCCTCGCCACGCTGCCGCCCGCCCTGGCCGGCCCCATGACGTACGACCGCGAGCGCGGCTGGGACCGCGTCGTGTACTGCCTGCTGGTCAACCACCTCGCCGAGATGCTGGCCGCCCTCGCCGACCGCCACCCGCACCTGGAGCCCGAGTTGTGGTCGGCGGTCCGCCGGGTCCTGGACGAGCGCGGCGCGGCACACGACGACCCGCCCGCCCTCCGCGCCCTGACCGCGGGTGTCCCGCTGCCCGCCAAGGCCAACCTCCTCACCCGCTGGGCCCGTAAGGCCGACCGTCACGCGGGTTATGTCCGCATCGCCAGCCCGCTCGCCTCCGACCTGCTGTCCGAGGCGGCCTGCGTCGTAGCCCCCGGGAGCCCCCGATGACCACCGAGCCCGCCACCGCACCCCGCACGGGCGCCGTGGCCGCCCTCGCCGACACCCTGACCGGCGACGACCTCCCCGCGTACGTCTACGATCTCACCGCCCTCGCCGAACACGCCGAGGCCGTACGGGCCGCCCTGCCGCCCGCCGTCGAGCTGTACTACGCGGCGAAGGCCAACCCGGCCCTCGAGATCCTGCGGGCCCTCGCGCCCCACGTCACCGGCTACGAGGTGTCCTCAGGCGGCGAGTCGGCCCACGTCCGCGAGGCCGTCCCCGCCCACCCGCTGGCCTTCGGCGGGCCGGGCAAGACCGAGGCCGAGCTGCGCCGCGCGCTGAAGCTGGGCGTGGAGCGCTTCCATGTCGAGAGCGAGCACGAGCTGCGCCAACTGGCGGCCCTCGCCGACGAAGAGGGCCGCACGGTCGACATCCTGCTGCGCGTCAACCTCCCCGTCGCCGACGACGCCCTGGGCGCCGCCGCCCTCGCCATGGGCGGCCGCCCCAGCCCCTTCGGCCTCGACCCCGACCACATCGCAGAGCGCTGCCTCCCCCTGCTGACGCCGGGCGGCCCCCTTCGCCTGCGCGGCATCCACGCCCACCTCGCCAGCGGCCTCGACGCCCCCGCCCTCCTCGCCGTCGCCACCCGAATCACCGACTGGACACGCAACCTCTCCGCCCGCCACGGCCTGCGGCTCACCGAAGTGAACGTCGGCGGTGGCATGAGCGTCGACTACGACCGCCCCGACAGCCGCTTCGACTGGGCCGCGTACGGCAGGGGCCTGGCCGAAGTCGCCGAACGCAACCCGGAACTCACCCTGCGGATCGAGCCGGGCCGGGCGCTGACCGTCTACTGCGGCTGGTACGTCACCGAAGTCCTCGACCTCAAACACAGCGGCGGCGAACCCTTCGCCGTCCTGCGCGGCGGCACCCACCACATGCGCACCCCCGCCGCCAAGGGCCACGACCACCCCTTCGCCGTGCTCCCCGCCGACACCTGGACCCACCCGTGGCCACGCCCCGGCGTACGGGACGAGCCGGTGACCCTTGTAGGCCAGCTGTGCACACCGAAGGACGTCCTGGCGCGGCGGGCGCCGGCCGGGGAGCTACGCGTCGGGGACCGGGTGGCGTTCGCGCTGGCGGGCGCGTACGCGTGGAACATCTCGCACCACGACTTCCTGATGCACCCGCGGCCCGGCTTCCACTACGTGGGCGGCGGCGCCACCGGTTGAATCCTTCGTTCAGCCCTCCCGCCGCGGGCGCATCATGGCCCGGAGCGCGCGGGTGTGTTCTTCGATGATGCGCATGCGGGCCTCCCACTCCGGGCCTTGCGAGTGGAACGGGTGTTGTGTGATCTGGTCGGGGTGCTTGCGGTAGAGAAGGCCGACCTCGTCGTGGAACCATCCGTCGGCCAGGGTGTCGAGACCGAGGAGCAGGCCGGTGTCGCCCGATGCCGGCAGCGCCATCCACCCACCGAGGACCAGCATGAGATCGCGGCGGGCGCAGAGCGTTGCGGGGTGGACCTGGGCCCGCTTGTTGAGCTGCCAGTACTGCCACACACTTCCCGCCGGGAGCACGCCTTTTTCGGGGTCTCCCTCAAAGCCCACGGTCGAGCCGTCCGGGAGGAGGTCCAGCGCGCGCGATGTGGTCCACCCCACCTTCGGATAGCGGGTCAGAACGTCGATATCCCGGGCGAGCGCGCCCGGCGCCAGGCGGTCATCCGCGTCCAGAACCTTGATGAACTCGCTTTCCCCGGATATGCAGCTGCGGGCGAACGCCATCGTCCGGGCGACCTGAGGACCACCACGACGCGAAAAGCCGATGGATATTCGGGGGTCGTTGCCAGGGAGGTGTGCGGCGGCGTTGACACCTTCGCCGTCTTCTTGCACCAACCACTCCCAATCCCAGCCCTCGGGAAGCTCTTGCCGAGCGAGCGATGCGTATGCTTCCGGCAAAAGGGATACGGCGGGTCCATGCACAGGAGTGACGAGGGAAACGAGGCGGCGGCTCACTGCTACTACTCACTCCTCAAGGCTGTACGTGAGACGCCCAGGTTAGGCGCCGCCGACGCGCGGAGCGAGCCAGGCCGTGAACTGTTCCCCCAGCTCAGCCCGGGCCGCTTCGACGACGGTGCCCGGGTCATCCACCGGGGCCAGCCCGAAGTGACGGCCCAGCCAGGCGATGTACGCCTCGCGGCCGGGGCTGCGGCCGGGGCTCTCCTCATGTCGGTCCGGTCGTCGACGCGCCACGGCGCGTACAGCGAGCCGCTGGCGTTGGCCTCGGCGAAGAGGATCAGGCGGGTATGGACCGATCACCCGGCGCTTGCCGCAGCCCTCCTGGCCGTGGCGGCGGTGCTGCTCGGCGCCTGGGTGCACCGCGAACGCCGATCGCCCGCCCCGCTGGTGGACCTCTCCCGCCTCCGTAATCCCGCGGTGGCGGGGGCCAACGCGGTCATGCTGCTCGGCGGCATCGGCATGTATCTGCTGCTGACGCTCGTCACCCGCTATGTGCAGACGCCACGGTCGACGGGCTACGGGTTCGGTGTCGACGTCTTCGTCGCGGGCCTGGTGCTGGTGCCCTTCTCCGCCCTGGGGTTCGCGGGCGGAAAGCTGGTGCCGCCGCTGCGCAAGCGGCTCGCTCCGGCGACGGTGCTCGCCGTCGGGGGCGCGGCCGTGCTGGCGGCGCTGGTTCTGTTCGCCCTGACCCGGGATCGGCTGTGGCTGTCGTTCGCGGTCATGGGCGTGCTGGGTCTTGGCGTCGGGGTCTTCTCGGCGGCCATGCCGGCCGCCATCCTCGCCGTCACCCCCGCCGAGGAGACCTCCAGCGCGATGAGCTTCAACCAGGTCGTCCGCAGCGTCGGCTTCTCGATCGGCAGCGCCCTCGGCGGGCTGACTCTGGCGGCCGAAACTCCGGTCGGTGCGACGTTCCCCACCGATACCGGATATACGACGGCGGCCTGGGTCGGTGCCGGGGCGATGACGGTCACCGTCGTCACCGCGCTCACTCTCCGGCAGGCATCTCGGCGGGAACCCGCCCCGTGTTCAAGTCTTTTGGGGTGACCCTCGGGGGAAACCTTTGCTTGCTTCATCTCTTGACGTCCTTGGTTCAGACCTTTAGGTTCACCCATCGCCGCCGGCCATCCGCCGACTGCCCCCACGGCGACAGGAGGACCTGTGCTCCGAACCTTGCGTCAGGTCAGAGAGGGCAGCGGCAGTCGCAGCCGCCGCCACAGATATGCCCGCGCCACACGCGCCTCGATGGCGGCCACCCTGGTCGCGTTCTCGGCCGCGTCACTGCTGACCGCCACCCCCTCCCGGGCAGCCGCAGCCGCCGCCCTGCCCACCGAATGGGCCACCGTCGTGAACAGCGGCAGTGGCAAATGCCTGGACGCCCGGTCCGCAGCGACCGCGAACGGCACGGCCGTGCAGCAGTACGGCTGCAACAACTCCACGGCCCAGCAGTGGAGTTTCACCGCGACGAACGACGGCTACGTCCGGATCAACAACCGCAACGACGCCAACCAGGTCGTCGACGTGACCGACGTGTCCACCGCCGACAACGCAGCCCTTCAGCTGTGGGCGTACGGAGGCGGAAACAACCAGCAGTGGCAGGCCGTGGACGAGGGCGGCGGCGCCTACCACTTCGTCAACCGGCACAGCGGCAAATGCCTGGACGTCCCCTCCGCCTCGACCGCGGACAGTGTGCAACTGGTCCAGTACACCTGCAACGGCACCGCGGCCCAGCGGTTCCAGGTGGCGCCCGTGTCCACCCCGCCCGGCGGCGATGTGGACCTCGGCCCGAACGTCGTCGTCTTCGATCCGTCCATGCCGTCGGCCACCATCCAGAGCCGGCTGAACTCCATCTTCCAGCAGCAGGAGACCAACCAGTTCGGCTCCCAGCGCTACGCGGTGATGTTCAAACCGGGCACGTACAGCAATGACGTCAACGTCGGCTTCTACACCCAGGTCCTGGGCCTCGGCCAGTCACCCGACGCGGTGACCATCAACGGCGCGGTCCACGCCGAGGCCGACTGGTTCCAGGGCAACGCCACCCAGAACTTCTGGCGTGGCGCCGAGAACCTGTCGGTCACCCCCAACGGCGGTACGGACCGATGGGCGGTCTCCCAGGCCGCCCCGTACCGGCGGATGCATCTGCGCGGCAACCTCGCCCTGGACGACGGCGGCTGGTCCAGCGGCGGCTATCTGGCCGACAGCAAGATCGACGGACAGGTGCGGTCCGGCAGCCAGCAGCAGTGGCTGACCCGTAACGCGCAACTCGGCAGCTGGACCGGGTCCAACTGGAACATGGTCTTCGTCGGCAGCCAGGGCGTACCGGGCAACAGCTTCCCCAACCCCCCGTACACCACGGTGGACCGGACCCCGGTGTCCCGCGAGAAGCCGTTCCTGTACGTGGACGGCTCCGGCGCCTACCAGGTGTTCGTACCGTCCACGCGGACCGACTCCTCGGCCACCAGCTGGGCCGCGGGCAACGCCCCCGGCGCCTCCCTCCCGCTGGACGACTTCTACGTCGTGAAGCCCGGCGCGACCGCTGCGCAGATCAACACGGCCCTCGCCGCGGGGAAGAACCTCCTGGTCACCCCCGGCGTCTACCACCTCAACGAGACGCTGAAGGTGACCCGCGCCGACACCGTCGTCCTGGGGCTCGGCCTCGCCACCTTCGTCCCGGACAACGGCATCACCGCCATGACCGTCGCGGACGTCGACGGAGTCAAGATCGCGGGCCTCCTCTTCGACGCGGGAACCACCAACTCGCGCACCGTGATGGAAGTCGGGCCCACCGGCGCCTCCGCCTCCCACGCCGCCAACCCGACCTCCCTGCACGACGTGTACTTCCGCGTCGGCGGCAGCGCCGTCGGCAAGGCGACCACGAGCCTCGTGGTCAACAGCGACAACGTCATCGGGGACCACATGTGGATCTGGCGCGCCGACCACGGCAGCGGCGTCGGCTGGACCAGCAACACCGCGGACACCGGGCTCGTCGTGAACGGCGACAACGTCACCATGTATGGCCTGTTCGTCGAGCACTACCAGAAACACCAGACGATCTGGAACGGCAACGGCGGCCGCACGTACTTCTACCAGAACGAAATGCCGTACGACCCGCCCAACCAGGCGGCCTGGATGAACGGCTCCACCCAGGGCTACGCCGCCTACAAGGTCGCCGACTCCGTCACCAGCCACCAGGGCTACGGCTTCGGCAGCTACTGCTACTTCAACGTCAACCCGGGCGTCACCGCCGAGCACGCCATCGAGGCGCCGAACAACGCCAACGTCCGCTTCAAGGACATGGTCACCGTCTCGCTGGGCGGCACCGGCACCATCCGCCACGTCATCAACGACCGCGGCGGCCCGTCCAACTCCGCCACCAACGTGGCCAACCTCGTCGCCTATCCGTAACGGCAACGGGAAGGAGCCCCCATGTTCAACATCCGACGCACCACACCGTCCCGCGCGGTGTCCGCGGCCCTGCGGCTGCTGGCCCTGCTGGCCGTACTGCTCGGCCTGACGGCAGCCCCCGCCGCCCACGCGACGACGCACACCCCGAAGACCCCGCGGGCACCGTTCAAGGTGCTGGCCCTCTACAGCGGCACCTGGGACGCCGCGCACATCAGCTTCGTCCACGAGGCGAACGACTGGTTCCCCAAGCAGGCGGCCCAGAACGGCTTCACCTACACCGCCAGCAACAACTGGAACCTGCTCGCGGACGGCGGGGTCAACGGCTACCAGGTCGTCCTCTTCCTCGACGATCTGCCGCAGACCGCCGCCCAGCGCACCGGCTTCGAGCGGTACATGCGCGGCGGCGGCGCCTGGATGGGCTTCCACGTGTCGGCGTTCACCACGGAAGCCCAGAACTGGTCCTGGTACCACAACCAGTTCCTCGGCAGCGGCAACTTCAAGTCCAACACCTGGGGCCCGACCACGGCCAAACTGAAGGTCGAGGACCGCACCCACCCCGCCACCAAGAACCTGCCCGCCCTGTTCACCTCGTCGGTCAGCGAGTGGTACAGCTGGTCGAACGACCTGCGGCAGAACCCGAACATCAAGATCCTGGCCTCCGTCGACCCGAGCAGCTTCCCCCTCGGCACCGACCCCAACCAGAGCTGGTACAGCGGCTACTACCCGATCCTGTGGACGAACACCACGTACAAGATGCTGTACGCGAACTTCGGCCACAACGCGATGAACTACGACACCAACACGCCCCTGTCGTCCACCTTCGCGAGCGAGACCCAGAACCGGTTCCTGCTCGACGGCCTGAAGTGGCTCGGCGGCGCGGCCACCACCCAGCCGTCGGCCGCGCAGCCGTCCGCCGCGCGACCCTGACACGCCCGTGTCCCGGGCGCCGCGGGAGGGCGCCCGGGACACGGGGGCGGGGTACGCTGCCCATCTCACGGGGCGACTGGGGGGTTGTCCCGAGACAAGAGGGGGACTTGTCTTGAGAGGCAGAGCGAACAAGGGGAGAGCGGCAGACAAGGCGAGAGCCAAGAACTGGACGTGGGACCGGTGGCGTCGGCGCCGCAGCCTGACCCGGATGTCGCTCGCCCTGTTCCTGCTCGGCATGGCCGTGGTACTCGGCGGGGAGGGCCCGAGCAGTGGGCGCGTCACCAAGATGTGGATCAGCGCCGAGATCGCCGAGGACGGCAGTGCCCGTATCACCGAGGTGATCGACTATGACTTCGCGTGGAGTGAGTCCTCTGGCATCTACGTTGACCTCCCGGGCCTGTTCTTAGATCAGGAAGCGGCCAGGATCAGCACCACCGAGGACGGCGCTCCGGTCCGGCCCAAGCTCACGACCGACGGGTGGAGGACACGTATCCACCTGGGCGACCCCGACGACATCGGCATCCATCGCTACCGCATCCGATACACGCTCAAGGACGTCGTCCACGACGGCAAACTGGACTGGATCGCGATCGGCAACGCATGGAAGATCGACCGCGACAACGTCGAGATCCATGTTGTGGCCCCGTACGACCTCACCGGCACACGCTGTGTGCAGAACGCCGCCCCCTCCTTCCGGAAGAGCTGTACGGCCGAGGAGCCCGAGCCGGGCCATCTCGTCGTCACGCTCGACAGGCTCGAGGCGGGACGGGGCGTCGCCCTGTACGCCTCCGGCACACAGGCCGGACCCGCCAGTGAGGCGGCTGCTCCTGCCCCACCCTCCGGGGCAGCCGATGGTGACGAGCTCGTCAACTCGGCGTTAACGGGCCTGCTGGCGATGGGTGTCGCCCTGTGCAGTGCCCTGCTGGTGGTGCGGCTGCTGCGCCACGTCGGCCGCGACCGGCTCGCGACGGACGAACCTGGACCTGCTGTTCTCACCCCGACAACCTCCCCTCCGGAGGGCTTGAGTCCGGCCCAGGGCGGCCCTCTGGTCACCGGGCGGGTCGGGATCTGGCACCAGGCGGCGTGGCTGCTCAGCGCGGCCATCGCCGGTCACATCGTCCTTGAAGCAGGCGAGGAGTACACGACCGTACGGCGCGGGACCGCCGGGGATACGCCTGCGGATCCGGTTACCGAGACCGTGCTCGATGCAATGTTCGCGGGCCGCGAGGAGTTCATCCTGGGTGTGCACGACTGGAACTTCGGCAGGGGCTGGCGCGTCCTCGGCGAACAGCTCGCGGACTGGCAGCGCACCAGCGGGCTCTGGGATCCGGCGGGCGAGCACCGTTCCCGCACGGCGCGGCGGATCGGCATCGCCACCGCGCCGCTCGGCCTGGCCATCGCGACCCTCGGCAGTGTGCTCAACGCCCACATGAACTCGGCGGGGTGGCCGGTTGTCGTCGCGGGCGCGGTGGCCGCGGGCACCGGCCTCGCTCTGTGGCTCCGCGGCTGGGAACTCAGGACCCGCACCGCCCGCGGCAAGGCCCTGTGGCTCCAAGCGGAATCCTTCCGACGCTTCCTGGCCGACTGGGAGCCGCCCTCGACCGACGAGCAGAGCGACGACGGCCAATGGCCGCCGTACCCCCTGTGGGCGTTGGCGCTGGTCATCGTCCCCCCGCACCGCTGGACCGCCATGCACCGCCACGGCCCGGTGGCGGCGGTGGGCGTGCTCGCCCCCATGGTGGTCCCCGGTCCCTCGACTGCCGCGAGCTGACGGAACGGCCACTGCGGCCCGAGGCTGACGTCCTCGGCAACCGGGCGGCGCCGTACCCCGGCGTTGTCGTACCCCTGTGCTGTCCTTGTCCTGTCGCAGTGGCCTCAAGACGAGGGAGCACACCGGTGAACCGCGAGCAGTGGCGTCCGTTCCTCCAGCAGTGGAGCAAGGAGTGGATCGACAGCCATGACCCGGAGAAGGATGGCGAGCTGGACGAGGCCGTGGTGCGCGACCGCTGGCTCGGTTTCGCCCCGGCGTGCGAGGAGGAGATCGCGGCGGCCGAGGCCCGTCTGGGCTTCACCCTGCCGCCGTCGCTCCGCGAATTCCTGGCGGTTACCAACGGGTGGCGGGACGCGGGCTGCTTCATCTACCGGCTGGCCGGAACGGCTGAGCTGGAGTGGCTGGCCGATTCCGACCGGTCGTACCTGATCGAGATCTACGACGAACTCGCGGAGGGCGAGGAGGAGGAAGAGGACGCTGATGTGATCAACGAGGCGAAGGTGCTGAGGCGCTCTCTGCTTGTCTCGCTCGATGGTGACGCGGCGGATATCTTCCTCGACCCCGGAGAGGTGAATGAGCGCGGGGAGTGGACCGCTTACTGGCTCGCTTCGTGGTCGGGGAACGGGCTGGAGCCCTTCGACTCCTTCTACGAGTTGATGTATGACCAGTACAAGTCGTTCCATGATCTGCGGAAACCGGAAGGGGAGACCAAGGACCGCTGGGACGCCAAGGTGGAAGAGGCCCGGCTCGCCGCCCTCAGAGGTGAAATCGAGGGCCCGTTGAAGGTGCTGACCGAGGCTGAAGAATTCGGCAACGAGCGGGCTATGCTTCTGCGGTTCCAGATGCTGGCCATGCTCGGTGGCAGTGAGCACGAGGCCGGGATCAGCCATGTCGTGAACTACGCACACCATCCGGGCATCCTGCAACACCCCATATTCGCATCGGAGTTGCTGCCTCTGGTCTTCGAGGAAGACCGCACTCGCGATCTGCCGTACGGATGGTCGACGCTGAAATTCTCCAAGGAGAACGGCCCGGAATGGGTCCAGTCACTCATCGCCGACCATGAAGCCCGCCGCGCCGCCCCCGACTTTCAACTCACCTTTGGCAACCCCGAATTCGACGCCGCCGTCCACCACATCACGGACCGGCTGGCCGCCGACCCCGCGTTCCAGGCCCCGGACCCGTATGAGGAGCAGCGACAGAGCGCGACCTACGAAGAGGTGTGGGTGGACGGCCAGCCCGCCATCCGCATGGAAATGGCACCCCTGACTGCTTCCGCGGTCCTCATCAGCGAAGAATCGGAAAGCGGCGTGCCCGCCGACTTCCAAGCGCACGACCCGTTCGGCGACTACGACCGGGCCCGGGAGCGTCAGCAGCAGCTCATTGACGCGGCCTGGCCCGAGCTGAAGGAGGCGATACGGCTATGGCGCCCGCTGCATGAGGACCACATTGCCCCCGTGGTGCTGTTCGCCGACCCCATACTCGCCGAGATGATCACCGAGGAGCGGGGGCGGGAAATCCTTTCGATGTGTCGGACTGGAGACAGGGCTTCGGCGTAGTCGCACGATGTCCGTTTCACGGCACAGCTGGCACGTCGGGCAGAGGAGTTGGGTTACCGCTCCTGGTGGGTGGGGGATCAGGTGGTGCTGCCCAGCCCCCGGGTGCCCGACTCGCCGATGGCGCCCACCGACCCGATCCTCGACCCCCTGGTGCACCTGTCCTATGTGGCCGCGCTGACCGAGCGGATGGAACTGGGCACCGGGATCCTCATCCTGCCGCAACGCAATCCGGTGGTGCTGGCCAAGCAGGTCGCCAGCCTGGACGTGCTGTCGCGGGGCCGGCTGCTGCTCGGCGTCGCCCCCGGCTACCTCGAGCCGGAAATGGCCGCGGTGGGCGTGCGGCTCTCCGAGCGCGGCGGGCGCACCGATCGGCGGGCACAGCCCGGCCGCGTACCGGCGGGCGGTCGCCAAGGGACACGGCTGGATCGGCAACGGCAGCTCCCCAGCGGACCTGCTCACCCACCTCGACGGGCTGCGCAAGGCCGCAGCCGAGGTGCCCCGGCCGGCGCAGCTGGGCCGGTTGGAGATCAACTTCATGCAGATCAATCCGGTCGAGGTGGACGCGGACAGCGCGCTGCGCTACGCGGAGCTCGGCGTGGACCGGCTGCTGCTCTACCCGCTGCCGTTGGAGGACCCGGCCGAAGTAAGCGTGTTTCTGGAAAAGCACGCCGATCTCCCCCGCTGACCGGACCAGGACTTCGCCGTTGGCCCGGCTGATCGATGCCGTATAACATAATTGTCCTGTTCCGTACTGTGAGGGGACGCTGCCATGGAGCCGGTCGAAGAGGTCCGTTACCTGATCCTGGCCGCGCAACGCGAGGGCAACCGCCGCCTTGCCCGGGGGTTGCGCCCGCTAGGGGTCACCCCGGCGCAGGCTGAGGTGCTGCGCCTTCTTGCGGATCGACAGCCGTTGACCATGTCCGGACTGGGCGACCTGCTGGTCTGCGAGAGTGGCAGCAACCCGAGCCGACTGGTCGACCGGCTGGTGGCAGCCGGTCTGGTGCAGCGGGTGCCGAGCAGTCAGGACCGTCGCCAGGTGGAGCTCACGCTGACGGGGGAGGGCGGCGTGATCGCGCGCGACGTGGCCGTGATCGAGGCCGAACTGTACCGGGAGATCGAGGCTGCGGGCGCGAGCCATGACCTGAGCGGCGTGCTTGGGTTCCTGCGGTCCCTGGTGGAGGGCCAGAGTGCGGGCGACGCCGTAGCCCGCCGAGCGGGACGCCCTATGGCGTAGTCCGGCTGAGGGGCGGAGCCGTATCACGACGATATGTGTCGTGTAATCTAATGACACGACACCGATCGCCGTTGGTGTCGACTCGGACATGGAGGACACGAGAGCTATGGCCCCCCAAGAACGCGGAGCGATCTCCTGCCGGCGGATCGTCGTGGAACGGTTCGGCGGAGTCGAGGAACTGCGCGAGGTCGAGACGACTGTCGCCGCCCCACCTCCGGGGCATACCCGGGTGAAGGTGATCGCCGCAGGCGTAGGGTTCACCGACCTGATGGCCCGGGCCGGCGAGTACCTCTTGCAGCGCAAGGTGCCGTTCTGCCCGGGCTATGAACTGGTCGGCGAAGTGGTCGACACCTCCGGCGAGGGCATGGCGCCGGGCACGCTGGTGGCTGCCGCCCTGCCCAAGATGGGCACCTACACCGAATATGTCGTGCTGCCGAACTGGCTGCTGGTGCCGCTCCCTGACGGACTGGACCCGCACCTCGCGGCGGCGGTGCCGCTGGACTACCTCACGGCGCTGAGCGTGCTGGAGACTCACGGCCGGGTTGCTCGCGGCGACACGGTCCTGATTCAGGGGGCCAGCGGCGGAGTGGGCCAGGCCCTCAGTCAGCTCGGCCGCCGCAGCGGGCTGCGGATGTACGGCACCGCCTCTGCCTCCGGTAGCGCTGAGCGTCTGGCCCGGTACGGCGTCGAGTACATCGACTATCGGCGCCAGGACTTCGAGACCATCATCCGGGAACGCGAACCCCACGGAATCCAGGCCGTGTTCGATCACATCGGCGGCGCCAACCTGGCCAAGAGCTACCGCGTTCTCGCCCCGGGGGGCGTGCTCGTCAGCTACGCCTTCGTCGGCCGCCCAGGCCACATGATCAGCGACACCGTCCGCGGCGCCGCCCGGGTCAAGCTGATGAACATGCGGCCGGGACGGCGGGCCGCTCTGTGCATGGTCCCCAGAGAGCTGAAGACGAACCGCGACTGGTACCGCGTCAGCTTGGAACGGCTGCTCACCCTGGCCCGCTCAGGCGAAATCGAGCCCAGCATTGCCGCAATCCACCCGCTCGCCAAGGCGAGCGACGTGCACGCCGCCCTGGAACGCCGGGAGATCACGGGCAAGATCGTCCTCACCGCCTCATGAGGTTGCCACCTCACCATCATGGCATCGGACGCGATGAGCACAGACGAGGACTTCCGGAACGGACCACTAAGCCGTGGGTGTCTTGAGGGTGGCTATGAACGCGGCCCAGGATCGGGAGGGGAATATGAGGGCGGGGCCGTCGGGGTTCTTGGAGTCGCGGACGGGGACGACGTCGGGGAGGTTGTCGGCGACCTCGACGCAGTTGCCGCCGTCGTTGTTGCTGTAGCTGCTCTTACGCCACGTGGCAACGCTCAGGTCCGGGGTGGTTGGCATGGGGTCCAGTCCTCCATCACGGCTTGGATCATCGCCTCGGAGTCGCGGGGCGAGAGGGCCATGGCCCTGAGCAGATCGTAGTTCTCCCTGCGTCGTGCGACAGTCCCCTGGTCCTCGATGATGGTCCCGGACTGGCTGCTCTCGTCGTACGCCACCAACGGCTCACCGGGAATCGTGAACAGCGTCAGTGATCCGCCCCTTTCCGGATGCTCGCCTGCTGTGAAGGGCAGCACCTGAATGGTTACGTGTGACTGTGTCCCACGCTTGATCAGAGACGCCAACTGGTCGCACATCACCTCAGGGCGGCCAACGGGGCAGCGCAGCACGGCCTCGTCGAGAATGAACCAGCAGCGTGGCGGCTTGGGGCGATCCAGCAACGCCTGACGGCCGATGCGGGCCTTTACCAGCGCCTCGATTTCCGCCTGCGGAGCGTGCCGGTGGCCGCAGCGAAGGGCACCCTCGGCGAGCTGCGGTGTTTGCAGAAGGCCGGGGAATGTGGCGCTCACGTACTGCTCGATGATGACCGCCTGGCGCTCGAGTTCGATCATTCGCCGGTACTTGCCGGGGAACGGCTCGTTCTTCGCGAGCGCGTACAGCCGCGCGAACAACCCGTCCGTCCCGAAACACGCATCCAGCTTCGCCGGAAGGTCGTCGTACGGAAGGCACTCCGCCGCCTCGATCCGCGCGAGGTGCGACTTGCTGTAGTTCAGCACCTCGGAGAGCCGCCGCAGGGACATGTCCGCCTTCTCGCGGTGGCGGCGGATTTCCGCGCCGAACAGGTCGCGGGCGGAGCGGTCGGGGAAGAGTTCGCGTGGCTGGAACGTCATCGGTCCATCCCTCCTGGTCCCGTGGATTTCGCCGGGACCGCTGGCCTCTTTTGAGCATACGTGCCGGAGCGCAACGATGAGTGCACTCACCGTAATTGGCCATGGAAGGAAAGGGCCCCGGCGACCGTGCGCGCGGTCCCGGGGCGGGCCAACCCGAAAGTAGGAAGCAGGTCGACATGGATCAACCTATCGAGCGCGCCACCGCCCGGGGCAAGGGGATTTCCCGCCGTACGCAGGCTGAGCCCGATGGCCCGCGGATGACGATGCGGGTGTACCGCGTGTCCTCGGAAACCGGCGCGGTCACCGAGGAGTTGGGCAAGGTGATCGTCATGATCAAGGACAAGCTCGCACCCCTGCAGTCCAGCCAGTTCCCGCCCTGCGAGTGCCCGCTGCACCGCGACCGTTCGGCTCCCTGGTACCGCTGCTGAGGTTTTCGGTTCGGGTTGACTGGTGTGCGCTGCTGGCTTCGCGCTGCGCTGCGCCTGTGCGCCGTCTCGCGGCATTCGGCTTGTGCGGGTGCGGGTTTCGTCTCGGACCCTCCGGGTCCAAAGCGCCAGCAGGAGGAGGGAAGGGGGGTGGCTGGCCGGTCGTCGCGGTTCCTCGGCCCGGCGGGCGGCTGGGCTCAAAGAGGCTCCGCTGCGCTCCGCCGCAGCTGCTGCCGCGCGGTGGCCGACCGGTCAGCCCAGCGGTGCGCTGGACCGGGGCGCGGGAGCGCGACGGATGGGCAGGCGCCGGGGGACGGGATCGGCTCTCCCCCCACCTGCTCTAAGAAAAACGGTTGATGCGGTACTTGATGCAGATCAAGTGGTTTTTTGAGAGCAGGTGGGGGGAGGGCCCGAACCGGACCGGCGTCCACCGCTCCGGGGGATCATCCGCCGCTCCGCCGCCCGTCGGCCGATGATGTCCCGTTGGGCTGGACGGCGACGATGCCTCAGGCGCCCCTCCCCTTCCCGCTGCTGGCTGCTTTGCGCCAAAGGCGCGAGACGATACGCGAACGCGGCGTCCGGACCATGCCGTCCAATGGCGCTGGCCCGTTCGTCGCGCTCCTGCGCATCCGGTCCAGCGCACCGCTGGACTGACCGGCCGGCCACCGCGCGGCAGCAGTCGCGGCGGAGCGCAGCGGAGCCTGTCCTGAGCCCAGCCACCCACCGGGCCGAGGCATCGGGACGCCGGGCAGGCCGCCCCCTTCCCTCCTCCTGCTGGCGCTTTGGACCCGGAGGGTCCGAGACGAAACCCGCACCCGCGTGAGCCGAATGCCGCGAGACGGCGCACAGGCGCAGCGCAGCGCAGCGCAGCGAAGCCAACGCACAGTGCAGCGCAGCCCACCATCTCACCACGGTTCGCGGAACGTGATGCCGAGGTGTTGGAAGAGCCCTTCGCGCTGCTCGGCAGTGGCCAGCACCATGACATCGTCGTACCCGAGGGTATAGGGGCCGCTGTCGACGCAGCGGAAGGTTCGGGGGTCGTCGTCAGGGCTGAGTGCTTCGATGGCGCCCTGGGCCGCGCTCATGTCGAGGTAGTCGTTCGACTCCTGCTCCACGGAGAAGGAGAGCTCCTTGCCGTTGCGCTGGAAGTACATCGTCCCGCGGCCGGCGTCCTCGTCGTCCGGGTCTTCCTTGTCGAAGCGGAAGTTGTCGACGGTGACCTTGCCTCCGGTGAGGGCTGCCGCCTCTGCCAGGAGCCATTCGTAGTGGTGGTCGGCGAAGTCGACGTCTTCGGCGTGGATGCAGACGGCCACGCCGAAGGATTCGAGCGAGCTGGCTATCTCATGGCCTGGTTCCATTCCGCCGTACGCGAGGTCGCCGAATTGGTCTATGACGTTTTGCGCTGTCTCCCGAGTGACCATGCCGAGCTCGGTGAGGACTTCAGCAACCCGTACGTAGTTGACCGGTTGAGATTTCGCCATGGCTTCATCCTGTCAGCCGGAGATCGCTTCGCCTCCAGTACCGTCAGCCGATGGCGATCACTGCGGAAACGATCACACGGGCTGCGGGCCACCGCGATGGCGGGCGATGCCCACGCCGCGCTGGAGCTGGGGCGACTGCTGTGCCTGACGGCATCGGAACCGCGGGCTCCCGGCGACGGTGACCAGTCCTGGCCCGAGGAGCGCTGGCTGCGCGCCGCGGTGGAGTCACGGCCCGATGACATCGAGGCACTGACGCTGCTGACGGGGCGTCTGGCTCAGCAGATCTCCTACTGGGAGGCCGTCTTGGACATGAACCCGGACGTCATGGAGGACTACGGGGAGGACGAGGCCACCGTCAGGCGGCGGCAGATCGAGGCGGAGGAGCTGTACGCCCGGATCCGCGCGGCCGGTCCCGTCGGCCCCGCCGCCGAGGCCGGACTGGACGAGCTGGCTGTGCTGCTCGGTGTGAGCGGCAAACCCGCCGCGGAGGCCGCGTACAGCTTCTATGTGTTCGAGGACGAGGCGTGGAGTGGAAGCGTGCGGTACGGCACGACCATCGTCGCGTCCGACGCCGATGAGATCCGCTGGGCATGCGACGAGTGGTTCGCGCTGGAGACCGGGCTCAGCAGCGCCCCCACTCTCACCACGTACGTGGACGGCGCCAAAGTGAGCTCGATCGACCTCGGCCGGCACCTCGTCGACACGGCCGTTTCATGGGACGACGTCGCCGTGCCCGAGCTGACCGGTCTTCCTCTGCCCGTGGGGCTGCCGGTCCCGGGCCACGGGCTGTACTACGGCTTCACGAGCGCGGCCGAGTAGCGCCCGAGATGCCGGAACGCCCCGACGGAGCCGGGGCGCTCGAATCGCCCGCCTCTGGGCTAATCGGTGAGGGTCGGGGTCTGCCAGGTTCGCCACTCGGAGAGGTTGCCCGGCTTCTTGCCCGAGATCCTGATCGTGCCGGGGGTGTTGCCCGTCTTCAGCAGGAACTTCTGGATGTTCTGCTGCAGCGGGGCCTTCCACTCGGACCTGACGGCGCAGTGGTTGCCGTCCTGGATGTCGGACCAGTAGGTGATGTTGGCGCCCGCGCCGAGCGCCTTGTAGACCTCCGCCCCGCCGAGCGCCGCCACGCTGCCGGACTTGGCGCCAAGCCAGTCGATGTGCGGGTTCTCCATGATGAAGAGCCCGCGCGGCGCCACCATGGCCACGATTTCGTGTGTGTCCAGCGGCAGCGTGGCCGGGTTGCCAGTGAAGGAGCCGAACGCGTCGCCCAGCCACGGCTGTTCCGAGTAGGCGCTGCTCAGGGGCTGTGAACCGCTCTCCCCGGGAATGCCGCGGAGGATGGGAGCGCCCGCGGTACCGGACTCGATCGGCATGGTCAGCGCGATCCGCTGGTCGAAGGCGCCGATGGCGAAGGCACCCTTGCCGTAGCGCGAGCAACCCGTGACGCCCATCGCGTCCGCCTTGAGGATGTTGCCGCCCGACTGCTCGATGACGTCGATGATGCGGCTCACCCCCCAGGCCCAGGCCATGAGCACTCCGGTGCTGCTCTGCGAGCCGTAGATGCTGTAGTAGGCGCCCTGTTTGTTGTTCCGTGGTGTGCCCTCGCGGCCGACCGCGAGGGGGTCGTAGCTGATGACGGCGGCGCCGGAGGCCTTGATGGTGGCGGTGTCCGCGCCGAATCCCCCCACGACCACGACGGCCGGGAAGGGGCCGGAACCACTGGGCAGTTCGACCTTGGCGGAGAAACTGGAGCTCTTGCCCTGGTCCGACACGTTCACCGTGATGGTGGTGTTCGAGACCGTCCCGGTGACACTGGCGGGCTTCGTGTGTTTCTCGCCGTAGACGTATTTCTCCGCCAGCTTCTTGATCTCGGCTCGTCTGCACCGCCAGTCGGACTTGGTGGTGATGCGTGTCCCGTTGAGCCGTGTGAAGGGGTCGGGAAGTTTGGAGTTGGCGGTCAAGGCGCCCGGGTCTGGTACGGCGCAGTCGGCGCCGTCGTCCTCGATGCCGGGGGCGACGCCGGGGGCGACGCCGGGGGCGACTCGCGCCGCGGCGCCTGCTGCCTGTGTGCTGAGGGTGGTGGCCGTCAGGCTCACGACGGCCACGAGGACCGCGGGTGCCCACACCCGTGGCCGTAATCGCTGAAAGCGCATGGGGGGACCTCCCTGAGAGGGCATACTCTGGCTATGGGAGCGCTCCCACCATAGGGCTGGGCCGAGTGGGTAGCAACACTTGGTTCGGACCGGCTATCCCGTCGGGCGGATCCTTGTGAAGCGCTGCGACATGACCGGGCCGAGAGACTCGGTGATCTCATGTCCCGGGCTGCCCGGGTACGGCAGATAGTTCAGGAACGAGGTCACGATGATCTCGTCGACTTCCGGAACTCCCCTTTTTAGCCTGTCTTCCAGAAAGTCAAGGACCTTCCGCCAGTCCAGCGTTCCGCCGCGCGGCGCGAGAAATGAGTCCATCACTTCCTGCGTGACGTCCCAGAAGAACACGTGCGGCAGGACTTCACCGTTCTCGTTGAAAACGTGTGATTCGTAGAGGTCTTCGAGCTCCGGGACGTGAGCCACGAGATCGAGTACCAACTGCTCACCGCTGTTCATCAGCAGCCCTGAAGCCCCTCGTAACCGGCCGCACCCTTGTACTTGCCCTCGTGCGCGTCGTCGATGGCCTGGATCAGGCTTTTCGCCACTCGGATGTCCCGCGCCGACCTGACCACGGTCTCCTTCTTTCCGCCCTTCGGCTTGTACGTGTCATTGGTGAGGAAGTTGTTGAGCGACGCCCGCAGCTGGGCCGTGCTCGCCAGATGATTCTTCCCCTCGACCTTGGCGCCGCCCTGAGCCTCGTGGTTGGCCGCGGCCATCGCGGAACCGTCACCGATCGCGTTCGGACTGCCGAGGCCGTGGTACAGCGCATTGACGATTTTCTGCAGCCGGGCGTTGTCGACCTGCGGTATGCCGCCGTTGTTGTGGACGAGGACCGGGGTCTTGCCCGCCAGCACATAGTACGTGCGGGGACCGGCGACCGAGAGATCGTGCGTGGGCCGACGGAGCTGCTGGTCCAGGACCGCGATCACCTGGAGCGGCGAGCCCGCGGCGCTGCGGAGCCGGTCGCCGGGCCGCAGGTCGCCCGCGTTCTTCCACCGCTTGGCGTCCGCCAGCCAGAACGGGTGGTTGTCGGTGGCCGTGAGAGTGGCGGGCCCACGATCGGTGCGGACGGTGATCCGGGTGAAGTCCGTGTCGCTCTCGGTGGCGAAGACCTCGGTCACCGGCCGCGCCTCGGTGCGCCGGAGCCCGGGGACACCGGCCGCCACCCGGTCCCCGCGGCGGATGTCCTCGATGGCCCGGTCGGTTCCGTCGGCGAGGAGGACCCTGGTACCGGACGGGAAGCTGTGGGACCGGCCGCAGTCCTTGTTGTTCCGCTCCCGCTTCACCCCGTCGACGAGCTTCTTCACCTCGACCGTCGCCAGCGCGCGGGCGGTGAGAAGGGCGTTGGAGGTGTACGGGATGCGGTACTGCACCGGCCGGCCGCCGTTGGCCCGGGAGCGGGCCCGGGCCTCCGCCTTCTTCTGCGCCTCGATCGAGGCGAAGGTCGGGCCGGCGCCCGGGTTGGAGCAGGACAGGCTGCCCGAGACGCTGGTGCCGGTGACGGCGAAGGTGCCCTGCTTGCTCGTGCACCCACCGGCGGACTTTCCGTCGATGGTGAAGGTGGCACTCATGACGGCGGTGACCTTGCCGTTCACCAGGCGGCTCTTCGCGCTGGTGGTGATCTGGCCGATGAAGTTGTGGCTGGTGGTGCAGCCCCCGGAGCCGCACTTCACTGACCCCGAACCGCTGAGCGTGAGGGAGATGCCGCTGTCGGTGGCCTTGCCGAGCTCCTTGGTCTGCTTCTCCAGGGCGTCGAACATCGGGTCGACGGCGTCCCCGGTGACCGGGGCCAGATCCATGCCCTGGGAGTCACTGCCGTCGAGGGGACCGTCCGTCACCTCGGGGGTTTCGGCCGGGTCGTCGTCGGCGGAATCCTGGGCCGCGGCCTGTCGCACGGCACTCGGGGAGGGCGCCCGCGAACGCGACGGGCTGTAGGGCTCCAGGCGCAGCACCCGGTACGGCTTCTTCCGCGTGATGAGCAGACGGCCCGCCGAAGTGTCGACTCCCAGGGCGCGTGTCCCGTTCACGGTGCGGGGCTGCCACTGCGCCGACTCGCTCGGAGCCGGTGTGCTCTCCAGCGTGTCCAGCGCCTTGGACAGCGCAGTCGCCAGCTCGGGCGGGGTCGGCCGCTGCTCGACCACCTCCTTCGCCGAGCCGGAAGAGCCCTCGTACCCTGCGGACCACTTGCCGGGCGCCTCCGTGCCGGGCTTGCTGTCCTGGCCGGGGGAGGGGTCCACCTTCCAGCGGCTGAAGGTTTTGCCGCCCACGTGGAGGACGTCACGGTCGAGCGTTTTGGTGCCCGAGCCCGTGGTGCCGAAGCGGCTGCCCGAGGCGGTGACGGTGACGTCCCGCTTCGTGGCACCGTTGGTCGAGGAGTCCTGGTACCGCACGCCGGGGGCCAGGGCCAGCTCGGCCAGGGCCTGCCGGAACGGCTTCAGATCCCACTTGGCCTGCGGCTTTTGCGATCCGGAGCCCGTGTTGTCCCAGACCAGCAGCCCGGCCAGCAGAGCCACGACCAGCGCCCCGACCCCGCCGAAGAGGAGCAGGCGCCCGCGCCGGCTCGACGGCAGCAGCCGCCACCGGCCGGACCCCGGGGCCGGCGCGGGCGCCTGCTCCTCTTCGGCGGGGTCGGGGCGCTGGTCGTGGCTCTGCTGGCCGGGCTGCTGGTCTGGGAC
>NZ_MUNE01000211.1 GCF_002154605.1 Streptomyces milbemycinicus | reverse complement strand
GGGGAGGGACGGGGTCAGCTGACGCCGAAGGGGAGGCCGAGCAGGTACCAGGCCACGAAGAACGCGACCCAGGCGACCCAGACGACGGCGGCGATCGGGATGGTGAAGGAGGCCAGGGTGCCGATGCCGGCGGACTTGCGGTGCTGCTGGATGAAGCCCAATGCCATCGCGAAGTACGGGCTCATCGGGGTGACGCAGTTGGTGACCGAGTCGGCGACGCGGTAGACGGCCTGGGTGGTCTCGGGCTCGATCCCGACGAGCATCAGCATGGGCACGAGCACCGGAGCGGCCAGCGCCCACAGGGCGGAACCGCTGGTGATGACGAGGTTCATGAACGTGATCAGCACGGCGATGCCGACCAGCACAGTCCAGCCGCCCAGGTGCAGGTCGCGCAGGGTCTCCGCGCCCTTGATGGCGAGGACGTTGCCGATGTTCGTCCACTTGAAGTAGGCGAGGAACTGGGAGATCGCGAAGAAGAGGACGAGGATCGGGGCGTACGAGCGGGTGCCGTCGACCAGCGCGTCGACGATGTCGCGGGCCGCGCGGAAGGTCCCGGTCATGCGGCCGTAGACCCAGCCGAGCAGGGCGAAGAACGCGAACAGGACCAGCGACATGCCCGTGATCAGCGGGGATTCGACGATGGAGCCGCCCTTGCCGCGCAGCGGTGAGGACTCCGGGATCATGGCCGCCGCCAGGAGCGCGAGGAAGCCGAGCGCGACCAGCCCGGTCACCCGCAGCGCGCGGCGCTGCTGCCCGGTGACCTCGATCTCGGCCAACTCGGCGGCGTTCAGCGCGGCGACCGGCTCATCGGGGTCCAGGTCCGAGCGCTTGGCGATGACCTTGTCGACGACGAGCGTGATCACCAGGGCCACCAGGACCGAGGAGGCGAGCCCGAAGAAGTAGTTCGCCACCGGAGTGACGACGTAGTCCGCGTCCACCGTGTGGGCGGCGGCGGTGGAGATCGACGACAACAGGACGTCGGTCGTGGTGAGGGACGGCGAGGCGTCGTAGCCGGCGGAGATGGAGACGTAGGCGACGATGCAGCCGAGGACGGGGCTGCGGCCCGCGGCGCGGTAGATCAGCGCCCCGAGCGGGATGAGGGTGACGTACGCGGCATCACCGGCGACGTGGGCGACCATGGCCGTCATCGACAGCGCGAACGTGAGGTACTTGCCCGGCACCCGCGCGACCATGCGGCGCAGCATGGTCGTGAACAGCCCGCTCGCCTCGGCGACGGAGATGCCGAAGCCCACGATGAGGATCGTGGCCAGCGGCGGGAAGGTCGCGAAGTTGTCGACAGCCCCCTCGACCATCGTCGTGAGCCCGGCCTGGCTGAGCAGGCTCTGCACCTCGATGGTCTCGTGCGTTCCGGGGTGCACCGTGCCGACACCGGCCGCCGCCAGCACCGCGCTGAGGACGACCACGACCCCCGCGAGAATCCAGAACAGCCAGAACGGGTTGGGCAGTTTGTTGCCGACCTTCTCGATCGCCGCGAAACCTCGGAACGCGGCGCGCAGGACTCTCGAGGGGGGCTCGGTCGGCTGGGGTTCGGTCGCGGTGGCACTCATGGGTACCTCTTCGTGCATTCCGGGGACGTTCCCGCAAACCATGGCACTCAAGTGAGAGATTCGCTATAGCCAGGATGTAACGTTGGGATTAATCGGCGGTCTAAGGTGAGGGAACATGACTCGCCCTCTGCTCGACGAGCTCGACCGGCGCCTCATCGGGGCACTGCACCTGGCGCCCCGGGCGACCTGGGACGACATCGGCGCGATCCTGTCCGCCGACGCCAGTACCCTCAAACGCCGCTTCGACCGGCTGCACGAGTCCCGGATGGTTCGCGTGATCGGGCAGGCCGACTGGGGCATGCACTCCAGGGCGATGCCGGTCCACGTCTTCCTGGACATCACCGGCGAGACCCCACTCGCCGTCCTCGACCGGCTCCGCGCCCTCCCCCATCTGCAGCTCCTGGCGCAGATCTCCGGGGACTACCCGCTCTACGCCGTCGTCCACGCGCCTTCCGAGACGGCCACCAGCGAGGCGATCGACCGGATGTTCTCGATCCCCGGCGTCCGCCGCGTCAACGCCCTGCCCGCGCTCAGCACCCTGCGCCGGGGCATCACCTGGGACCCGCAATTCCTGACCGACACCGAACGGGCCGACCTGCTGAAGCTCACCGGCGCCCGCCCCGAGGGCACCGCGACCGCGACGCCTCCCGCGAAACCCCTGAGCGAGGCCGAACGCATCGTGGTCGCCCAGCTGATGCGGGACGGCCGGGCATCCTCCGCGAGCATCGCCCGAGCCGCCGGTCTCGCCACCTCCACCGCGCACCGCGTCGTGCGCCGGGTCCTGGACGAGTGCTGGGTCAAACCCCGGCTCGAGGTGGTGTCGGAGTGGCTGGGCTTCCAGACCTCCTTCGTGCTGCGCCTGCGGGTCGCGCCTGGCCAGACGCCCGACGTCATGCGCCGCCTCGACCAGTTCCCCCAGACCCGGCTCGCCGTACACGTCGCCAGCGACATATCCGTCCTGTGCTCCGGCATGGTCACCGACCGCTCCGCGCTGGCGGTGTTCATCGACAATGAGCTCGCCACGATCCCCGGCATCCTCACCGTCAGCGTCGACGTCATGCTGGCCGAGCCTCGCCGCTACTGGCTGGACCGGGACCTGACCGCGGGGCTCGGGGAGTTCCACGCACCGACACTGCTGTGAATCACCGGGCTCTCCATCGGCTCACCCCGCCGATGCCGCGGTCGGGGCGAACGATTCCGCGGTCGGGACGAACGCGGGCAGCGTCGCCTCGACGCTGAACCCGCCGTCGGAGCAGGGTTCGGCGCGCAGCGTGCCGTGCACAAGCTCGATGCGCTGCCGCAGATGCGCGATCCCCGGACCGGAGCCGGTACCGGCGAGGGCGCTGCGCGGGCTGCCCGCCGGGGGTGTGTTGTGGACCGTCAGCCGCACCTGTGCGGTGTCGTACTCCACACGCACCCTCACCCGGGCGCCAGGAGCGTGCTTGCGTACGTTGGTCAGCGCCTCGCGCAGCACCCGGTAGGCGGTGCGCCCGACCACCGGTGAGGCCAGCGCCGGGTCGCCCTCCGGCGCGGTGCGCAGAATGCCGACCAGGTCCCGCAGTTCCTCCAGCGCCTGGGCCCGCACCAGCCTGCGGCGGGCGTCGAAGTACAGCCCCAGCAGCGGCCCGACCGCGGTACGCAGCAGCCCGATCGTCATGTTCGTGGCGGACGGATCCCAGGGCCGCATGACGACGAGGGTGAAGGCGGCGAGCACGACGTACGCGGTCCGGCGGTCATGACGCTCACCGTAGGACACCCGCCTCGCGGCCCCGTTCCGGTCGGCGGCACCGGATACTTCCGCCTCGGCGGACCCTACGAAAGTCGTATGCCGTGCGTCGCGGGCAAGCCCTTCGTCGGGTGCGGAACCAACCGCCCGCCCTGCCGCGCGGTGCGCCCGCCGCCGTGGAATGGGGGCATGGATGCGACAGGCAACACCGCCGCGACGACACCCCGGCTCGGCCGCTACACGATCGACACAGATAAATCGTCCATCTCGTTCAAGAGCAGACACCTTTTCGGCCTTCTGCCGGTCCACGGCACCTTCGCGATCCGCGGCGGCACCGTCGAGGTGGCCGAGCCGATCTTCGAGTCGAGTGTGCAAGCGGAGGTCGACGCGGCGAGTTTCCGTACGGGCCATGCCCAGCGGGACGCCGCCGTACGGTCGGTGACGTTCCTGGACACCGACCGGCATCCGCTGATCACGTTCGCCTCCGACCGGGTGGACACCACCACGGTCTCCGGCACGCTCACCACATGCGGACGCTCCCGGCCGGCGAGCCTGTCGATCGTGCACTCCGAGGTGCTGGCGGATGCCTTCACCGTCCGTGCCACCACACGGGTCGACCGCACCGCATTCGGTGTGACGGCGGCCCGTGGCATGGCCGGGCGCCATCTCGATCTGACGTTGGAGATCCGTTGCGTCCGCATCTGACACCGGAGCACCTGACACCGGAGCACCTGACACCGGGTGCCGCGCGACAAGCGACGGAAGACGGCCATGGCTGACGCGGTCGTGGTCGAGGGCCTGCACAAGCGGTACGGCGCGGTGCGGGCGGTGCGCGGGGTGAGCTTCACCATCGAGCACGGGGAGATCTTCGCGCTGCTCGGCCGCAACGGGGCGGGCAAGACCACCACCATGGAGATCCTGGAGGGGTTTCGGCGCCGCGACTCCGGACGGGTCGACGTACTCGGTCTGGACCCGGGTGAGAAGGCCACCGAGCGCGCCCTGCGCGAGCGGATCGGGCTGGTATTGCAGGACATCGCGGTCGAGCCCTATCTCACCGTCCGCGAGACGATCGCCCGCGACGCGGGCTACTACCCCGCGCCGCGCGACATCGACGAGGTGATCGGCCTGGTCGGCCTCGCCGGGCTGGAGAAGAAGAAGGTCCGGGCGCTCTCCGGCGGCCAGAAACGCCGCCTGGATCTCGCGCTTGGCCTGATCGGCGGCCCCACCCTGCTCTTCCTCGACGAGCCGACGACCGGATTCGATCCGAACGCGCGCCGGGACGCCTGGCAGTTGGTGCGGGACCTGCGCGACGCGGGCACCACCGTCCTGCTCACCACCCACTCCATGGAAGAGGCCGAGGAGCTGGCCGACCGGGTGGCGGTGATCGCCGACGGGCGGATCGTGGCCGAGGGCACCCCCGGGACCCTGGGCGGACGCGACACGGCACGGGCCCGGATCCGCTTCGCGCTGCCGCCCGGAACCACGGTCGCCGATCTGCCGGTTCCCGCCGCGCCCGGCGAGGGCGGCCTGGTCACCGTCGAGTCCGCGGAGCCGACCCGGACGCTGCACCAACTCACCGGCTGGGCGCTGCGCCGCGACACCGTGCTCGCCGGGCTGAGGGTCGACCGGCCGAGCCTGGAGGACGTCTATATGCGCCTGACCGACCACAGCCACAGCACACCGGAGAGGAGCGCACCGTGAGCATCGACGTTCCCCGCGCCCAGGCCGGGCGCCTGTCGAGCCGCCGCCTGGGCCTGCGCCTGCTGTGGCATCAGATCCGCTACGAGCAGTTGACGTTCTGGCGGAATCCGCAGAGCGCGTTCTTCACGTTCGTCTTCCCGGTCGTGGTCATGGCGATCTTCGGCGGGCTGTTCGGCTCCATCGGGAAGAGCGAGTTCTATTACGGGCGATCCGCGCTCCAGTACTACGTGTCCACGATCGCCGCGGTGTCCGTGCTGGGCTCCTGCTACAGCCAGTTGGCGATCGTGCTCGCGACGCGACGGCAGAACGGAATGCTGAAGCGAGTCCGGGCCACCCCCCTGCCCGCCTCCGGGTACTTCGCGGGTCTGCTGGCGCACTGCGTCCTGGTGAGCGTCGTCGACGTCCTGCTCATCACGGCGGTCGGCAGGCTCTACGGCGTCCCGCTGCCCGCCGCCCCGCAGTGGCCCGCGCTCGCGGTGTCCCTGGTGCTCGGCGCGGCCGCCTTCTGCGCCCTCGGAGTCGCGGTGGCCTCGCTGGTCCGCAACGCGGAGGCGGCGCCGTCGGTCGTGCAGTTCGTGCTGTTCCCGCTCGTGTTCATCTCGGGCACGTATATGCCGATCCACTCCGCGCTGCTGAACGGCATCGCCGGTGCGCTGCCGGTAAAGCCGTTCAACGACGCCCTGCTCCTGGCCTTCACCACGGACCACACCGGCCTCCCCTGGCGGGACTACGGCGTCCTGCTGCTGTGGGGGGTGGCCGGTGCGGCGGTGGCCGTCCGACGGTTCCGCTGGGATTCCAGATGACCGGTGGGGCCCGTCAGGCCCGTCAGGCCGAGGGCGGGATGTCGACATCCGCCTCGGCGTGTTTGACGAAGTCGTCGGCGAGCCGGTGGAAGAGCCCCGCGAGCTGCCCCAGGTCCTCGGCCGACCAGTCCGCCAGAGCTATCGACATGCCCCGGCGGCTGGCCTCTCGGATGCGCTCGACCGCGGCCAGGCCGGCGTCGGTGAGCTGGATGCGCTGGGCGCGGCGGTCGTCCGGATCCGGGACGCGGATCACATAGCCGCCCTTCTCCAGCTGCCCCAGCTGCCGGGTGACGTGGGAGGCTTCCACGGAGAGCCGGACCGCCAGCACTCCGGGGCGCAGCGGCTCGCTCTCGGCGATGTGCCGCAGGATCGCCACGGCGGCCCGGTCCAGGGACAGTCCGGCCAGGGCCATCAGGCGCTCGTGCTGCCGGGCCCGGCCGGCCAGGTAGGCGATGCGCGTCAGCGCGCGCTCGATCTCGATCACGTCCGTCGAGACGGGTCCCGCTGCGGATGACGGTGTGGACATGAGACCACCGTAACAGATGCTTGCCTAAGTCAAGTATTTCGAGAGAAAGGTTGCTTGACTCAAGTAAGTCGTTCATGCTTGCCTGAGTCAAGCAAGTCAGCCCCACGGCGTCCCCCGCCGCGGGCACCCAGGCCGGGGCCACCTTGAGCGGAGACGGCCCCAACGCGCGCCGAACCCGTGGGGACGGGGGTTGGCGCGGTCCCGGGCCCGGCGGCCGGAACCCCCGTCCGCCGCCGGGTCCGGCGGCACAGCGGCAGTGCCGCGCCCCCGACCCCCCAGAAAGAGAGTCCCTCCATGGCCACGATGAAGTCCGTCCGGACCGGCGAGCAGCACAAGATCGACGTCGTCGACGCCGAACGGCCCGCCCCCGGCCCGAAGGACGCCCTGGTACGGATCCGCGCCTGCGGCATCTGCGGCACCGACACCCACTTCCTCCACCTGGGCGGAGTCCCCTTCGGCCCGGGCGGGTCGATGGTCTCGCTGCCACTGGGCCACGAGCCCGCGGGCGAGGTCGTCGAGGTCGGCGCCGAGGTCATGGGCCTGAAGGCGGGTGACCGCGTGGTCGTCAATCCGCAGGGCGCCCCCTCCGGGATCATCGGCTGCGGCGGCGAACTGGGCGGCATGAGCGAGTACCTGCTCATCGAGGACGCCGTCGTCGGCAAGAGCGTCACCGTCTTCCCCGACACCGTGCCCTTCGACGTCGCCGCGCTCAACGAGCCCATGGCGGTGGCCCGCCACTGCGTCAACCGCTCCGAGGCGAAGCCGACCGACAAGGTCGTCGTCTTCGGTGCCGGGCCCATCGGCCTGGGCGCCGCCATCTGGCTGAAGCTGCGCGGGGTCGGGCACGTGGTCGTCGCCGACGTCATCCCCGAGCGCCTTCAAACGGCGCTGGCCGTCGGTGCCGACGCCGTCATCGACTCAGCCGCCGAAGACGTCACCGCCCGCCTGACCGAACTGCACGGCCAGGCGGCCAACGCGCTCGGCCAGCCGCGGGCCGGTACCGACATCTATATCGACGCGGCCGGCGCCCCCGCCGTCTTCAACACCGCCGTCGCATCCGCCAAGTGGGGCGCCAAGCTCGTCATGGTGGCCGTGCAGAAGAAGTCCGACGCCATCGACCTCGGCGGCATGCTGCGCAGCGAGCTGACCCTCATCGCCTCCCAGGGCTACCCCACCGAGATCTTCGAGGTCACCCCCGAACTCGTCGAGCACCAGGAGCGCTTCGCGCGGCTGATCAGCCACCACGTGCCGTTCTCCGAGGTGGAGCGGGCCTTCGAACTCGCCCTGACGCCGGGGGCCGCGGAGAAGGTCGTCGTCACCTTTGACGGACAGCCGTAGGCCCGACCGAGCCGCACCGCTCCCCCACCCCTCGCAGAGCCCGAGCCTGCGACCACGCCACTTACTCAAGTCAAGCAATCCACTTGCTCGCCCCTGGAGGCCCGCGCCATGTCCGACGCCCTTGCCCGACCCGCCGCCGGGGGTTCCGCCCCGCCGAGGCCGAACGCCGTGGTGGCGGTGCTGGCCTTCTCGGGAATCGTCGTCTCGCTGATGCAGACCCTGGTGATCCCGATCGTCCCCGAGCTGCCGAAGTACCTCGACGCCTCACCGTCGGACGCCACCTGGGCGGTCACCGCCACGCTGCTCGCCGCCGCCGTCGCCACGCCGGTCGTCGGCCGCCTCGGCGACATGCTCGGCAAGCGCCGCCTGCTGCTGGTCAGCCTCGTGCTGCTGGTGTCCGGATCGGTCGTCTGCGCGCTGAGCGAGTCCCTGGTTCCGATGATCGTCGGACGCACCCTGCAAGGCCTGGCCGCCGCCGTCGTCCCGCTCGGCATCAGCATCATGCGCGACGAGCTGCCGCCCGAGCGGCTCGCCGGCTCCACCGCGCTGATGAGTGCTTCCCTCGGCGTCGGCGGCGCCCTCGGCCTGCCCGCCGCCGCGTTGATCGCGGACAACTTCGACTGGCACGCCCTGTTCTGGACCTCGGCCGCCCTCGGCGCCGTCGCCCTCGCACTCGTCGGAATGATCGTGCCCGAGTCGAAGGTGCGTACCGGCGGACGCTTCGACCTGGCCGGCTCCCTCGGCCTGTCGGCCGGACTGGTGTCCCTGCTGCTGGCCGTCTCCAAGGGCGCCGACTGGGGCTGGACCAGCGCCACCACCCTCGGCCTGTTCGCCGCCGCCGTCGTCATCCTGCTCTCCTGGGGAGCGTACGAGCTGCGCGCCCGGCAGCCGCTGGTCGATCTGCGCACCACCGCCCGCCGCCAGGTGCTCTTCACCAACCTCGCCTCGATCGCGCTCGGCTTCTCGATGTTCGCGATGTCCCTGGTCCTGCCGCAGCTGCTCCAGCTGCCCGAGCAGACCGGCTACGGCCTCGGTATGTCCATGCTCACCACGGGCTTGGTGCTGGCCCCGCAGGGCCTGGTCATGATGGTTGTGTCCCCGTTCTCCGCCGCCGTCACCAAGGCCAAGGGCCCCAAGGTGACGCTGATGATCGGCGCGCTGATCGTGGCCGCCGGCTACGGGCTGAACATCGTGCTGATGTCCGAGGTCTGGCACCTGATCCTGGCGTCCTGCGTCATCGGCGCCGGCGTCGGCTTCACCTACGGCTCGCTGCCCGCCCTGATCATGGGCGCCGTGCCGGCTTCCGAGACCGCCGCCGCCAACAGCCTCAACGCCCTGATGCGCTCCCTGGGCACCTCCTTCGCCAGCGCCATCGCCGGCGTCATCCTGGCCCAGATGACCACCGGCTTCCACGGCCGCGCCCTGCCCTCCGAGAGCGGTTTCAAGGTGGTCATGGCCATCGGCGCCGGTGCCGCCCTCCTCGCCTTCGCCCTCGCCTCCTTCCTGCCGCGTCAGCGAGCCGCCGCCGCGCAGGGGGCGCCCGCGGCCGCGGGGCCGGACGAGTCGGCTGCCGAGTCGGCGGAGGCCCTGGGGACGGCGTCGTAACGCCCGTCCGCATAGCGCAGCCCCACCCGGGCGCGGCCGGTCAGCCGGTCGCGCCCGGGTGGGGTGTCCGTTTCGCCCAGCGGGCGGTCACCACGTTCACCGCCGCGACGGCCCGGGCGGCCTCGCGGCGGTCGGTGCGGATCGCGTTGGCGAATTCGACGTGGAGGAAGGTGCTGTCCTGGGCCGCGGCGGCGCGGCCCTGTTCATTGGTACGGCCCTCCAGGGGGCAGGAGCGGACCCAGGCGCGGCAGACCTCGAAGTCCCGGGCGCGCAGGGCGTTCGCGAGGGTGCGGGCGTCGGCGCGGCTTTCGCGGGTGGCGCGGCCGGTCGAGGCGATGACGTCGTAGTCGGGGGCGGAGTCGTCGGCGAAGCCGTGGATCTGGATGCCGGGCAGTCCGCGTTCGGCGAGTTCGGCGCAGACCGCGGCGAAGACGGTGTAGCGCCGGTGGGCCACATCGGCCGCGTCGCCGACGCCCGCGTCGCGATGGGCGCCCGCGAGCACGAGGACGCCGCCGGGGCTGCCGCGCAGGATGCCGACGCCCAGCTGTTCGGTACGGGCGTCGGCCACCGGGTGGGGAATCTGGACGGACCAGTGCGCGGGGGCCGAGAGGTCGACGTAGACGCGCCCCCAGCCGCGCGGCGTGGGGCCGGTGTCGGTGCGGTCGGCGATCTCGGCGTAGCGCCGGCCGGTGGCGCTGTCGGTGATCGTACGGAGATCGAAGTCCAGGGCGTCGAGGCGGGCCGCGGCCTGGTCGCGGTGGCCGTCCAGGAGCAGCCCTACGGCACGGGCGACGGCCTGGCGGTCGGCGCGCTTGGGCTCCAGATAGCCGGTGTCCGCGCCGAACCGGGCCGTGTAGTCGGTGATCCGGCGCTCCAGGTCGATGCCCGCCTTGGGGGTGGTGGTTCCGTCCTCGCCGCTGCCGCGCAGGGCGAGGACGGTCGTCAGCAGGGCGGCCACGGCGGTGAGCGCCACGACGCCGAGGACGAGGGGGTTCTTCCGAGCGGCGGCGGAGGTCTTCCGAACGACGGAAGAAGCCTTCCGGGCGGCGTGGGTGGTCTTCCGGGGGCGGTCGGCTCTCATGCTGGAGTCGGCTCTCATGGTGAAACGGACGATAGCGGGGCAACCGGTTTCGGCCGCCGGTCCGCGGCGATCACGATCGAGCGATCTGACTCACATTTTCATCTCCTCATGCAACCCTTAGCCCCGCGCGACGATCCAAACCTCACGGGTCGCGCGTATGCGCGGCCGCGCACCCCGCAGGGCCCGCGTATTGGCGCGCTCTGAAGGGCCGCGCGGGCGCCCCGGGCCATTCCCAGGCATTCCCAGGCAATTCCAGGTATTTCCAGAGAGGAGCCCCCGTGGCCGCTTCGGCGCCGAAGCGGCGGCGAAAGATCCGCCGACGGGCTGATATGTCGCTGATAGGCGGCATTCGTCCTCCTATAGCCGTACTCTCGGCTCTGCTCCTCTCCCTGGCGGGAATCACCGCCCTCACCTTCGGTAAAACCGAGAACGTCCTCGTACCCAAGGCCGTACTCACCTCCCAGCAGCACTTCGCCGAGGACGGGGCCGTCGCACTGCGCGCCTCGCTCGACGAGTCGGTCACCGACCTCGACCGCACCGCGATCCTCTTCAGTGAGGGCAAACCCGTCTCCGCCGACGCCGTCCTCGACAAAACGGGCAGCGTCTACCAGAAGTGGAGCGGCACCGCGGTCATCGAGATCAAGTCGGGCAAGCTGCTCGCCGCCCGCGGCGAGACCGTGCCGCTCACTGTGATCGACCGCACCAAACTCTCCGGCAAGGACGGCCTGAAGCCCCGTCTGGTCCGGCTGCAGAACGGCCAGACCCGGCTGATCGCCCTCGCCCTGCTCTCCTGGAAGGGCCAGCCCCAGCAGCTCCTGATCGCCTCCAGCAATCTGAAGGTGCCCGGGATGCGGCTGAGCGAGAGCCGGGGCATCGGCGTCGTGGACTCGACCGGCACGATCCTCAGCAGCGACGGGGCCCTCGACAGCGAGCGGGCCCAGCGCGAGCTGAAGGACTTCGCCACCATCTCCGCCAAGAAGTCCCGGCAGAACCCCATCAGCTCCAAGGAGCCGGGCTCCGGCGGCTACGCGGGCGTCAGCGGCAGCCTCACCGGCGACGCCTCGGGCGACCGGCGGACCGTCGGCGGCTACGCCTCGCTCGCCGCCTCCGAACCCGGCGAGTCCACCGTGGCCAGCGGCCTCGGACTGAGCATCGTCACCCAGGTCGGCGTCACCGAACGCGCCTCCCAACTGGCCCGGCCGGCCTTCGGACTGGCCGCCGCGGGCGCGCTGCTGGTCATCGGCGCCCTGGCCATCGCGGTACTGCTCGGCACCGTCCAGCGCCCCCTGATCCGGCTGTTCCTGGAGAGCCGCCGGCTCACCCGCGGCGATCTGGCCCGCCCGGTGACCGTGCCCCGGTTCGGCGAGGCCGCCCGTATCGGCGGCGCCCTGGAGCGGCTGCGGCAGCAGCTGCACGAGGAGTCTCCTGAAGGTGCTGACGGCGCGTCCGGTACGGACGGCGCGTCCGGCGCCCGCGGCGGCCGGCGCCTGGGCACCCGCGCCCTGGTCGCCGTCTCCGCCGTACTGCTGCTGACCTGGTCGGTCCCGCTGACCCTGCTGCTCAACCGGCCGAGCTCCTCCGTACACATCCCGGCCCAGGTGGTCGCCGACCAGAAGGCGCGCACCGAGACGATCAGCGACCGGGTGCGCCGGGCGCTCAACGAGGGCCACGCGGACCTGTCCGCCGTCGCCGCCCTGATCGGCAACCGCACCTCGGCCGACGACATGACGGCCGTACTGGACCGCACCATCGAGGAACACCCCCGCTACGAATCCGTCTACGTCGTCAGCGGCGACGGCGAGGTGCTGGCCCGGGCCGGGCACGAACCGCACCACTCCTCCGGTGAGCGCCCCGCCGACCAGCCCCTGAAGGTGTCCGGGCACGGCGGCAAGAAGCCCGTCATCCGCGCCACCGCCCCCCTCCAGGGGAAGGCGGGCGCCGCGGTCGTGGGCGAGTTCGACATCGACTTCGTCAACGCGCTGCTGCGCCGCGACGGCCTCGGCCAGGTCCGGGTGGTCGACGCCAAGGGCCGGACCATCGCCGGGAACTCCGGCTACCTGGCCTTCGAGAAGATGCCCGGTCACCTCTCCCCGCTGGTCGACCGCAAGCAGGCACACGCCAAGGTCCAGCGCGGCGACGACGTACGGATCGCCGCCGCGGCCCCGATGACGGGCGGCGGCGTGGCGAAGGTCCTCGACTGGAGCGTCGTCAGCTGGCAGCCCGCGTCCCGGCTCGACATCCCCGCGTACACCCTGCAGAACCGCACCGTGCTGGTCGGGCTGCTCGGCCTCACCGCGGCGGCGGCCTGCCTGGGCTGGCTGCACATCGTGGTCGTCCGCCCGCTGCGCGCACTCGCCGACCAGGCCGAGGCGCTTGCGGATGGCGACCGGCGTACCGTCCTCTTCCCGCGCCACCACGACGAGGTCGGCGCCGTCGTCCGCAGCCTGGAGCTCATCCGGCAGCAGCTGCAGGGGCAGCAGCGCGGGCGCGACGGCGCGCGGTCCCTCGCCGGAAGGAACTGAAAAACCGTGCTCTTCCTTTACACCGTGCTCATGGTGTGCAGCGCGATACTGCTGGTCGCCGGGGTCGTGGAGCAGCGGCGGCACTTCGCCAACCTGGACAACATCCCCACCCGGGTGCTGGTCAACGGCATCCGCGGCAAGTCGTCCATCACCCGGCTGTGCGCGGGCGCGCTGCGCGGCGGCGACCTGGTCACCGTCGCCAAGACCACCGGTACGGCCGCCCGGTTCATCCACCCCGACGCCACCGAGGAGCCGGTCTACCGCAAGTTCGGCATCGCCAACGTCGTCGAGCAGATCGGTATCGTGCGGCGCGCCGCCGCGTACCGCCCGGACGCGCTGGTCATCGAGTGCATGGCCGTCATGCCGGCGCTCCAGGAGATCAACCAGTCCAAGTTGATCCGCTCCACGATCGGCGTGCTGTGCAACGTCCGCGAGGACCACCTCGCCGAGATGGGCCCCACCCTGGACGATGTGGCGCGCTCGCTGTGCCGCTCGATGCCGGAGGACGGGATCTGCGTCACCGCCGAGAAGGAGCGGCTGCACATCCTCCAGGAGGAGGCCGACGCCCGGAACTGCCGCCTGATCTACGCGGACCCGGAGACGGTCACCGATGAGGAGCTGCGCGGCTTCAGCTGGTTCACCTTCAAGGAGAACGTGGCGATCGCGCTCACCGTCGCCGAACTCCTCGGCGTGGAGCGCAAGGTGGCCCTGCAGGGCATGTACGACGCGCCGCCGGACCCCGGTGTGCTGTCGGTCGAGCGCTACCGCACCGACGAGGGCAAGCGGCTGCGCTTCGCCAACGTCTTCGCGGCCAACGACCCCGAGTCGACGCTGATGAACATCAACCAGCTGCTCGACCTCGGGGCG
>NZ_MUNE01000210.1 GCF_002154605.1 Streptomyces milbemycinicus | reverse complement strand
GCGCCTTCGAAGGCGCCTTCCCCATCCACCACGGGGCCTTCTACCAGCACCTCAACTTCGACGACGTCCTCACCGCCTGCCGCTCCTTTCTGACCGCGCACCCATCGGAGACCGTGCTGATGCGCGTCAAGCAGGAGTACTCCGAGGAGAGCGCCGCCGAGTTCCGCCGTATCTTCGACACCTACCTCGACGGCAAGGGCTGGCGGTCGCTGTTCCGCCTGGACGCCACGCTGCCGAAGCTGGGCCAGGCACGCGGCAAGGTCGTCCTGCTCGCCGACTCCGACAACATGCCGGGGGTGCGCTACGCCGACGCGGGGCTCTTCGACATCCAGGACGACTACATGGCGGAGCCGTTCGGCAAGTACCCGAAGATCCAGGCCCAGTTCCGCAAGGCCGCCGCCCAGCCCGGCAAGCTCTTCTTCAACTATGTCTCCACCGCCGCCCTGCTCCCGCCCCGCTCCAATGCCGACCGGCTGAACCCGCAGGTCAAGAGCTTCCTGGAGAGCTCAGAGGCCACCGGCTGGACCGGGCTTGGGGTAGTGCCGATGGACTTCCCGAACACCGTCTCCGGCCTCGTCGACACCCTCATCCGGCACAACCCGGCGGCGTAGACAAGGAGCGGGCCGCCCTGGCGCTGCCGTGGCCGGGGTACGAAGGCGACCCGTCAGCCGACCCCCGCCTCGTGGGCGATCAGCCCGGCCTGGGTGCGGTTGACACAGCCCAGCTTGTCCAGCAGCCGCGACACATAGCCCTTGATCGTGGCTTCCGAGAGATACAGCCGCGCCCCTATCTGCGCGTTCGACAGCCCCTCGCCGAGCCCGGCCAGCACCTCGGCCTCCCGCTCGGTCAGCGACTCCACCAGCCGCCGCGCACGGTCGCGCGCCGAATGGCCGTCGGAGGAGGCCGCGACCAGCCGGCGGGCGGCGGCCGGGGAGAGCACGGTGTGCCCCTCGGCGGCCACGCGCACCAGGCCGATCAGGTCCTCCGGCGGCGTGGTCTTGATCAGGAAGCCCGTCGCGCCGGCCCGCAGCGCGCGCAGTACGTACTGGTCGGCGTCGAAGGTCGTCAGGACCACGATGACCGGCGGGTCGGCGAACTCCCTGATGCGCTCGATCGCGGTGAGCCCGTCCACGCCCGGCATGCGCAGATCCATGAGCACCACGTCCGGCCGGTGGCGGCGGACCGCCTCCGCGCCGGCCGCGCCGTCGTGTGCCTCGGCCACGACCTCGATGTCCTCGGCCGAGCCGAGGATCGTACGCAGAAACACGCACACCATCGGCTCGTCGTCCACGACCACCACCCGCACCACCGGCCTCACCCCACCGTCTCCGCCGTCGCCACATCCGCCGTCGGCACATACGAGGGCAGCGTGGCCTCGACACCGAAGCCGCCGTCCGGCTCGGGCTCGGCGCGCAGCGTACCGCCCACCAGTTCCACCCGCTGCCGCAGGCTCGCCAGACCAAGCCCCGAGCCGGTGCCGGCCAGGGCGCGGTGCGGTCCGTCGGCCGACGGCGTGTTGCGGACCGTGAGCCGCAGCCGCGCCGCGCCGTACTCGACCCGTACGGTCACCCGCGCGCCCGGGGCGTGCTTGCGCACATTGGTCAGCGCCTCGCGCACGATGCGGTAGGCCGTACGCCCGACCACCGGCGAGGCGAGCGCCCGGTCGCCCTCCTCGATCAGCTCGGCCGGGGTGCCCACCGCGGTCGACTCGGCGACCAGCGCGGCGAAACCGGCCACCGAGGGCGTCGGATCCCCTTCGGGGGCGGTGCGCAGAATGCCGACCAGATCCCGCAGCTCGTCCAGGGCCTGGCAGCCCGCCGCCCGCAGCTCCTCCGCCGCCTGCCGGGTCGCCTCGTCGGGCGCCGTGATCCGCAGCGCCCCGGCCTGGAGCACCATCAGGCTCACCCGGTGGGTCACCACGTCGTGCATCTCCCCCGCCAGCCTCGCCCGTTCCTCGGCACGGGCCTGCTCGGCGAGCAGATGGCGCTCCCGCTCGGCCCGCTCGGCGCGTTCGGTCAGCGCCAGCACCAGCCGTCTGCGGGCCTCGAAGTACAGCGTCAGCAGCGGCCCGAGGGCGGTGCGCAGCACCCCGATGGTGATGACCGTGACCGACGGCTGCCACACGCGCGCCACGATGGCCGTGAAGACGCCGAGCGCGACGAGCGCGGTCAGCCGCGACCACCGCTTCCGCCCGTAGAAGGGGGGACCGTACGCGGCGAGCGCCGTCGCGAGGGGGGCCCACACATTGCCCGGGTGCGCCGGGGTCAGCGCGCCCACCGGCGAGATCAGCAAGGACACCGCGAGCGTGAACCCGCCCAGGACGGCCATGACCGTCAGAGGCGCATGGCGGCGGGCGGCCAGCGAGAGACAGGCGAGGGCCTGCACGCCCAGCATGGCCCAGGCCAGCGGGCCCGGGTGGGCCGGCCACCAGGTCGCGTGCAGCAGCGTCAGCCCGGTGTCGAGCAGCGCGAAGCCGACCGCGATCGCCACGTCCACGGCGACCGGATGCCTACGGTGCCACAGTCCGGCAGTCATGCGGCATACGGTAGAACACCGCCCGCGCCCGGAACGCGGACGGTGTCCCACGGCAGACCTCCGTCGGGGGCGGACCCTACGAAAGTCGTATGCCGTCTTGGGCGGCCATGCCTTCGTCGCCCCCACGGCCCACCACTCGCCATGTCGCCCGCCGCCCCGGCCGCCGTGCAATGGTGTGTGGTCGGGCCAGATCCGTGGGCATGATCCGCCACTCGCCGACGGCGGTCAGCGGTCGATGCCGGCCATGTTCGCCTCGTCGTGGCGCTCGCCCGAGGCCGGGGTGAGGTTGTTCAAACGGTCGAGCTGAGCGGCGCTGAGTTCGATGCCGTCGGCGGCAGTGTTCTCCTCGACGCGCGAGACCCGCCGGGTTCCGGGGATGGGGGCGATGTCGTCGCCGCGGGTCAGCAGCCACGCCAGAGCGGTCTGCGCCGGCGTTGCTCCGATCTCGGCGCCGATGGCCTGCACTTCGTCGACGATGCGCAGGTTGCGCTGAAAGTTCTCACCGGTGAAACGCGGGTTGGTCTTGCGCCAGTCGTCATCGGCGAAGTCGTCAACAGAGCGGATCTGCCCGGTCAGAAGGCCGTGCCCCAGCGGCGAGTAGGGAACGAAGCCGATACCGAGCTCGCGCAGCAGCGGGAGGATCCCGGCCTCGACGTCGCGGGTCCACAGAGAGTATTCCGTCTGCAACGCTGCCACCGGATGCACGGCGTGCGCACGGCGGATCGTCGCGGGGCCGGCCTCGGACAGCCCGATGTAACGCACCTTGCCCTCGGCGACCAGATCGGCCAGAGCGCCGACGGTCTCCTCGATGGGAATGTTCGGGTCGACGCGGTGCTGGTAGTAGAGGTCGATGTGGTCGGTGCCGAGCCGCTTGAGCGAGCCCTCGACAGCGGCCTTCACGTTGCCGGCACTGCTGTCCATAACGCCGGGACCGCCACCGGAGTGGGAGACCAGACCGAACTTCGTCGCCACGACAACATCGTCACGCCGGCCCTTGATGGCCTTGCCGACAATCTCTTCGCTGTGGAAGGGGCCGTAGATCTCGGCGGTGTCGATGTGCGTGACTCCGAGGTCCAGCCCACGGTGGATGGTGCGGATCGACTCGGCGTCATCGAGTCCCCCGCCCGTCGTGTAGGTGCCTGCCATGGTCATGGCGCCGAGGCCGATGCGAGAGACATCCAGCCCGCCCAGCGATACATGCTTCATCACATACTCCTTGTCGTGGCGGCCGTCAGGCCTGGTAGTCAGCTCGGTGGGCCCGCTGTCCAGGCAACCACCCGACAGCCCTGCGCGGACTCCCGTACGGGGTACCGCTCCACCGGGGGTCTGCCAGTACCTCCTTTCGCGGGCTGAGGGGCATGGGGTCCGCCGTACGGTGTATGCATGGACCGCAGCAGTGAGATCCGCGAGTTCCTGCGTACCCGCAGGGCCCGGATCACCCCCGAACAGGCCGGCCTCACCCCTCACCAGGGCGCCCGCCGGGTTCCGGGACTGCGGCGCGAGGAAGTCGCCCAGCTGGCCGGAGTCAGCGTCGACTACTACATCCGCCTGGAACGGGGCCACACCCGGGGTGTCTCGGAAGCCGTCTGGGAGGCCGTCGCCCGCGCTCTGCAACTGGACGACGCCGAACGCGCCCACCTCTTCGACCTGGCCCAGCCCACCATCGGCCGGACCCGCCGTAAGCGGTCGCTCGCCCCGCAGAAGGTCCGCCCCGCCCTCTACCGCACCCTGGACGCCCTCAGCGTCCCCGCGATCGTCCAGGGGCGGCGCATGGACATCCTGGCGGCCAACCGGCTCGGCTACGCCCTGATCACCGACTTCCAAGCCCGGCCCCACCGCGACCGCAACGCCGCACGCTTCGTCTTCCTCGACGCAGCCGCCCGCACGCTGTACACCGACTGGGAACGGGTGGCCGCCGACTGCGTCGCCACCCTGCGCCTGTACGCCGGACGGCACGCGGACGACCCACAGCTCACCGAACTGATCGACGAGCTGTCCCTGCACAGCGACACCTTCCGCCGGCTGTGGGCCGACCACGACGTCCTCGCCCACACCACCGGCGCCAAACGCCTGCACCACCCGCTCGTCGGCGACCTCACCCTCGACTATGTCGTGCTGGCCGTCGAGGACGACCCCGAGCAGACTCTTGTCATCTACACCCCAGAACCAGCCTCACCCACTGCTGAAGCCCTCAATATCCTGGCCAGCTGGACCGGCACGTCCCCCACTGGCCGACCCGCTCGCGCCCGGCGAGATCAGCAGTGAAACCGCGAGCGGTGTCCGGCGGCAGACCCGAGCCTGCTGTTCCTCGACGAGCCGACGACCGGGTTCGACCCGAACGCGCGCCGGAGCGCCTGGCGGCTCGTACACGAGCTGCGCCAGGCCGGGACCACTGTTCTGCTCACCACCCACTCCATGGAGGAGGCCCAGGAGCTGGCCGACCGGGTGGCGGTGATCGCCGACGGCCGGGCGACGACGGTCTGGTCACCGTGGAGACCGGGGAGCCGACCGAGGCGCTGTACCGGCTGACGGGCTGGGCGCTTGGGCGCGGCGTCGCGCTCGACGGGATCACCGTCGAGCGGCCGAGCCTGGAGGACGTCTGCCTCCGGCTGACCGGCCGGGGCGCACCGGAGTACGTGCCGGAGTACGTGAGGGAGGCGGGCGAGCGATGAGCGCCACCTGCCGCCGGCCCCCGCGCCGCGCCCATGCCCTGCTGTGGCACCAGATCCGCTACGAGCAGCTGTCCTTCTGGCGCAACCCGCAGAGCGCCTTCTTCACCTTCGTCTTCCCGGTCGTGGTCATCGCGGTCTTCGGCGCCATGTTCGGCGGCGGCAGAACGGGATCCTCAAACGGGTGCGGGCCACGCCGCTGCCGGCCTGGGCGTACTTCCTCGGCCTGCTGGCGCACTGCGTCATGCTGAGCGTGCTGGGCGCGGCCTGCTTCTGCGCCCTCGGGGTGGCGGTGGCCTCCCTGATCCGCAATGCCGAGGCCGCGCCCGCGGTCGTACAACTCGTGCTGTTCCCGCTGATGTTCATCTCCGGCACCTATCTGCCGGTCCACTCCGGGACGGTGAACCAGGTGGCCGACGCGCTGCCGGTGCGGCCGTTCAACGAGGCCCTGCTGAGTGCTCTGGCCCAGCCCTCCGGCTCCGGTTTCGCGTGGCGAAGCCTCGTCGTGCTGCTCGTCCGGGGCACCGCCGGGGCGGTCGTCGCGGTCCGCCGCTTCCGCTGGGACCCCCGGCCGGAGTGACCGTACCGGGGGTGTCAGCTGCCGCCTGACGATCCGTCACAGGGAGGGCTGGGCGTTGCGGACCAGTTCGAGGGCCTGCTCCGGGAACCACTCGCCCGCCTCCGGGTCGACCATCCCGCGCTCCGGGTCATGGGGCCCCTCCGTACCGCGCAGGCACTGGCCGTCCGACTCGCCAGGGGTCTTCACCCACAGCGCGGCGTCCTGCAGCGGATCGCCGGTCTTGGTGGTGGGACGCATGCCCAGGCCGCGGCCGGGAGGGTTGCACCAGGACTGGGGGTCGGCGTGGCTGCCGGCCCGGGGCAGCCAGGGGCCGCGGCCGTTGCGGCTGGTGTCGGTGACGAAGTGCTTCATCTCCTCGGGCTCGTTGAGCACGTTGATCTCCAGCCACCGCTCGGCGCGCAGCCGCGGCCACCGCTGGTCGGGGCACTCCGCCGGGTCGCCGCCGTCGGCCACATAGGCCAGGCAGGAGGAGATGAGCCGGCCGTACCAGGCGTTGTCCTCGTCGGTCTGGTAGTGGGAGACGTTGAGGGCGAAGCCGGTGGCGTTGTCGACACCGGCGTGGAGCAGCCGGCGCACGATGCTGCTGACGGGGTGCCAGTCCGTGTGGCCGCCGTCCAGGTAGACCTTGGTGCCGGGCATCGGTTCCAGTTTGTCGACCGCGTAGTTGAGCTCGGCGTAGCGGGCGGCGTTACGGGCCCTTGCCTCGGTGGGGGTGAGGGCGGGCGCCTTCCGGACGATGTCCAAGGGGGCGTCCGTGGGTGTGTTCGTGGGTTTGCTGACGGCTTCGGGTTCGTCGGTGGCGTTGCCGATGGGTTTCTCGACGGGGTTCTCGGTGAGGTTGTCCGTGGGTCTCTCGGTCGGCGTGTTCGCGGGCGCGTCCTGCTCGGCGTGCACCTCGTCCGGCGTGTCGGCGTGCTCCTCCTCGGGCAGGTCCTTGACCGGGTCGATGTCGGCGGGGGCCGCGGCCCGATGGGCGCCCCGCCTCGCGATCCGCTCCTGAGCCTGCGCTTCAGCCTGCGCTTCGGCCTGCGCTTCCGCCTGCGCCTCGGCGCGGGCGAGCTCGCCGCCGAGCACCCCGGCCCCGGCGCCGAACAGGCGGCTGTCGAAGGCATCGTCCTCGGATGCGTCCTCGGCGTCCGGCCCGCCCTCGAACTCGTCGGCGAAGTCCTCGCCGCGCCCGACGGTCGCGCCCGGCCGGCCGCAGTCGGAGGGCAACAGGGCGAGCGAGTCGGGCTCCAGGACGATCATTGCCCGCCGGTGGCCGATGCCCCGGGCGACGGCGTCGATCCACCTCCGGTACTCGGCGGTGCCCTGTGCGCCACCCGCCGAGTAGCTGCCGCAGTCACGGCCGGGCGTGTTGTAGAGCGCGAGGACGGGCACATGGCCCCGCCGCACGGCGCGCCGGGTGGTCTCGCGGACCAGTTGCTCGGCCTCTTCCGGGCTGTCGTCCCCGAACCAGACCGCGTGCGGCGTGCGGACCATCTCGAGCAACGCGGCGGCCGCGCTGCGGTCGCCGTGCCTGACCAGCCGGGTCATCTGATGGAAGGGGCCCGTTCCGGCCGGCGGGGTGTACAGGCGGTGCAGGGCCCTGGCCGGGGCGGGCTCCCCCGGCGCCACCGCGTATCCGGCGGCCGCGGTGGACAGGGGCAGCGCGATCGCGGCCAGGATGGCCATCGGCTTGGTGGGGATCGTCCGTCTTCTACGCACGTACGCACTCCTCGAGCGGCGTTTATCGGGGTCGATTTCTGAGGCTCAATCAGAAACCGGGACCTCGCAACGCGTACGTCCGCCGGGTGGCCGAACCGCTCCCCCGCCTATGGGTGGCGCTCCGTCAGACGACCGAGCCGATCCGCCCCATGCCAACCGACGCCGAAAGGTCGTGGTGGATGGGGATATGGGCCCCCGTCAGGGGCACGCCGCTGCCGCCCCGTCGGGCGGCGACGATTTCGCTCGCGATGGACAAGGCCGTCTCCTCGGGCGTCCGGGCGCCGAGGTCGAGGCCGATCGGGGAGCGCAGCCGCGCCAGCGCCGACTGGCCGAGCCCGGCCTCGCGCAGCCGCCGCAGCCGGTCCTCGTGGGTGCGGCGTGAGCCCATCGCGCCGACGTACGCGACGGGCAGCCGCAGCGCCCGCTCCAGCAGCGGGATGTCGAACTTGGCGTCGTGGGTGAGTACGCACAGCACCGTACGGGCGTCGACCTCGGTGGCGTCCAGATAGCGGTGCGGCCAGTCGACGACCACCTCGTCCGCGTCCGGGAAGCGGCGGGCGGTCGCGAAGACTGGCCGGGCGTCGCACACCGTCACGTGGTAGCCGAGGAACTTCCCGATCCGCGCCAGGGCGCCCGCGAAGTCGATCGCGCCGAAGACGATCATCCGGGGCGGGGGCACGGCGGACTCGACCAGGAGAGTGACCGGCTCGCCGCAGCGGCCGCCGTCCGCGCCGACCTCGACGGTGGCGGTGCGCCCGGCCTCCAGCAGCGCGCGTGCCTCGTCCACCGCCGTACGGTCCAGAGCCGACGTACGGCCCAGGGCCGCCGTACGGCCCAGGGCCGCCGTACGGCCCAGGGCCGCCGTACGGTCCAGGGCCGGGCCGAGGCTGCCCTCGTACGAGCCGTCGGGGCGCACCAGCAGCGCGCGGCCCAGCAGCTCCGGCGGCCCGTCGGCGATCCGTACGAGCGCCGCCGGCCGGCCATCGGCAGCAGCAGCCGGGTCGCCGGACGCCGGCGCGGCGGCCGACAGCGCGGCGGCGAGGACCGGGCGCAGCCGGGTGTCGTCGGCGGGCACCGGGGTGACCAGGATGTCGATGGTCCCGCCGCAGGTCAGGCCCACGGCGAAGGCGTCCTCGTCGGAGTAGCCGAAGCTCTCCCGTACGGCCTGGCCGGTGCGCAGGGCGTCCTGGCACAGGTCGTAGACCGCGCCCTCCACGCATCCGCCGGACACGCTGCCGATCGCCGTCCCCGCGGCGTCCACGGCCAGCGCCGCGCCCGGCTGCCGGGGCGCGCTGCCGACGGCGGTCACGACCGTGGCGACGGCGAAGTCCCGTCCCTCCTCGCACCAGCGGTGCAGTTCGGCGGCGATGTCCAGCATGGCGCTCAGCTCCTGGGTCCGTCGTCACAGGGGGCGTCCGGCGGCGGGCCGCAGCCACGCCACATTTACCCATAACCGTCACGTATCCGTCAGATGTTCCGGGCGGACGGGGACGCGGCCAAGACGCAGCCCGGTCGCCGCCCGGATGGCGGCGACGACGGCCGGGGTGGAGGACAGAGTGGGGGCCTCGCCGACCCCGCGCAGCCCGTACGGCGCGTGGTCGTCGGCCAGTTCCAGCACCTCCACCGGGATGCTCGGCGTGTCGAGGATGGTGGGGATCAGATAGTCGGTGAAGGACGGATTGCGGACCCGCGCGCCGTCCGAGACCACGATCTCCTCCATGACCGCGAGCCCGAGCCCCTGCGTCGTACCTCCCTGGATCTGGCCGACCACGGACAGCGGGTTGAGCGCCTTGCCGACGTCCTGGGCGGCGGCGAGTTCGACGACCTTGACCAGGCCGAGTTCGGTGTCGACGTCGACGACGGCCCGGTGGGCGCAGAAGGAGTACTGGACGTGGCCGAAGCCCTGCCCGGTCTCCGGGTGGAAGGGCTGGGTCGGGCGGTGCCGGAACTCCTTCTCGATGTCGATGGCGTCCCCGCCCAGGATCTCGGCGAGGTCGCCGATGACCTCGCCTGCCTCGGTGACCACCTTGCCGCCCGCCAGCAGCAGCTCTGCGTCCGCCCAGCCGGGGTGGTCGGCGCCGAACCGCTCGCGGCCGCGCCGGAACACCTCCTCGCGTACCGCCTCGCAGGTGTGCTTGATCGCGCCGCCGGTCATATACGTCTGGCGGGAGGCGGAGGTGGAGCCCGCCGAGCCGACCTGGGTGTCGGCCGGGTGCAGCACGACCTGCGCCACGCCGAGCTCGGTGCGGGCGATCTGGGTGTGTACGGTCACCCCGCCCTGGCCGACCTCGGCCATGGCCGTGTGCACCAGGGCGACCGGCTCCCCGCCCAGCACTTCGAGCCGCACCCGGGCGGTGGAGTAGTCGTCGAAGCCCTCGGAGAAGCCGACGTTCTTGATGCCGACCGCATAGCCGACGCCGCGCACCACGCCCTCGCCGTGGCTGGTGTTGGACAGCCCGCCGGGCAGCTCCCGTACATCGGCAGAGCCACCGGGGCGGGGCATCGGGCGCGCCTTGACCCGGCGCAGCAGCTCGGCGACCGGGGCCGGCGAGTCGACGCGCTGGCCGGTGGGCATGACCGCGCCCTGCTCCATGGCGTTGCGCTGCCGGAACTCCACCGGGTCCAGGCCCAGCTCCGCCGCCACCGCGTCCATCTGCGCCTCGTAGGCGAAACATGCCTGCACCGCGCCGAAGCCGCGCATCGCACCGCAGGGCGGGTTGTTGGAGTACAGGGCCAGCGCCTCGATGTCGACGTTGTCGACGGTGTACGGGCCGATGGACAGCGAGGCTGCGTTGCCGACGACGGCCGGGGAGGAGGAGGCGTACGCGCCGCCGTCGAGGACGATGCGGCACTGGACGTAGAGCAGCCTGCCGTCGCGGGTCGCGCCGTGCTCGTAGGCGAGCTTGGCGGGGTGGCGGTGGACATGGCCGAAGAACGACTCGTACCGGTTGTAGACGATCTTGACGGGCCGGCCGGTGCGCAGCGCCAGCAGGCATGCGTGCGCCTGCATGGACAGGTCCTCGCGGGCGCCGAAGGCCCCGCCGACGCCGGACAGGGTCAGCCGGACCTTGTCGGCGGGCAGGCCCAGGACCGGGGCGAGCTGATCGCGGTCGACGTGCAGCCACTGGGTGGCGATGTAGAGGTCGACGCCGCCGTCCTCGGCGGGCACGGCCAGGCCGGACTCCGGGCCGAGGAAGGCCTGGTCCTGCATGCCGACCTCGTAGTCCCGGCGCACCACCACATCGGCGCGGGCCCTGGCGGCGGCGACATCGCCGCGCTTGATGGGCTGGCGGTGGACGATATTGGGGTGCGGGGCGTGTGCGGCATGGCGGTCCGTACGGCCCGGGTGGAGCACGGGCGCACCGGGCGCGGTGGCGGTGGCCTCGTCGGTGACCAGCGGCAGCTCGGCGTACTCGACCTTGATCCGGGCGGCGGCGCGGCGCGCGGTCTCGGGGTGGTCGGCGGCGACGATCGCGACGGCCTCGCCGTGGTAGCGGACCCGGCCGGCGGCGAGCACGGGCTGATCGCGGACCTCCAGGCCGTAGTGGGTCTCGGCGGGGAGGTCGGCGTACGTCATGACGGTGTGCACACCGGGCATGGCCAGCGCCTCGCCGACGTCGATCGAGCGGATCTCGGCGTGTGCGTACGGGCTGCGGAGAGTGCAGCCCCACAGCATGTCCTCGTGCCACAGATCGGAGGAGTACGCGAACTCGCCGGTCGCCTTGAGGATGCCGTCGGGGCGCGGCGTGGACTCGCCGATGGTGCCCCGGGTGGCGGCGCCCTGGCGCGGCTTGGTGGGGGTGGGCGTGCGGCCGGGGCCCATGGGCTACCTCGCCTCCGTGGTACGCGCGGCCGCCAGGCGGACCGCGTCGAGGATCTTCTCGTAGCCGGTGCAGCGGCACAGATTGCCGGACAGCGCCTCGCGGATGTCGGCGTCGGAGGGGTCGGGGGTGCGCTCCAGCAGTTCATCGGCGGCGATCAGCAGACCGGGGGTGCAGAAGCCGCACTGGATGGCGCCGGTGTCGATGAACGCCTGCTGGACGGGGGCGAGCGGGGGCGGCTGCCGTGTGGCCGCGGCCGTCGTGTCGGTCGCGGTCGTCGCGTCGGTCGCGGTCGTCGTGTCCGCCGCGGTCGTCGCGTCGGTCGTGTCCGTCGTGTCCTGGGTGGCCGTCGTGTCCTGGGTGGTCCGTCGGCTGCGGGCGTCGGCGTACTGCGCAAGGCCCTCGACCGTGACGACCTCGCGGCCCTCGGCCTGACCGGCCGCCACCAGGCAGGCGCACACCGGCACGCCGTCGAGCCGGACCGTGCAGGATCCGCATTCGCCCTGCTCACAGGCGTTCTTGGAGCCGGGGAGGCCCAGCCGCTCGCGCAGTACGTACAGCAGCGACTCGCCCTCCCAGACATCGTCGGCCTGCTGTGGCCGCCCGTTGACCGTGAACGTCACGCGCACCGTGCGCCTCCCTCGGTCGTGTCGCCGGTCGTGTCGCCGCCCGCGCGGAACGCCTCCCAGGTCCAGCCGAGCGTGCGGCGGGCCATGATGGACACCGCGTGGCGGCGGTACGCCGCGCTGCCGCGCACATCGTCGATCGGGTCGCAGGCGGCGGCGCACAGCTCCGCGAAGCGGCGGGCGATCGACGGGGTGATGGTCCGGCCGCCGTCCCAGAAGCCGCCCTCGGCGAGCGCGGCGTTCAGAAAGTCCTCGGCCGCCCGCGCCCGTACCGGGGTGGGCGCGGCCGATCCGATGCCGGTCCGCACCGTGCGGGTGTCCGGGTGCAGCGCGATCGCGAAGGCGCATACGGCGATGACCATGGCGTTGCGGGTGCCGACCTTGGAGAACTGCTGCGGCCCGGCGGCCTTGCGGATGTGGATCGCCCTGATCAGCTCGTCGTCCGCCAGCGCGTTGCGCTTCACCCCGGTGTAGAACTCCTCGACCGGGATCCGGCGGCTGCCGCGCACCGAGGCGACCTCCACCTCGGCCCCGGCGGCGAGCAGCGCGGGGTGTGCGTCACCGGCGGGCGAGGCCGCGCCGAGGTTGCCGCCGACGCTGCCGCGGTTGCGGATCTGCGGCGAACCGACGGTGTGCGCGGCGATCGCCAGCCCCGGCAGCTCGGCCGCCAGCCGCTCGATGATCCGCGTGTACGGTACGGAGGCGCCCAGCCGTACGGTCTGATCGCCGGTCTGCCACTCGTACAGCTCGGCGATCCGGGTGAGGTCGAGCAGGTGGTCGGGGCGGCGGCGGTCGAAGTTGATCTCGACCATGACGTCGGTCCCGCCCGCGATGGGCACGGCCGCGGGATGCTCCGCCTTGGCGGCGAGCGCTTCCTCCCAACTGGCAGGGCGCAGAAATTCCATGGGTGTCCCTTCTCTCCGGGATCCTCCCCCGGAACTCTGCACATCGCTTACCGCCAGTAGACCGAGGTGTGGGCCACCTGGTGCAGTCACCAAAGCCATGAAGCAGTTGGCTGGCCAGCGGCGTGGTCTTGTAGATTCGAACGAAAGACGGGGAGTGGAAACCTCAGCGGTATTCACCGGAAACGGCGAGGACTTCCACCGGCAACACACGAGGATCGGCTGGCGACGACATGCGGCTGCGCGCACTGCTGGAGACCGACGCCCTGGGCCTGCGGCTGCTCGGTGGCGAGGATGAGCTGGACCGCACCGTGCGCGGCGTGATGACCACCGATCTGCGCGATCCGAGCCGCTATCTCTCCGGCGGCGAGCTGGTGCTGACCGGTCTGGCGTGGCGGCGGGAGCCGGAGGACTCCGAGCGGTTCGTACGAATTCTGGTGGCGGCCCAGGTCGCGGGGCTGGCGGCGGGCGAGGCGGAGCTGGGCTCCGTGCCCGAGGACCTGGTGCTGGCCTGCGCGCGGCACCGGTTGCCGCTGTTCTCGGTGGTGGAGGACGTGTCGTTCGCGTCGATCACCGAGTATGTGGTGCGCCGGGTCTCGGGTGAGCGGGCCGGGGATCTGGCGGCCGTCGTCGACCGGCACCGGCGGCTGATGAGCTCGGGGCCCGCGGGCGGCGGCCCGGAGGTCGTGCTGGATCTGCTCGGCTCCGACCTCGACCTGCCCGCCTGGGTGCTCTCCCCCACCGGCCGCCGGATCGCGGTGCCGAGCATCGCCGCGGGCGCCGGCTCCGGGGGCACCGGCTCCGCGGGGGCGGGCTCCGGCGGCGCGCCCGAGTTGCCGGCCGCGGTGCGGGCGCGGCTCGCCGGCGAGCATCTGGCCGCCCAGCGCTCCGGCCGCCGCGGCCCGCACCGGGTGACTGCCGCCGACGGCGCCACGTACTCCCTGTTCCCCATCCGCAGCAGCAGCAGCGGCCGTACGCCGTCGGACGCCGGGGACGTACGCGAGACCGTGCTCTTCGACTGGCTGCTGGTAGTCGGGGCGGACGCGGGCGACTGGCCGGAGGAGCGGCTGGATCTGCTCCGCGGTGTCACCCAGTTGATCGCGGTGGAGCGGGACCGCAGGGACGCCGCCCGCACCGTACGGCGCCGGCTGGCCCAGGAGGTGCTGGAGCTGGTCCAGTCGGGCGCGCCGCCCGCCGAGGTCGCCGCGCGGCTGCGGGTCGCCGCCCCCGTACTGCTGCCGGGCCTGGGCACGGCGCCGCACTGGCAGGTGGTGGTGGCCCGGGTGGAGTGGGAGGGCGACGGGGCGCCGGGCGGCCCGGTGGCCCAGTCGCTGCTGGAAGAGGTGCTGGTCGGCCCGGAGGCCACCGGGCCCGAGCCCTCGGACCGGATCGCGGTGGCGCACACCGGCGACGAGGCGGTCGCGCTGGTCCCGCTGCCCGCGCTGCCCGAGGCCCCGGCGGCCGACGGCGTGGGCGAGGGCGGCGGGACGTACGACTTCGAGGCGGGGCTGCAGGCCGACACGCTGCTGGCCGCCATCCGTGAACCGCTCTCCCGCGGGCTCGACGGCGACGGGCGGCTGACGCTCGGCGTCAGCGCCGTCGTCCACTCCGCCGACGGGCTGCGCGGCGCCCTGGAGGAGGCGCGGCACGCCCGGCGGGTCGCCGCCGCCCGGCCCGGCCGGGTGTGCGCGGCGGGCCATCAGGAGCTCGCCTCGCATGTCCTGCTGCTCCCCTTCGTGCCCGACGACGTCCGCCGCGCCTTCACCGCCCGGCTGCTCGACCCGCTGTACGACTACGACCGCCGCCACCGCGCCGAGCTGATCCCCACGCTGGAGGCGTTCCTGGACTGCGACGGCTCCTGGACGCGCTGTGCGACCCGGCTGCATCTGCACGTCAACACGCTGCGGTACCGGGTGGGGCGGATCGAGCAGCTGACGGGGCGGGATCTGGCGCGTCTCGAGGACAAGTTGGACTTCTTCCTGGCGCTGCGGATGAGCTGACCGACCGGGTGCCGGTCCGTCTGTGTCCCTGCGTGCCTGTCGTTCATCCGTTTGGCTGTTCGCCTGTTGGTCAAGGGATGTTCAGTTTCCCTGGACGTTTGTGAATTCGTTCACACCGACCTCTTGGCCGCGCCCACGCATTCATGCTGAGATTCGGATCACAGCTTCCGGCTCGATGGCGCGCTTGGGGAGGGCAATGTGGCGGACACCGCCATGTCACCACCTGGATCATCGGATTCCGATTCTGATCTCAGCCCGGGTCTTGTGGACGACCCACTGGACACGGCGGTGTGGCGGCTACGCTCGCGCGGCTGTTGGCACGACGCCGCCGCCCTGCTCCAGCCACGCGCGGCGGGCGACGCCTCGGCCGCGCTCAAACGCACCGCCGTACTCACCGAGCGCTGCATGTACACCTCCGAAGGGTGGGACGCGGCCGAGGACGCCCTGCGGGCGGCCGAGGCGCTGGCGCTGACCGACGACGAGCGGGGCGCCACGGCGTGCGAACGCGGCTATCTCGCGTACGCGGCCACGCTGCTGGGGGTGCGCGACCGGGCCGACGAGGCGCGGACCGCGCTCGGGCGCGCCGCCGCGCTGCTCGGCCCCGGCTCGCGGACCCGCCCGCTGCTGGACTTCCGCCGCGGCCTGATCGCCCAGCACCTGGCGCAGAACCCGACCGGCGCCCAGGCAGCCTTCCAGCGCGCACACGCCGGGGCCGCGAACCACGGCGACGAGCTGCTGCGCTCGTTCACCTGGCGCCATCTGGCCGCGATGGCGGAGCAGGAGGGCGATGTGGCCGAGGCGCGGCGCGGCTTCACCGAGTCGCTGCGCATCCGGGAGGAGCTGGGCTATCTGATCGGCATCGCCCCGGCGCTCGCGGCGCTGGCCGAGGTGGAGGAGGAGCCGGAGGCGGCCCGGCTGCGCACGGAGGCCATCCGCCTGGTGCGGCTGCTGGGCGGGGTGCCGGTGTGGCTCGCGGAGCAGTTAGAGCGGGCGCCCTCCGCGACTGCCTAGCGCGCGGAAGCATCCCCGTCGGCCCGTCCGGTGTATGAACGCCGGGCGGGCTCTCGGGCGCTTCGGGCGCTCCGGGGCGGGATCGGAGGCGGGGATCGCAGACGGACTGCTTACGCGCCGCCGTTGAAGTGGTCGCGCACCAGGGACTCGACGGTGTCGAGATCCCGCGCGGCCAGGGCGTCGAGCAGGGCCATATGCTCGGCCGCGTCGGCGACGAGGTCGGCGGTGCGCACGATCTGACCGCCGGGAAGCGGCCACTGCGCCCGCCGGTGCAGTTCGTCGGCCACGACGACCAACTGTTGATTTCCGGCCAGGCTGAGGACCGCCTGGTGGAAGGTGCGGTCGGATTCCAGATACGCCGCGCGGCCACCCTTCGCCGCCGCCACCGCCGTGGCCTCCGCGAACGGCCGCAGCCCCGCCCACCGCTCGGGCGCGATCGCCTCGGCCAGGCTGAGCATCACGGGGACCTCCAGCAGCGCCCGGACCTCGGCCAGCTCGGCCAGCTCTCGCGCGCTGCGCCGGGCCACCCGGAATCCCCGGTTCGGCACCACCTCGACGGCGCCTTCGCCGGCGAGCTGCTGCATGGCCTCGCGTACGGGCGTGGCCGACACGCCGAAGCGCTCGGCGAGGGCCGGTGCGGAGTAGACCTCGCCGGGGGCGAGCTCGCCGCCGACCAGCGCGTCCCTCAGGGCGTCCAGGATCTGCCCGCGCACCGAGTGGCGCTGGGGCGGCTTCCGTGAGGCGGGCCCGCCGGGGCCGGGGATGCCGGGACCCGGGTGCGGCTCCGCCGCCGTTTCGGCACTGGCCTGCTCCACCTCGGCTCCTCCTGACGTCCGCCTGAAACGATATGCGGAGGCCGCGCGAGGTCAAACCCCTCGGACGCCGTATTTAAGGCAACCCTAACGGAACGGCGCACACGAGATCACATCGAGCGTCCTGACGCAAGCTCAGCAGTATGTTTACGCTCGATCGAGTTCCATGAATAGAATGCAAGCCGCTTGCACAGCGCGAGCGTTCGAACCGTATCGCACCTATCCGCGTGTCCCCCCGCCGATTTGGCGCCCTCTTGTCCAGAAACTGCTCGGGGCAAGCTGGGTTTCCGTCAAGATGTCGCGCGAGTAGGCCGGGTGCTACGGCCAGAACTTCACGGAAGCGAGGCAAGGGACACCGGATGAGACTGACCGACATATCGAGCTGGGGCCTCCCGGCCGTCGTGATACTCGTCGGCGTCGTGGGAGCGGTGACAGTGCTCGCGCGGGGCCGCAACGCCAAGGACGACAAGTCCACCGACTCCTGGGAGCGCAGCGAGGAGCGGCGGCGGCGCAAGGAGGCCATCTATGGGATGGCCTCTTATGTTCTGCTGTTCTGCTGCGCCGGGGTCGCGGCCGCACTCTCCTTCCAGGGCCTGGTGGGCTTCGGACGGGAGAACCTCGCCCTGACGAACGGCACCAGGTACTCCCAGCCGTTCGTCAGGGCGAGGTT
>NZ_MUNE01000021.1 GCF_002154605.1 Streptomyces milbemycinicus | reverse complement strand
GCGCAGCGAGGCGGTGGAGAACCGCAGGGTGCCCTCGCTGCGCCGCGACATCGCCGAGCGCAGGGCCAAAAGCACCGAAGAGGCGGGCGCCGTGCCGCCTGAGGGCCAGGGCGCCGAGCCCGGGCCTCAGGACGCGCCGCCCGCCGGGCAGCCGCCGCAGTCCGGCCGGCAGCCCGCCGCGTGGGCCCCGCCGGCCGCTCCGCAGGCCGGTCTGCCCCCGCTGCCCCCGGACTTCCAGCCCGCAGCGCCGGGTGGCGGCGCACAGCCCGCCCAGGGCGCGGCGTGGCCGTCCCAGGGCGCTGCTGCCGCGGGTCCGGGCGCACCTGTTCCGCAGCAGCGTACGGACGCCCCGCAGCAGGCGCCCGGCGCGACCGGCGGGCCCGCTGCGGACGGCTCGTTCGTACAGCAGGCCGCCGCGTGGCCGCCGCCGGCCCCGGGCACCGAGGGGCAGCCCGCCCCCGGCACCCCGACCGATCCTCAGGCCCCGGCGTCCCCGCAGCAGGGTGGCTACGGCTTCCCCGGCCCGGCCGCCGGACCGGGGAACCCACAGCAGCAGCAGCCGCAGGGCCAGGGCGCACAGGGACCCGCCGCACCCCGCCCGCAGGGCCAGCCGGGCGGCTACGGCTTCCCGCGCCCCGTTGACAGCACTCCTGTCGACGGCACCCCGGTCGCCGGGCAGGCCGTACCGCCCCAGGCCACGAACGCGCCTGGCCCGCACGGCGCCGTGCCGCAGGGCGGTCCGGCGCAGCCCGGCCCTGACAACCGTGGTTACGGATATCCGCAGCCCGGAGCCCCCGTTCCGAATCCCGCACAGCCCACGCCCCCGGCCGTCGGCCAGGCCCCGGCGTCCCCGCAGCAGGGTGGCTACGGCTTCCCCGGCCCGGCCGCCGGACCCGGGAACCCACAGCAGCAGCAGCCGCAGGGCCAGGGCGCACAGGGACCCGTCGCACCCGGCCCGCAGGGCCAGCCGGGCGGCTACGGCTTCCCGCGCCCCGCCGACGCCACCCCCACCGGTGGCACTCCTGTCGGTGGCACCCCCGCCGCCGCACAGACCGGGCAGACCGGGCAGCCCGGCGCCGCCGCGCCCGGCCCCCAGGCCGTTTACGGCTACCCGCAGCAGAATCCGCAGGACGGCTACGGCTACCCGCGCCCCGGCGAGGCCGCGAACACGCCCAGCAGTGACAACAACGACTCCCCCCTCGACCCGCGCACCGGCGGCTGGCCCGTCATCAGCCCGGAGCAGCGGCAGCGCCCGGCCACGGGCGGCGCGGGAGCCCCGCTCGGCTACACCGCCGCGGTCGAGCTGTCCTCGGACCGGCTGCTCCGCAGCAAGCAGAAGCCCAAGAAGAACAACAACAGCGGGCCCTCGCGGTTCAAGATCGGTGGCCGGAAGGAGGAGGCCGAGCGGCAGCGCAAGCTCGAGCTGATCCGTACGCCCGTCCTGTCCTGCTACCGCATCGCGGTGATCAGCCTCAAGGGCGGCGTGGGCAAGACCACCACGACCACCGCTCTCGGCTCCACCCTCGCCAGTGAGCGGCAGGACAAGGTCATCGCGATCGACGCCAACCCGGACGCGGGCACGCTCGGCCGCCGGGTGCGCCGCGAGACGGGGGCGACGATCCGCGACCTGGTGACCGCGATCCCGTATCTCAACAGCTACATGGATATCCGGCGGTTCACCTCGCAGGCGGCCTCCGGCCTGGAGATCCTGGCCAACGACGTGGACCCGGCGGTCTCGACGACCTTCAACGACGAGGACTACCGCCGCGTCATCGACGTGCTGGGCAAGCAGTACCCGATCATCCTCACCGACTCGGGCACCGGCCTGCTCTACAGCGCCATGCGCGGGGTCCTCGACCTCGCCGACCAGCTGATCATCATCTCCACCCCCTCCGTGGACGGCGCCAGCAGCGCCAGCACCACCCTCGACTGGCTCTCCGCCCACGGCTACGCCGATCTGGTCTCGCGCAGCATCACGGTCATCTCCGGGGTCCGGGAGACCGGCAAGACGATCAAGGTTGAGGACATCGTGTCGCACTTCGAGACCCGGTGCCGGGGCGTGATCGTCGTGCCGTTCGACGAGCATCTGGCGGCGGGCGCGGAAGTGGACCTGGACATGATGCGGCCCAAGACGCGGGAGGCGTACTTCAACCTCTCCGCCATGGTCGCCGAGGACTTCGCCCGCGCGCAGCAGGCACAGGGGCTGTGGACGGCGGACGGCAGCCGGCAGCCGCCTCAGATGGCTCCGCCGCTGCCGGGGCAGCAGCACGGCGACGCGTACGGGCAACAGCCCCAGCAGCCGTACCCGCAGCAGCACCAGCCCCAGTACCCGGGACAGCCGGGGTACCCGCAGCCCGGACAGCCACAGCCCGGGTATCCGCAGCCCGGCCAGCCCGCCCAGCCCGGTTACCCGGGTGCGCCGCAGCAGGGCTGGCAGCAGCAGCCTCAGCAGAACCAGCAGCCCTATCCGGGCGCGGCGCAGCCGGGTCAGCAGGGCCAGCAGCCTGGCCAGGCAGCACAGCCCGGACAGCCCGCTCAGCACGGCCAGCAGCCGGGACAGCCCGGGCAGCCGTGGCAGGGCTGGCAGCAGCAGCCGGGCGGGCCCCAGGGCTGAGCGCGGCGCCGACGAGGCAGACATGAAGACGCCGGACGGGCTGGATCCAGCCCGTCCGGCGTCTTCGTCTTCGTCTTCGTCGTTCGGTCGCCGCCTACGCCGCCGCAGCAGACGGCGTCAGCGGCTGTCGCCGACCCGGAAGGCGGCCTCGGGGGAGTCGGCCGCCTCGACCAGTTCGCGGGCCCGCTTCACATCGACCGCCATGCGCTCGAGCAGGGCCTCGATGGACGAGAACGTCTCCTGGCCGCGCAGATAGGCGAGGAAGTCCACCTCGACGTGCAGGCCGTACAGGTCCAGGCCCACACGGTCGATCGCGTACGCCTCGACCGTGCGCTCCGTACCGTCGAACTGCGGGTTCGTGCCGACCGAGATCGCCGCCGGCATGGCCTCGCCCTGGGCGGTCAGCCAGCCCGCGTACACCCCGTCGGCCGGGATCGCGGTATGCGGCAGGGTCTCCAGGTTGGCCGTCGGGAAGCCCAGCTCGCGCCCGCGCTGGGCGCCGCGCACCACCACGCCCTCGACGCGGTGCGGCCGCCCCAGGACCTCCATGGCCCCCGCGACGTCCCCCTCGGCGACCAGTCGGCGCACCAGGGTGGAGGAGAACGGCTCGCCGCCGCCCGCCGCCCCGCGCTGGTACAGGTCGACGACCTCGACCTCGTAGTCGTACGTCGTGCCGAGCTCCTGCAGGAACGCGACGTTCCCGGCGGCCTTATGGCCGAAGCGGAAGTTCGGGCCCTCCACCACGGCCCGCGCGTGCAACTTGTCGACCAGCACCTTCACCACGAAGTCGCCGGGCGACAGCCGGGAGAACTCCGCCGTGAAGGGCAGGATCAGCACCGCGTCCACGCCCAGCCCGGCCATCAGCTCGGCCCGCCGGTGGTGCGGGGCGAGCAGCGGCGGATGGCTGCCCGGCCGCACGACCTCGCTGGGGTGCGGGTCGAAGGTCACCACGACCGCCGGTACGCCCAGCTCACGAGCGCGCGCCACCGTACGGCTGATGATCACCTGGTGTCCCCGGTGCACCCCGTCATAGGAGCCGATGGTGACGACGCTGCGTCCCCAGTCCTCGGGGATGTCCTCCAAGCCACGCCAGCGCTGCACTGTGCCCGCTCCTCGCCCGAACTCATGTCTGTCCACTTCGCAGGTCTAAGACTGCCATGTCGTCGGCGTACGCTTCGCATCGGTCGGCACGACAAGCCGCCCCGACCGGCGTCCGTGCAGGTGGCAGCGGTGCCCACACATCGGAACGCGCCCCCTTCCGCTCCCGCCGACCATCCTGAGCGCCTGCCCGATGGGGTGAATTCGGGCGTTGGGGTGGACAGAGACCCTAGGGGGGTAAAGGGGGCGCGACGCACCGCGGAACGGCGAAGGCCGCCCCGCGGTGCGGAGCGGCCCAAGGGGACCACAGAAATCCCCAGGCCAGGAGCCCCGGGCAGCATGCACCGGCAGCACGCCGCAGGCAGCGCGCCCCCGCAGGCAGCCTCAGGCGAACACGGCCAGGCTCTTCGCCTTGCCCTTGTGCTCCTCCACCAGGGCCAGAAAGCGCCCCTCCGGCCCGAAGACCGCCACGGGCCCGGTCTCCTCCCGCGCCGGCATACCGATCCGTACACCGTTGCCCAGCAGCCGGGCCCGGTCCTCGTCGACGTCCCAGCGCGGGAAGGCGGCGGCCGCGGCGTCGGCGATGGGCATGACCTGAAGGGACTCCTCCAGCTGCGGCAGCGTCCTGGCGGCGGCCAGCCCGTACGGACCGACCCTGGTGCGCCGCAGCGCGGTCAGATGACCGCCGACGCCCAGCCCGGCGCCCAGGTCGCGGGCCAGCGCCCGGATGTAGGTGCCCGAGGAGCACACCACGTTGACGTCCAGGTCGAGGACGGGGGTGCCGTCCTCCGCCTTGGCCTCGCGGTGCGCGTGGAGGGTGAAGGACGACACGGTCACCGGCCGCGCCGGGATCTCGAAGTCCTCGCCCTCCCGCGCCCGTGCGTAGGAGCGCTTGCCGTCGATCTTGATCGCGCTGACCTTGGCGGGCACCTGCATGATGTCCCCGGTCAGCGCGGCGATCCCGGCCTCGACGGCCTCGACTGCGGTCAGAGCCGTCCCGGCGACGCCGGCGGAGGAGGTGATCTCCCCCTCCGCGTCGTCCGTGACGGTCGTCTGGCCGAGCCGGATGGTCGCCGAGTAACCCTTCTCGGTCAGCGCCAGGTGCCCGAGCAGCCGGGTGGCCTTCTCCACGCCGATCACGAGCACGCCCGTGGCCATGGGGTCCAGCGTCCCGGCGTGGCCGACCCGCCGGGTCCCGGCGAAGCGGCGCATCTTGGCCACGACGTCGTGTGAGGTGAAGCCGGCCGGCTTGTCGACGATCACCAGGCCGTCCGGGGCCGTGGAGCCGGCCCGTCCCTTGCGTGTCATGCGTCCGAGGAGCCCTTGCCGTCGGTACGGGCGCCGTCGGTCCGGGCGCCATCGGCGGCGCCAGGACCCTCGGCGGCCTCCTCGGCCTCCGCAGCCTCCTCAGCGTCTTCGCCGGGCTTCCGGTACGGGTCGGCGTCACCGGCGTACGTGGCGCCCGAGGACGTCTCGCGCACCTGGGCGTCCGCCGCCTTGGCCTTGGCCAGCAGGTCGTCGATCGTCCGGGCGTTGTCCGGCAGCGCGTCCGGGACGAACGTCAGGGACGGGGTGAAGCGCACCCCGGTCTGCCGGCCGACCTCGGACCGCAGCACGCCCTTGGCGCTCTCCAGGGCCGCCGCGGAGGCCACCCGCTCCTCGTCGTCGCCGAGGACCGTGTAGAAGACGGTCGCCTCCCGCAGGTCACCGGTGACCCGGGTGTCGGTGATCGTGACGTAGCCGAGCCGCGGGTCCTTGATCCGCCGCTGCAGCATCTCCGCGACCACGACCCGGATGCGGTCAGCCAGCTTGCGTGCCCGCGCGGTGTCGGTCATGCGTCTTCTTCTCTCTTCTTCGGTTCGACAATCGGTGGTCGGGGACGCTCAGGCGCCTCGGCCGGCCCTGCCTCACTCGTCGTGAGTGCCGTGGAACCGGCGCCGCACCGACAGCAGTTCCACCTCGGGCCGTGCGGCGACCCAGCGCTCGCAGCGGTCGAGTACGTCCGTCAGATGGCTCGCGTCCCCCGAGACCACCGCGAGGCCGATCTCGACCCTGCGGTAGAGGTCCTGGTCTCCGACCTCCGCCACGCTGACCGCGAAGCGGCGGTGCAGTTCGGCGACGATCGGGCGGACGACGGAGCGTTTCTCCTTGAGCGACCGTACGTCGCCGAGGAGCAGGTCGAAGGACAGCGTCCCTACATACATGCAGTCCGGGTCAAGCCACCCGTGGGGCCTTAGGTGTGCAGGCTCTTCAAAACCGTACACGCAATGGCCGGGGCCGATCGACGGAAATACTCCGCCGACCGGCCCCGGATGAGCAGCAGCGCGTCAGCCGCGCGGCTTCTCGCGCATCTCGTAGGTGGCGATGACGTCGTCGATCTTGATGTCGTTGTAGCTGCCGAGGTTGATACCGCCCTCGAAGCCTTCGCGAATCTCGGTGACGTCGTCCTTGAAGCGGCGCAGACCCTCGATGTTGAGGTTCTCCGCGATGACCTTGCCGTCGCGGATGAGGCGCGCCTTGGTGTTCCGCTTGACCTCGCCGGAGCGGATGAGCACACCCGCGATGTTGCCCAGCTTGGACGAGCGGAAGACCTCGCGGATCTCCGCCGTACCGAGCTCGACCTCTTCGTACTCCGGCTTCAGCATGCCCTTCAGGGCCGCCTCGATCTCCTCGATCACCTGGTAGATGACCGAGTAGTAGCGGACGTCCACGCCCTCGCGCTCGGCCATCTGCGTGGCACGCCCCTCGGCGCGCACGTTGAAGCCGATGACGATGGCGTCGGAGCCCGTCGCCAGGTCGATGTCGGTCTCGGTGACCGCACCCACACCGCGGTGCAGCACGCGCAGGTCCACCTCGTCGCCGACGTCGAGCTGGAGCAGCGAGGACTCCAGGGCCTCGACCGAACCGGACGCGTCGCCCTTGATGATGAGGTTGAGCTGCTGCACCTCGCCGGCCTTGAGCACCTTGTCCAGGTCCTCCAGCGACACCCGGCGGGTCCGCTTGGCGAAGGCCGCGTTGCGCTCACGCGCGGCGCGCTTCTCGGCGATCTGGCGGGCGGTGCGGTCCTCGTCGACGACGAGGAAGTTGTCGCCCGCGCCGGGGACGTTGGTGAGACCGAGCACCAGGACCGGGGTCGAGGGGCCCGCCTCATCCAGGGCGTTGCCGTTGTCGTCGAGCATCGCCCGGACGCGGCCGTACGCATCGCCGGCGACCATCGTGTCGCCGACCCGCAGGGTGCCGCGCTGGACCAGCACGGTGGCCACGGCGCCGCGGCCGCGGTCGAGGTGCGCCTCGATCGCGATGCCCTGCGCGTCCTGGACGGGGTTGGCCCGCAGGTCGAGCGAGGCGTCGGCGGTGAGGACGACGGCCTCCAGGAGGGCGTCGATGTGCAGACCCTGCTTGGCGGAGATGTCGACGAACATGGTGTCGCCGCCGTACTCCTCGGCCACCAGGCCGTACTCGGTCAGCTGACCGCGCACCTTGGTCGGGTCGGCGCCCTCGACGTCGATCTTGTTGACCGCGACCACGATCGGCACATCGGCCGCCTTGGCGTGGTTCAGCGCCTCGACCGTCTGGGGCATCACACCGTCGTTGGCCGCCACCACGAGGATCGCGATGTCGGTCGACTTGGCACCGCGGGCACGCATGGCGGTGAACGCCTCGTGACCCGGGGTGTCAATGAAGGTGATCTTCCGGTCCTCGCCGTTGACCTCGGTGGCGACCTGGTAGGCACCGATGTGCTGGGTGATGCCGCCGGCCTCGCCCGCGACGACGTTCGTCTTGCGGATCGCGTCCAGCAGTCGGGTCTTACCGTGGTCGACGTGACCCATGACGGTCACGACCGGCGGACGGGAGACGAGCGCTTCCTCGCCGCCCTCGTTCTCGCCGAACTCGATGTCGAAGGACTCGAGAAGCTCGCGGTCCTCCTCCTCCGGGCTGACGATCTCGATGTTGTAGTTCATCTCGTCGGCGAGGAGCTGCAGCGTCTCGTCGGAGACGGACTGCGTCGCGGTGACCATCTCGCCCAGGTTGAACATCACCTGGACCAGGGACGCCGGGTTGGCGTTGATCTTCTCCGCGAAGTCGGTGAGCGAGGCACCCCGCGACAGCCGGACCGTCTGGCCGTTGCCGCGCGGCAGCATCACGCCGCCGATGGACGGGGCCTGCATGGCCTCGTACTCCTGGCGACGCTGCCGCTTCGACTTACGGCCACGACGCGCCGGACCGCCGGGACGGCCGAAGGCGCCCTGCGTGCCACCACGGCCACCGGGACCACCCGGACGGCCGCCGAAGCCGGGACGGCCACCGCCGCCACCGAAGCCACCGCCGCCACCGCCACCGCCGGGACCACCCGGACGGCCTGCGAAGCCGGGACGGCCAGCGCCGCCACCGCCGCCACCGGGACGACCGGCGAAGCCGCCGCCGCCGCCGGGACGACCGCCGCCGCCACCACCGGGACGACCGGCGCCGCCGGGACCGCGACCGCCGCCGCCACCGGGGCCCGGACGCGGGCCCGCGGCGGGACGCTGCGGCATCATGCCCGGGTTCGGGCGCGGGCCGCCGCCGGGACGGGGACCGCCACCCTGGCCGCCCTGCGGACGCGGCATCCCGCCCGGGGTCGGACGGGGACCGCCGTGGCCGCCGCCGTGACCGCCACCAGGGCCTCCGGCAGGACGCTGCCCGCCACCCTGGCCGCCCTGCGGACGCGGACCGGCGCCGCCCTGGCCGCCGGGGCGCGGGGCGCCGCCGGGACGGGGCGCCTGCGGGCGCGCCATGCCGGTGGAGCCGCCGGAGGTGAAGGGGTTGTTGCCCGGACGCGGACCGGCCGGACGGGGACCGCCCGGACGCGGAGCGCGCTCGCCGCCGGGACGCGGAGCGCCGCCGGGACGACCGCCGCC
>NZ_MUNE01000209.1:184-19613 GCF_002154605.1 Streptomyces milbemycinicus | reverse complement strand
CGGCTCGGCGGCGGCGTCGCCGGTGCCCGCGCGGGCCAGCAGTTCGGCGCGCAGCCGCTCGGCGGCGGGGCGGGTGAGGGCTTCCAGGGTGAGCCCGTCGCGGCTGCCGTTCGCGCCGGTGGTGCCCGCGCGCAGCACGACGAGGCCGAAGACCCGGTGTACGGGGCCCGCGGTCAGGTCGACGTTGCGCACGCGGTGCAGCGGGATGGCGCGCTGCCGGCGGGTGAACAGGCCGCTGCGCAGCTCGAAGGAGTCGGCGGTGACGCGGTAGCGGGTGCGGGACCAGCCGATCAGCCCGGCGATGGTGACGACGGCGAAGGACGCCGCGACGACGGCGAGGGTGATCCAGGCCCGGTTGCCCAGGCGGCCGCCGGTGGCCAGCGCGGTGAGCGCGAGCGAGCCGAGCGGGGCCGCCATCCAGCTGCAGTGGACGGCGATGGTGCGGGGGTCGAGCGAACGCCACCCGGCCCCCGGCGAGTCGGCGGCCGGGCGCTCGGCGCCCATGAGGTGAGCGGTCACGCGGCATCACCGGGCACCAGCTGCGCCGCGTCGCCGATGCGGCGCGCCAGCTCCTCCGCGTCGGCGTCGGAGAGCCCCGCGATACGGACATCGCCCGCCGTGGAGGCGGTGGTGACGGTGACGGTGGCCAGCCCGAAGGCCTGCTGGAGGGGGCCGCGCGCGGTGTCGACGGTCTGCACCCGCGACAGCGGGGCGATCCGCCGCTTGCGCCAGAGCCAGCCGCTCGCCGCGTAGACCGCGCGCTCCCCCAGCTCCCAGGCGTGTGTGCGGTACCGCCACCGCGGCATGGCCCATACGTATCCGAGGGCGGGCAGCACCAGCGTGACCAGCAGCAACGGGCCTAGCCAGGACAGCGCGCCGGGGAAGAAGAGCAGCGAGAGGACGAGCAGGGTGACGGCGGTCAGCAGCATCGGCCCGCTGACGGCGAGCAGCGCCTGCACGGTCCACCAGCGGCGGGCGCGCGGGTCGACGCCGTGGAGCGGTGCCCGGAGCTGGGGCCTGAGTTGGGGCCTGGGGACGGGCATGGACATGGGAGATTCCCCCCGAGGGTTTTTCAAGTCAACTGTATTGGCAGGCGTCCGCCACGGTATAGCAATACGATTGACTTGCAAAAGTGGGAAGGGAGAACGGCATGCCCAAACGGGTGGACCACGAGGAACGGCGCAGACAGATCGCCGAGGCGCTGTGGCGGATCGCCGCCGCGCGCGGCCTCGACGGCGCGAGCCTGCGCGATGTCGCCGCGGAGGCGGGCATCTCGCTCGGGCAGCTCCAGCACTACTTCACCAGCAAGGACGACATGATCGTCTTCGCGCTCGGCCATATCGAGCACCTGGCCCAGCAGCGCATCCGGGCCCGCATCGAGGCGCTGCCGGGCGCCCCCACGCCCCGGGTCGTCCTCCGCGAGACGCTTGCCGAGATGCTGCCGCTGGACGAGGCGAGCCGCACCGGCTATCTGGTGCAGGTCTCCTACTTCGTACGCGCCGTCAACGACGAGCGGCTGCGCACCCACGCCCAGGAGGGCATCGCGGCGCTACGGGCCTTCTTCGCCGACCAGTTGAAGGCGGCCGTCGCCCAAGGGGAGGTGGCCGCGGAGCGGGATCCCGACCGCGAGGCGGCGCTGCTGATCGCGCTGACGGACGGGCTCTCCGCCGCCGTCCTGATGGAGTACGACAGCGCACAGGGCGCCCTGGCCCTGATCGATCTGCATCTGGCGCGCCTCTTCAGCGGCCCCGGAAGCGCCTGAGGCCCCGCCCGCACTCCCCCTGTGCGCCGTCCTACGTGTGGCCGCCCCGTCCGGGTTTGACCGCAAGCGCCTCCGGCAGGTCGTCCAGCGCCTCCACCAGCAGTTCGGCGCCGCGCACCGCCACCCCCGGCCGCTCCTCCTCCTCGTCCTGCCACCGCTCCAGGGCCTCGTGCACCGGGCCCCAGTCGGGCGCCCGGCGCTCCCGTACGGCCGTGACCGCCCCCGGCAGCGCCCCCTGGAGCGCCGCCGCGAACTCCTCGGCCCCCTTGGACGAGGGCGCGTCCTGGGCAGGCAGATGCGCCTCCAGCAGCATGGTGACCCGCCCCATGGTGGACAGCGCCGTCTGCGCGGCGCGGGCCGCGCCGCGGGACAGCCCGCGGTGGCGCACCGGCTCATGGTGGGCCCGCGCCTCGCTCTGCTCCCAGGCCGACCGCGCGGCCCGCGCGTCCAGCAGCGCCTCCCGCACCTGGCGGGGGCGGCGGTCGGCCGGGCGGGCATGCACATCGAAGACGGCGACGGCGTAACGGCCGTTGGTCTCCAGCCAGTCGGCCAGCCGGTCCCGCAGCAGCGGCGTCTCCCAGGCGGGGAAGACGACATACGCGGCCATCGCCAGCACCCCGCCCAGCAGGGTCAGCGCCACCCGCGCCGCCACCGTCTGCGACCAGCCCTCGCCCACGATGCCCAGCAGGAAGACGACATACCCGGTCACACAGGCGGAGGCGACGATGAAGCCGGTGCGCATCAGGAGGTAGAGCGCGGCGGCACAGACCACGGCCAGCACCGCGCTCACATACGGACCGGGGTGGGCCAGCGCCATCACCGCACCGCCGAGCACCACGCCGCCCAGGGTGCCCATGAAGCGCGCGACACCGCGCGAGAAGGTCTGGCCGAAGTCCGGCCGCATCACCATCACCGAGGTGAGCGGCGCCCAGTAGCCATGGCCCCACGGCAGCATGCTCCCCAGCAGATAGCCGCAGGAGGCGACCGCGGACACCCGCACCGCATGCCGCAGCACGGGCGAGGACCAGCGGGCCTCGCGCCGCAGGGCGCGCAGCGCCACCGGGACCATGCCGGGGACGGTGGGCCGGGGCAGATACCGGCGGTCCTTGGCCCCTTCGGCCGTCACGGCCTCCACCGGCTCGTCCGAGGACTCCACCACATCGGCCACCAGCGCCATCAGCCGCAGTGCGGCCCGGCGGGCCGCGCCGCTGAGCATCGGCCCGGTCGGGGGCACCTCCAGCACCGCCATGGCATCCGGCGGCAGCCGCACCGGCTTGCCCCAGCGGATCGCGTGCGCCACGGCGTCCAGCACGGTGGCCGTCGCGCCCAGCAGATCGCGCACCCGGTCGCGCTCGGGCCCCTCGGGCGCGGCGCCGACCACCGGGTCGGCGAGCGAGGCCAGCACCGGCCGGATCCGCTCGGCGAGCAGCCGGTAGCCGCGCAGCTGGCGCGGGCGCCGCCGGGCCTGGCGGGGGGTCAGGGCGGCGGCGCTCCTGGCCTCCATCAGCGGCTGCGGATCGAACGGCGCCACCGGGTCGTGGCGCAGCCGGCGCGCGTAGTCGGCCACCGCGGCGAGCGCGTCCGCGAGGGCGTCGCGCTGCACCCCCCACGGCCGCACCGGGAACAGCACGATGAGCGCGGCCTGCACCACCCCGCCGAGCCCGATCAGGGCGGTGTGCTGGAGCGCGCCCAGCACCGAGGTCGGGAGGGTGACGGTGACCAGCATGACCGCGACCATCTGGGTGGAGACCAGCCCGGACACCGGGCCGACCGCCCACGCCATCCCGGTCAGCAGCGTCCAGACGGCGACCATGACCACGAAGGTCGCGGTGTGGGCGGCGGCCAGATAGCCGAGGAACGTGGACACCGCGAGCCCGCCCGCCGCGGCCAGTGCCAGCGCGGGGCGCGGCCGCCAGCTGCGCTGGAAGGTCGCGATCCCCGAGGAGAAGGCGCCGAACGCGGAGGAGACGGCGAGCGCCGGCGAACCGAGCCACATGGTCACGCCGATGACCAGCGCGACCCCGCACGCGCCGCGCAGCGCGACCAGCGGTTCCATCCTGGTGCGCTCGATCGCAAGCCCGGCGCGTGCGGTCGCCTTCAAGGCGTGTGACCAGGTCATACGGTGAGACTACGGCGCTGATCCACGGAAACTGAACCGGCCGTTCCGCACTGGTTCATCACACCCGCGCGTTGTTTCAGCGGGACTCATGCGACGAACCGCGGTCGTTCAAGACCGGAGGAATCGCATCCCGCGATGGCGGCGCGGAGTGTCACAACCTCGTCTCTTCTGGGTGCGGAGCACCGGCATCGCAGTCCGGCTGAGCCGGTGAGGTGAACGTGTGTGCGATGGGGTCGCACGTGCGAGTGAACTGATGTTCGGAGCTGAAGCGCTTGCACCTCTGCCCACCTAGAGTCGCGGTCATGAAGCTGGTGGTCCAAGTGAAGCTGCTGCCGACGCCCGAGCAGGCGTCGGCCCTGGAGGCGACGCTGACCGCCTGCAACGAGGCAGCCACCTGGGTCAGTTCACTCGCCTACGAACACGGCATCAGCCGGAACTTCGCCCTGCGCAAACTCACCTATACGCAGATCCGCGCCCGGTGGGGACTCGGGGCACAGGCCACCCAGCACGTCATCAAGAAGACATGCGATGCGTACGTCACCTTGAAGGCGAACCTGAAGGCCGGGAACCTCGGCAGGCCGGGTTCGAAGCGCTACCGCAAGGCCACCGAGAAGCCGATCACCTTCCGCCCCGAGGGCGCCCAGCCGTATGACGACCGGATGCTGTCCTGGCAAATCGCCCAGCGGCGGGTCTCGATCTGGACACTGACCGGCCGCGTCAAAGATGTGAAGTTCACCGCCTCCGTGGAGCAGCTCGCCACCCTGGCCCTGCACCGACAGGGCGAGTCGGACCTGGTGCGCCGGGACGGCATGTGGTTCCTCATGGCCACCTGCGACGTGCCCGAGGCGCCGCTGAACACCGAGCCTGCGGACTTCCTGGGCATCGACCTGGGCATCATCAACATCGCCACCACCTCCGACGGCGAGATCCTGGCGGGGCGCTGTCTCAACCGCACCCGGGCCCGCGAGCGGACGCTGCGCACCAAGCTGCAGAGGAAGAACACCCCGTCGGCCAGGCGCCGGCTGAAGAAGCGGCGCCGCAAGGAGGCCCGACGGGCGAAGGATATCAATCACAAGATCGCGAAGCATGTGGTGGCCGAGGCAGAACGCACCGGTCGCGGGATCGCCCTGGAAGACCTCACGGGCATCCGCGAACGGGTACGGCTCCGTAAGCCCCAACGGGCCACCGTGCACTCCTGGGCCTTCGCCCAGCTGGGCAGCTTCATCGCATACAAGGCCCGCAAGGCCGGAGTGCCGGTGGTACACGTCGATCCGGCGTACACCTCCCGCACCTGCGCCGAATGCGGCCACATCGACAAGGCGAACCGGGTGAGTCAAGCCTGGTTCGCGTGCCGGTCCTGCGGATTCGTTGATCACGCAGACCGGAACGGCTCCCGCAACATCCGCGCCAGAGCGCGGCAGTTGTGGCGACGCGGGGCCCAGTCAACGGCCCCCGCCCCACCCCAGGGATCCCGGGGTCAGGCTGGACGCAAGCGCAGCGCCACCGCCAGTGACGCCCGCTGTGCAAGCCCTTCGCTCAGCGAAAGGTAGTTGACCCGTCGGTGCCGCAGTAGACGTCGAGCAGCTTCATCGGCTTGCTGCCGTCGAGGTCCACGTACGCGGTGAAGGACGCGGTCTGCGGCGAGCCGTCCCATGTGGTGGTGATCGTCGCCCAGCCCACCCGCGCCGACTGGGCCGTGGTGACCTCCCCGACCTCGATGTCGCGCGGCGTGTTCTGCGCGCACAGCAGCACATCGAAGCCGGGGTTCTCGGCGGCCTTCTCCTTGAGCTGGTCCGAGACCAGGTGCTTCCGCTCCCAGGCGGTCGGGCCGTGGTTGCCGTAGAAGCCCTCCAGGAAGTGGTGGATCTCCTCGGCGGTGTAGCGGCCGTTGGGGTCGGTCTGGACGGAGGCCGCCGCGGGCGAGCCGGCGGCGAGGACGAGGCCGAGGCCGAGCGCGGCCACGCAGCCACCGGCGAGGGCCGTCGAGCGGCGAAGAGAACGAAGCATCGAAAATCCCCCTGTGCAGTGCTGTATAGGTCTGTGTGCGGTCTTGTGACCATTGATCGGTCGAGTATCAAGAGAGACCCGCGCGTAGATCGGATGGTTGCCCCCTCGCTCCGCAACGGGCTTGTAACAGCGGTTAGCCTGTGGCGGTCATCGACCTGGAACCACCGCAGGGGACTCGCAAACATGCGCCACCACATATCCGGATCCGGGCGAGCGGTTGTATCCGCAGTCGCACTCGCCGTCGCACTCACCGCCTGCTCCGGATCCGACGGTGGAGCGGACTCTTCCGACAAGAGCGGCAAGGACAGCAAGGCCGCCACGGACACATCGTCTTCGCCGGCCGGTGTCATCTCCCTCAAGGCGGCGCAGGACGTCCTGCTCAACTACGCGAAGATCAACAACGAGGCCAACGCCGCACAGAGTCCGAAGAAGATAGCCGAGGTCGAGGACGGCGCGCTGCGGCAGCAGAGTCAGGCGACGTTCACCCAGTTCAAGACTCTGCCGAAGAAGGAACAGGATTCCTACAAGGTTCCCTTCTACTATCCGGTCAAGGGCGCCCACTTCTACATTCCCCCCAAGGGCTCCGAGAACGTCTTCTTCGTCGACACCCGGATCACCGGCAAGAACATCGACGAGGGCCGCCGCCGGCTGATCGCCTTCAAACAGACGAAGGGCAACGTGGGCGCCGCCTGGAAGGCGGTGAGCGTCGGAAACCTCGACAGCAAGACCAAACTGCCGAAGATCCAACTGGACGGCGACGGATTCGCCTCCGTACTCAAGGAGTCGGACCAGGTGGGCGGCACAAAACTCGCCGATCTGCACGGGCTGTCCCAGGACATCTTTCTGACCGGCGGCAAGAGCGCGGACAGCACGTTCACTCAGAACGCGGCCATGAAGGTCTGGAAGAAGAGCTACGCGGACCGCGCCGACTTCCCCGACGGCTGCGTCAACGGCAAATACAAGGCCGCCCACACCGCGGACGACACGGCGTACGGGCTCAAGACCGCCGACGGTGGTGCCGTGGCCCTTTACGGCTTCGGCATCGACTACCTGAACTGGCCGAAGTCCGACGGCATGAACTGCACCTCCGTCATGCAGATCGGCAACATGCCCACGGTCACGGAGGTCTACCTGGACGGCAGGGACACCTCCACCTTCCTCACCCGCACCGATTCGTCGCTCACCATGGCCGTCGTACCGCCCTCCGGCAAGCGCGTCCGGGTCACCGGATACAGCTTCCAGCTCATCGACGCCAAAGGCTAGACAGCCGTTCCGCCAGCCGCCGAAGGAGTGGTAGCCAACGGGGACGGGATCGGCACGTTGACGCCGACCATGCCCGCCTCCACCTCCAGCTGGACGCGGCGGGCGCCGCCGTCGCGGGTGAAGTTGGCCGTGCCGTTGCCCCATTCAAGCTGTTGATCAGCTCGAATGGCGTCGACCAAGTCTGGCCAAAACCGGCCCGCCATGGGCCAGGGCGACGACCCATTTGCCACTACGGCGCAAAGCGAACCGTTACGTTCGCCCAGCCGTCCTGGCTCACGTATTGCCATGCGCCGGTTTCGTCGGCCGTCAGCATCGCCTGGGAGTACAGGGCCGCGATGAGGAGTTTCCAGGGCTCGTCTCGTTCGGCCACTTCGTCATGCGCCAGATCGCGCAGCGAGTTGTCTCCCGCCTTGAAGATGGCTGTGCGGATATCGAAGTAGCGTGTCTTGTCGGCCGTTCCTGTGGTGACGCCGGATGTGCTGATGAACGTCCATTCGGCGTGCCAGGGGCCATCTGCCATGGGGGACCACTCCGGCGAAGTGCTCTGTGTCGTAACTTTGCGGTGAGTTTGGGACGACGACACGCCGTGGCGTCGGCGTGTCGTCGTCCCAAACTCACCGCAAATGGCGGTCAGAGCTTGCTGTGCCTCGTTGGCGCTGGGCGTGCAGCTTGGCAATGGCTCGTAGCTGCCGCCGCTCGTACGCCGTAGCGGGGCGCACCGAGACACAGTGCGACCGCCATGCGAGGCCCGTAGGGCGGGTGAGGCACACCATGGGCCCGTCGAAGTCGGCGATGGTCCCGGGCATCTCGTAACGCCGGTCGTAGACGACCATGCCGACCGCGAGACTGGGCAGGACCTTGGTCCAGTCCCCGCCGTTCACTGCTTCCCCCTGGCACGGCATCGGGCGCAATCGACGTTGGCGTTGGGTGCGTGTCTCACTTCGCCCCCCGCCCCAGATGCTGAGCGATCTGTTCGCTCAGAACGACAGATTGCTGCCGCAGTTCCTCAAGGGTCGGGCGGTCGTCGCCGCCCTGCTGTACCTGCTGCCCGTCGCCCTGTCCCTGCTGTGGCGGGGGAGTTGTCGGCGTGGTCATCTACGCAACCACCCGCACGCCGTGAATTCGGCGCGGCCCGATGTCGATGCCGTGCACGGCCAGCCACAGCGCCCGTCGACGCTGCCGCCGCAGTCGGCGCTCGGCGGGCTCCAGCCGCTGCTGCTGTTCGTACGCGAAGACATAGGGCCGGACCATGTCCGTCCCGTGACCGTCCGGCGGTCCGAAGGCCGGGCGGAACTGGACGGTTGAGGCGTCGGCGCGCTCAACCGCCATGGGTCGTGATGGTGTGTCGGGTACGTGCGCTGTGTGCATCGTCGGCGCGTGCCGGTGCTGCACGGCGGGATGGCCGTCGGCCGTGTCGGGCGCGCGGTGGCGGCCTGACGGCGGTAACACCAGCCGTAGCAGCGCTTCGAGGATCCAGGCGATAGCGTAGGCCACGCTCATCAACCTCCCAGGGGTTGTGGGCCACTGCCCCCGGACGTTCGCCGCTCCAGCAACGTCGCGGGGGTCTCTTGTGTTCGCGTGCACGCGGATGTTCGGCAAGACGCCAGCGAGACGTCTGTGTACCCAAGTCGTCACAGCGAGCAACGCATGAGACTAGAATGCACCCACAGACACGGCATACGCAAGGAATGAGAATGCATACCTTGCAAATGCCGTATCAGCTTGCTGGAGACTTGGTCAGCAGTCAGAATCGGCCTACCTCGTGTGCAGATGAAAGGTGGCTGCGGTGCCTCCGAAGCGGCAGATCCCCACGGTTCGCCTCCGTCGTCTTGCGGCGGAGCTACGGCGGTTGCGAAGCGAGTCGGAGCTGACGAGGGAGGAAGTGACGGGGCAGACGGGCATCAACGAGGCCACGCTGTACCGCATCGAGACTGCCCGCGTCCGGCCCCAGCGGCGGACGCTGGTCGCCTTGCTGGACCTGTACCACGTTCGAGATCCGCAGCGTGGTGAGGTTCTTGCCTTGCTGCAGGGGGCCAACACACGAGGGTGGTTGCGGCCGTATCACAGCGAACTTCCCGAGGAATACACTGCGTACATCAGCTTCGAGAACGAAGCGTGGGAAGTCCGCAACTACGAGTCGCTGTTCATTCCTGGCCTGTTGCAGACCGAGGACTACGCACGAGCTGTGATCAGAGGGACGTTGCCCATGGCCAGCGCCGAGGCAGTAGAGCAACGAGTGCAAGCGCGTATCGAGCGGAAGGCGGTACTCGCCAAGGACGATCCGCTGCGTGTTTGGGCGATCATGGATGAGGCCGCACTGCGCCGAATGGTGGGCGGCCCGAAGGCCATGCGTGAGCAGATGAAGCACCTTGCTCAGGAGGCCGAGAAACCTCATGTGACTCTTCAGGTCATCCCGTTCAGCGCCGGGGCACACGCCGGCATGCCGGGGTCATTTGTGCTGATGGGCTTCGCGGATGCGGAAGACCCGGAGATCGTCTACCTGGACAGCATGGCCGGAGATCTCTTCCTTGAAGCCGAGATCGATGTGCGCAGGTATGGCGTGATGTTCGACAACCTACGTGCTCAGGCCCTCAGCCCCGACAGCACACTGAGCCTGATCACTACACTGATCAGCGAGATGCAGTGAGGGGAGGTACAAGAATGCACGAGATAGATCTTGCGGGCGCGAAGTGGCGCAAGAGTTCTTACAGCAGTGGCAACGGCCAGTGTGTCGAGGCCGCGTTCCTTCCTACGATGGTGGCAACGCGCGACAGCAAGGACCCCCAGGGCCCGGCGTTGGTTTTCTCGGCGGACGGCTGGGCGTCCTTCGTCACCGCCCTCGCCAGTGGCGGACTCCTCACCGCCTGACCCGCGCAGCCCCTACCATCCAAGCGAGCCCCCACCGGATGCGCACCGGTGGGGGCTCAACTCTGACAGGGCCTCAGTGGTTCTTCGGGAACCCGAGGTTGATGCCGACCTCCTCCGACGGTGCCGGCCAGCGGGTGGTGATGACCTTGCCGCGGGTGTAGAACTGCACACCGTCGTTGCCGTAGATGTGCTGGTCGCCGAAGAGCGAGTCCTTCCAGCCGCCGAAGGAGTGGTAGCCGACGGGGACCGGGATCGGCACGTTGATGCCGACCATGCCCGCTTCCACCTCCAGCTGGAAGCGGCGGGCGGCGCCGCCGTCGCGGGTGAAGATGGCCGTGCCGTTGCCCCACTTCGAGCTGTTGATCAGCTCGATGGCCTCGTCGTACGTCTCGGCGCGGACCACGCACAGCACCGGGCCGAAGATCTCGTCGCGGTAGGCGTCGGCGGTGGTGGGAACCTTGTCCAGCAGCGAGACGCCGATGAAGAAGCCGTTCTCGTGGCCTTCGACCGCATATCCCGTCCCGTCGACGACGACCTCGGCGCCCTGCGCCGCGGCGCCGTGCACATACGAGGCGACCTTGTCGCGGTGCTCCTTGGTGATGAGCGGACCCATCTCGGAGGCCGGGTCGTCGCCGGGGCCGATGCGGAGCCTGGCGGCGCGGTCGGCGATCTTCTTGACCAGTTCGTCGCCGGTGTCGCCCACCGCGACCACGACGGACACGGCCATGCAGCGCTCGCCGGCCGAGCCGTACGCCGCGTTGATGGCGTTGTCCGCGGCGAAGTCCAGGTCGGCGTCGGGCAGCACCAGCATGTGGTTCTTGGCGCCGCCGAGCGCCTGCACCCGCTTGCCGTGCTCGATGGCCTTCGCCTGGATGTACCTGGCGATGGGCGTGGAGCCGACGAAGCTGACCGCGGCGATGTCCGGGTGCTCCAGGAGCCGGTCGACGGCCACCTTGTTGCCGTTGACGACGTTGAGCACGCCGTCCGGCAGGCCCGCCTCGGCGGCCAGTTCGGCCAGCCGCCAGGAGGCCGAGGGGTCCTTCTCACTGGGCTTGAGTACGAAGGTGTTGCCGCAGGCGATGGCCACCGGGAACATCCACATCGGCACCATGGCCGGGAAGTTGAACGGCGTGATGCCGGCGACGACGCCGAGCGGCTGGCGGATCGAGGCGACGTCGACCCCGGTGGAGACCTGGGTGGACAGCTCGCCCTTCAGCTTCTCCGCGATGGAGCAGGCGAGCTCGACGATCTCCAGGCCGCGGGCCACCTCGCCGAGGGCGTCGGAGTGCACCTTGCCGTGCTCGGCGGTGATCAGGGCGGCGATCTCGTCGCGGTGGGCGTCCAGCAGTTCGCGGTACTTGTAGAGGATCGCGGTGCGCTTGGCCAGCGAGACGGTGCCCCAGGAAGCGAATGCCTCCTGGGCCGCGGAGACGGCCGCGTCCACCTCGGCCACGGAGGCGAACGCCACCCGGGTGTCCTGAGCGCCGGTCGCCGGGTTGTAGACCGGGCCGTACTCTCCCGACGCGCCCTCGACGGGCTTGCCACCGATCCAGTGGTTGACGGTCTTCATGGGTGCGGAGCCTTTCTCTTCGTTCACCAGTCGGTCACCGATCAGGGGGGCGATCAGAGGTGACGGCGGCGGGCCGCGGCCTGCCGGTCGTAGGTTTCGCGGGCCTTGACGGCCGCGGGGCGGGTCGCGGTCTGGGCGACGGGCACATCCCACCACGCCTGGGCGGCGGGCGCGCCGGGCACCGGGCCGGCCGTTTCGGTCTCCACATAGACGCAGGTGGGCCGGTCCGAGGCGCGCGCGGCGGCCAGTGCCTCGCGCAGCTCGGCCACGCTCCCGGCGCGGATCACCTCCATGCCGAGCGAGGCGGCGTTGGTCGCCAGGTCGACCGGGAGCGGGTCGCCGGTGTACGTGCCGTCGGCGGCGCGGAAGCGGTAGGCGGTGCCGAAGCGCTCACCACCAGTCTCCTCCGACAGACCGCCGATGGAGGCGTAGCCGTGGTTCTGGATCAGCACGATGTTGATGTTGATGCCTTCCTGGACCGCGGTGACGATCTCGGTCGGCATCATCAGATACGTACCGTCCCCGACCAGCGCCCACACCGGGCGGTCGGGCGCCGCGAGCCGGACGCCGATGGCGGCCGGGATCTCGTAGCCCATGCAGGAGTAGCCGTATTCGAGGTGGTACTGGCGCGGCGAGCGGGCCCGCCACAGCTTGTGCAGATCGCCGGGGAGCGAGCCGGCGGCGTTGATGACGACGTCGTCGTCGCCGACGGTCTGGTCCAGGGCACCCAGGACCTGGGTCTGGGAGGGCCGGGCGGACTCGTCCTCGGCGTCGTACGCGGCGTCGACCTGCTGCTCCCAGCGCGCCTTCCCGGCGGCGTACTCGGCCTCGTACCACTCCTCGACCCGGTGCCCGGCCAGCGCCTGGGCCAGCGCCTCAAGACCGGCGCGGGCGTCGGCGACCAGGGTCGTCGCGCTCAGCTTGTGGGCGTCGAACGGCGCGATGTTGAGGTTCAGGAAGCGGACACCGGGGTCGGCGAAGAGGGTCGCGGAGGCGGTGGTGAAGTCGCTGTAGCGGGTGCCCACGCCGATGACCAGGTCGGCGGTGCGGGCCAGGTCGTCCGCGACGGAGGTGCCGGTGTGTCCGATGCCGCCGATGTCGGCGGGGTGGTCGTGGCGCAGCGAGCCCTTGCCCGCCTGGGTGGAGGCGACGGGGATGCCGGTGGCGTCGACGAGCGCGCGCAGGCTCTCCTCGGCCTCGCTGTGGTGGATGCCGCCGCCCGCGACGATCAGCGGCCGCCGGGCGGCGCGCACGGCCTGCGCGGCCGCGGCGAGCTCGGCCGGCTCGGGCGCGGGGCGGCGTACGTGCCAGACCCGGTCGGCGAAGAACTCCTCGGGCCAGTCGTACGCCTCGGCCTGGACGTCCTGCGGGAAGGCGAGGGTGACGGCGCCGGTGTCGACCGGGTCGGCGAGCACCCGCATGGCCTGCAGCGCGGCCGGGATCAGCGACTCGGGGCGGACGATCCGGTCGAAGTAGCGGGAGACCGGCCGCAGACAGTCGTTGACCGACACATCGCCCGCGAAGGGAACCTCCAGCTGCTGCAGCACCGGGTCGGCGGGGCGGGTCGCGAAGGTGTCGCCGGGCAGCAGCAGCACGGGCAGCCGGTTGACGGTGGCCAGCGCGGCGCCGGTGACCAGGTTGGTGGCCCCGGGGCCGATGGAGGTGGTGACGGCCTGGGCGGCGAGCCGGTTGGACTGGCGGGCGTAGCCGACGGCCGCGTGCACCATGGCCTGCTCGTTACGGCCCTGGAGATACGGCATGGCGTCCTGGCCGGTCTCCAGCAGCGCCTGGCCGAGGCCCGCCACATTGCCGTGGCCGAAGATGCCCCAGCAGGCGTTGATGAGGCGCCGGCGCTTCCCGTCGCGCTCGGTGTACTGGTGGGCCAGGAACTCCACCAGGGCCTGGGCCGTGGTGAGCCTGCGGGTGGCTCCACTCATCGTGTGTCTCCCGTAGAGGCGTCGGGGGCGTCGGGGGCGTCATAGAGGGGCAGGCGGGCATCGACGGGCTGGTCCGGCCAGGTGGCGCGGATCCAGGCGTGGTCGGGGTGGTCGCAGATCAGCCAGTCGCGCTCCTGGCCGGGGCCCGCCATGACGTTGAGGTAGTACATGTCGTGGCCGGGGGCGGCGATGGACGGGCCGTGCCAGCCGTCGGGGATCAGGACCACGTCGCCGGAGCGGACCTCGGCGAGCACATCCGTGCCACGGCCGTGGCCGGAGGGGGAGACCCGCTGGTAGCCGACGCCCTCGTTGCCGTGTGCCTCGGCGATCTCGAAGTAGTAGATCTCCTCCAGCTCGGACTCCTCGCCCGGACGGCACTCGTCGTGCTTGTGCGGCGGGTAGGAGGACCAGTTGCCGCCGGGGGTCAGCACCTCGACCGCGATCAGCTTGTCACACTCAAAGACCCCGGCGGCGCCGAAGTTGTTGACCTGGCGGGAGCAGTTGCCGGTGCCGCGCAGCTCGACGGGGACGGCGGAGGCCGGTCCGTAGCGGGCGGGCAGCCGGCGCTCGCAGCGGGCGCCGGTGAGCGCGAACCGCCCGCCCGCCGCGCTCGCGATCTGCGCGTGCGCGTCGCGCGGCAGATACGCGAAGTCGGTGACGCCGCTGAACACGCTGTCCCGGCCGTGCAGTTCGAAGGTCCGGCCCTCGGTCTCCACGGTGCAGCCGCCGTTCAGCGGCAGCACGATCCACTCGCTGTCGCCGGTGGCCACCTGATGCGAGCCGCCGGGCGGCAGGTCGAGGACGCGCAGCGAGGAGTAGCCCCATCCGGCCCGCGCGGGGTCGATGTCCACGGCGTACGGTCCGGCGGCCGCCTTGCCGGCCTGCAGATGGAAGCCGGTGGAACCGGTGTAAGGGTCGCTAGTGGTCATGTCGTCAGTCTCCGCCTTGTTCCCCACTTGTTCCCTGGTCCCGGCGCCGTCACAGCAGTCCGACGGCCGTGTCGACGGCCTGCTCGACGCTGCCCTCCGCCGGGTAGAGCAGCGCGCGGCCGACCACCAGGCCCTGGACGGTGGGCAGGCTCAGCGCCTTGCGCCACTTCTCGTACGCGCCCTCCTGGTCCCGCGGGCTCTTGCCGACGTCCCCGCCGAGCAGCACCGCGGGCAGCGTGGAGGTCTCCATGACGGCGGCCATGTCGTCGGCGTTCTCGGTGACCGGCACCTTCAGCCAGGTGTACGCGGAGGTCCCGGCGAGCCCGGAGGTGATGGCGATGGACTTGGTGACGGCCTCGGCGCTCAGGTCGTTGGTGACCTTGCCGTCGATCCGGCGGGAGATGAAGGGCTCGACGAAGATGGGCAGCCGGCGCTCGGCCATCTCGTCGATGGCTCTGGCCGTCGACACCATGGTGGCCAGCGAGCCCTCGTCGGAGTAGTCGATGCGCAGCAGCAGCTTGCCTGCGTCGAAGCCGAGCCGGGCGATGTCCTGGGGGCGGTGGCCGGTGAAGCGGTCGTCGAGTTCGAAGGAGGCGCCGGCCAGGCCGCCGCGGTTCATCGAGCCCATGACGACCTTGTTGTCGAGGGCGCCGAGCAGCAGCAGGTCCTCAAGGATGTCGGCGGTGGCGAGCACACCGTCGACGCCGGGGCGGGACAGCGCCGCGCACAGCCGCTCCAGCAGTTCGGTGCGGTTGGCCATGGCCAGCTTGTGGCCTCCGACGGCGAGGGCGCCGCGCGCGGGGTGGTCGGCGGCCACGATCATCAGACGGCCGCTGTCGCCGACGAGGGGGCGCCGGACCCGGCGGGCGGCCGCCTCGGCGATCGCCTCCGGGTGCCGGGTCCGCACCTTGACCAGGTCGGGAATGCTGATGCTCAACGGGTGCTCCTCGCAGTCGCGTTCATGAGATCACGCCATCCGCTGGTCGCGCGGCCTGGTGGCGGCCGGAGGGCGAGGGGGCGGGTGATCAAGAGAGGGGATGGCTGGTCACCTGTGGTCAGTCCCCGGCAAGCAGGGCCTCGACCTCGGCTTCGGTGGGCATCGCGGAGGAGCAGGCGAGGCGGGACGCCACGATGGCGCCCGCAGCGTTGGCGTACCGCATGATGCGCTCCAAGTCCCAGCCGGACAGCAGGCCGTGGCACAGGGATCCGCCGAACGAGTCGCCCGCGCCCAGGCCGTTGACGACCTCGACGGGGACCGGCGGCACCTCGGCCGTGGTGCCGTCGCGGTGTACGGCGAGTACGCCCTTGGGGCCCTGTTTGACAACGGCCAGTTCCACCCCCGCCGCCAGCAGGCGCTCGGCGCAGGCCGCGGGCTCCCGCACCCCGGTGGCGACCTCGCATTCGTCGAGGTTGCCGACGGCGACGGTGGCGTGGCGCAGTGCCTGGGCGTAGTACGGGCGGGCCTCGGCCGGGTCCGGCCAGAACATCGGCCGCCAGTCCAGGTCGAAGACGGTCGGGCCGGCCTTGGCGCGCGCCTCCAGGGCGGCCAGGGTGGCGGCGCGGCTGGGCTCTTCGCTGAGGCCGGTGCCGGTCATCCAGAAGATCCGGGCGGCGCGTACGGCGTCGAGGTCCAGCTCCCCGGGGTGGATCTCCAGGTCGGGGGCTTTGGGCCGACGGTAGAAGTACAGCGGAAAGTCGTCGGGCGGGAAGATCTCGCAGAAGGTGACGGGGGTGGGGTAGGCGCCGACGGGGGTGACCCAGCGGTCGTCCACGCCGAACTCGCGCAGCGCCTGGTGGATGTACTCGCCGAAGGGGTCGGCCCCGGTGCGGCTGATCACCGCCGTGCGGCGGCCGAGCCGGGCGGCGGCCACCGCGACATTGGTCGCGGAGCCGCCGAGGAATTTGCCGAACGTCTCGACCTGCGGCAGGGGGACGCCGATCTGCAGGGGATAGATGTCCACCCCGATCCGGCCCATCGTGATCAGGTCGTACGGCTCACTCATGCGTACCCCTTCAGGAAAGACGCAGCTCAGGCTCACGGTCCGTGCATCGTGCGGGCGGCTGTGGCCCTTCAGGTCTAAGGGTGTCTCCCATCCCCTGTCAAGAATTTGTCCTTACATTCGGACCTATCAAGGGCATCGATGGGCGACGTTATCGCCTCGTTACGTCCAGATGAAATGTTGTCATGACAAACCCTTGACAGCCGACGGCCCCGGAGAGTTTGCTCCCCTTCGCAACGGCCGTGTCAACAACGGTCCCGGCTTGAGAGGTGCTGGAACAGATGGACCTCAGACTCAACCGAACCCGCAGAGCCTCAGCCCTGGCCGCCCTGGTCACGGCAGGCGTCCTGATCGCCACCGGCTGCAGCAGCCAGGGCGGCAAGAAGGCCCAGGACGCCTCGGACGACATCTCCGCCGGCAAGGCGAACACCCCCCGGCTGAAGATCGCGATGATCACTCACGCGGCACCAGGCGACACCTTCTGGGACACCATCCGCAAGGGCGCCAAGGCAGCGGCGGCCAAGGACAACGTGGACCTGGTCTACTCGAGCAACCCCAACGCGGCCGACCAGGCAAACCTCATCCAGAACGCCATCGACCAGCACGTCGACGGCATCGCGGTCACCCTCGCCAAGCCCGACGCCATGAAGGGCGTCATAGCGAAGGCCGAGAAGGCCGGTATCCCCGTCGTCGGCTTCAACGCCGGCCTCGACAACTGGAAGGACATGGGCCTGCTGGAGTACTTCGGCCAGGACGAGTCCATCGCCGGCCAGGCCTTCGGCAAGCGGCTGAACGAGGTCGGTGCCAAGCACAACATCTGTGTGATCCAGGACCAGGGCCATGTCGCGCTCGAGGCCCGCTGCGCCGGTGTGAAGAAGACCTTCAAGGGCAAGACGGAGAACCTCTACGTCAACGGGACCGATATGCCGTCGGTGAGGTCGACGATCAACGCGAAGCTCAGGCAGGACTCCAGCATCGACTACGTCGTCACGCTCGGCGCCCCCTTCGCCCTCACCGCCGTCCAGTCCGCCAAGGACGCCGGGGGCAAGGCCAAGGTCGCCACCTTCGACCTCAACAAGACCCTGGTCGCCGCGGTCAAGAGCGGCGATGTGCAGTTCGCCGTCGACCAGCAGCCGTTCCTCCAGGGCTATCTGTCGATCGACTCGCTGTGGCTCTACAAGGTCAACGGCAACTTCAGCGGCGGCGGCGAGAAGCCCGTGCTGACCGGCCCCGCGTTCGTCACCAAGGACAACGTCGAGACCATCGCCAAGTTCGCCGAGAAGGGCACCCGGTGATCGCCCGATGACCCAGACCACGACGCCGGCGGCGGCGACGCCGCCGGCCTCCCCCACCGTCCACAAGGCCCGCACCACCGAGCGCTCGCTGATCCGCCGGACGCTGGCCCGCCCCGAGATCGGCGCGCTGGTCGCGGCCATCGGCGTCTACATCTTCTTCTTCGCCGCCGCCCCGACCTTCCGCCAGGCCGACTCCTTCGCCACGGTCCTCTATCAGGGGTCCACCATCGGCATCATGGCCCTGGCCGTCTCCCTGCTGATGATCGGCGGCGAGTTCGACCTGTCGGCCGGTGTCGCCGTCACCTCCTCGGCGCTGACCGCGAGCATGCTCAGCTTCCAGCTCACCACCAATGTGTGGGTGGGAGTCCTGGTCGCCCTGGTCGTCTCGCTCGTCGTGGGCCTGATCAACGGCGTACTGCTGATCAAGACCGGACTGCCCAGCTTCCTGGTCACCCTCGCCAGCTTCCTGATGCTCCAGGGCGCCAACCTGGCCGTCACCAAGCTGCTGACCGACAATGTCGCCACCGACCCGATCAACGATATGGACGGCTTCGACCAGGCCAAGTCGGTCTTCGCCTCCGAGATCTCGATCGGCGGCGTCGATGTGAAGATCACCGTGCTGTGGTGGCTGTTCTTCGCGGCCATCGCCACCTGGGTGCTGCTGCGCACCAAGTTCGGCAACTGGATCTTCGCGGTGGGCGGCTCCAAGGAGAGCGCCCGGGCCGTGGGTGTCCCGGTGACCTTCACCAAGATCGCGCTGTTTATGACCGTGGGCTTCGCGGCCTGGTTCGTCGGTATGCACCTGCTGTTCGAGTACAACACCGTGCAGGCCGGCGAGGGCGTGGGCAACGAGTTCTACTACATCATCGCGGCGGTGATCGGCGGCTCTCTGCTCACCGGCGGCTATGGCTCGGCGATCGGCGCGGTCCTGGGCGCCTTCATCTTCGGCATGGTCAACCAGGGCATCGTCTACGCCAACTGGAACCCCGACTGGTTCAAGTTCTTCGTCGGCGTGATGCTGCTGCTCGCGACACTGGTCAATCTGTGGGTGCGCCGCCAGGCGACCAGGAGGTGATGGCAATGGCCACGAACGTGACCAAAGAAGCCGCCGCGGGCCGGAGCCCGGAGCCGGTGGTCCGGCTGAACGGCGTCGGCAAGCTCTACGGCAACGTCCGCGCGCTGCGCGGAATCGACCTGGCCGTACGGCCGGGCCAGGTGACCTGCGTACTGGGCGACAACGGCGCCGGCAAGTCCACCCTCATCAAGATCGTGTCCGGGCTGCACCAGCATGACGAGGGGGAATTCCTCGTCGACGGCAATCCGGTGCGCCTGTCCAACCCGCGCGACGCCCTGAACCTCGGCATCGCCACCGTGTACCAGGACCTGGCCACCGTGCCGCTGATGCCGGTATGGCGGAACTTCTTCCTCGGCTCCGAACTGACCCGTGGCCGCTGGCCCGTGCGCCGCCTGGACATCGAGCGGATGAAGCGGATCACCGACGAGGAACTGTCCGCCATGGGCATCCACCTCGACGACCTGGACCAGCCCATCGGCACCCTCTCCGGCGGCCAGCGCCAGTCGGTGGCCATCGCCCGGGCCGTGTACTTCGGCGCCCGGGTGCTGATCCTGGACGAGCCCACGGCGGCGCTCGGCGTCAAGCAGTCCGGGGTGGTGCTCAA
>NZ_MUNE01000209.1:0-147 GCF_002154605.1 Streptomyces milbemycinicus | reverse complement strand
CACCAACCACATGGCGGGCGGGGCCGAACTGGCCGCACTCAAGCATGAGCTCGCGCAGGTCCGCGGGGTCGATGTGGAGGAGCTGCCCGAAACGGTGCAGACCCCCTCCGCCTGACCCCCGCCCCGCCGGCTCGCCCTCTTCCGTAC
>NZ_MUNE01000208.1 GCF_002154605.1 Streptomyces milbemycinicus | reverse complement strand
GGCGTACTGCTGATCAAGACCAGCGCCAACCGGATGTCCCGGCTCGCCTGTATCGGGGCCACCGAGCCCGGCCACAATGATCAGTGCTGGCAGGCGGTGCACGGGATCTACGCCCTGGCCAATGGCGGCTGGTTCGGTTCCGGACTGGGTGCAAGTATGGAAAAATGGGGCGAACTACCCGAACCACACACCGACTTCATCTTCGCCATTACCGGGGAGGAACTCGGCCTCGCGGGGACGCTGTCGGTGCTCGTACTCTTCGCGGCTCTAGGCTATGCGGGTATCCGCGTGGCCGGACGCACGGAGGACCACTTCGTGAGGTATGCCGCGGGAGGCGTGACCACCTGGATCACGGCCCAGGCCGTGGTCAATATCGGCGCGGTGCTCGGTCTGCTGCCGATCGCCGGGGTCCCGCTCCCGCTGTTCTCCTACGGAGGGTCCGCCCTGCTGCCGACCATGTTCGCGATCGGCCTGCTGATCGCCTTCGCGCGGGCGGAGCCGAGCGCGCGGGCGGCACTGGCGACGCGGCAGCCTGCTTTGTGGAAGAAGCTGGCTCGGGTGAGACGGAAGACGATGAGACGGCGCGTCAAGAAGCGGCCGTCCGGAGAGCGGTGAATTTCGGTGCATGTCGTACTCGCCGGTGGGGGGACCGCCGGCCACATCGAGCCCGCGCTCGCCCTCGCGGACGCCCTGCGCAGGCAGGATCCGACCGTGGGGATCACAGCGCTCGGCACGGAGCGGGGGCTCGAGACCCGGCTCGTGCCCGAGCGCTGTGATCCCCACGGTCGGATCCTGCCTGCGCAGGGCGTCCGCGAGGGCGAGCGCGGGCTCGATGTGGCCGGCGGTCCCCCCACCGGCGAGTACGACATGCACCG
>NZ_MUNE01000207.1 GCF_002154605.1 Streptomyces milbemycinicus | reverse complement strand
CCCCCACCCCCTCCCGTCTCGTCGGCGGCTACAGCCTTTCCGTGGCTTCCAGCCGTACGCGGCCTCCCACGTCGATCAGGCCGTCCGGCCGCGGTGCCGTCAGGATCTGGGAGCCTCGGCCCTGCGCGATGTTCAGGGCGCGCCCCAGCTGGGCTGTCAGCAGCAGCGCCGCGGCGCCCGTCGCCTCGTCCTCGTCGATGCCGTCGCCGCGTCCGGGGAAGGCGCGGGACCTGATCCGGCCGGCCGCCTCTTCCTCCCAGGCCCAGGCGTAGATCCACTCACCCGGCTCCGGCACGGGGAGGGCGTCCACCTCGGCCGCCGAGTCGTAGCGCCGCAGGGTGCGGGGCGGCGCCCACTCGGGGCGCGCCTCGATCCAGTTGAACTCCCCTTCGAGCCGGGCGCCCACCGGGCCCGCGGGCGTGACCAGTTCCGGCACGTCGAGCAGCCAGGCCGTGCCCACGCACGGGTGCCCGGCGAACGGCAGCCGCAGCGTCGGCGTGTAGATGTCGATGACGCCGCGCTCGGGGTCGTCGACGAACACGGTCTCGCTGAAGCCCAGCTTCCGCGCGAGGGCCTGGCGTTCGGCCGTCCCGGGGACGGCCGAACCTCGGCGTACCACGCCGAGCGTGTTGCCGTGGCGGCCGTCCGGTCCGCAGAAGACGCGGAGTACGTCGTAATCGGTCACCAGCGCAGTACATCACGCTGCCGCTGGTGGCCCTGGGCGGCCTTCCTACACGCGGCCGCGCTGAGCACGCAGATGCTCGGCGATCGGGGTCAGGGAGGTGTGGAGGGCGTCGAGGGCTTCGGGGCTGAGCAGGTCGATGAAGTGCTTGCGCACCGACTCGACGTGGTGCGGTGCGACCTTGCGCATGGTCTCCCAGCCGTCTTCGGTGAGACACGCGAAGAGTCCGCGCCGGTCGGACTCGCAGTGCTCGCGGCGGACGAGGCCCGCGTTCTCCATCCGGGTGATCTGGTGGGAGAGACGGCTCTTGGACTGCAGGGTGGCGGCGGCCAGGTCGCTCATGCGCATCCGGTGGCCCTCCGACTCCGAGAGGTTGACCAGGATCTCGTAGTCGTTCATGGTCAGGCCGAACGGCTGCAGGTCTCGTTCGAGCTGATAGGTCAGCAACCTGCTGACGTCCAAGTGGATGCGCCAGGCGCCCTGTTCCTCGTCGCTGAGCCAGCGGGTGCCGTTCTCGGTCTCCATGGGAATCATTCTACCGGTAGAAGTTGAATTCTGAACCAATGGATATGAGGTCACCTGTTCGAGGTTACACTCCGCATGCTCTCGCTCACGAACCGGTGCCCCCCGTGGTCCCTATGGGCACCTCGTCCATGAGCTCTTCCGTCGACTGGAGCAGTACCGTCCCCGCGCCGACGAACTCGAACTGGTGCTCCTCGCCCGAGGTCCCCCCGAGGCCGGTGTGTGCCCTGATCCCGCCGAGGACGCCGCGCAAGTACTCATGATCGTAGTGGTGGTTGGGGGTCGGGCAGTCCGCCCAGCCGACGAGAGCCTGCGGGTCGACACGGATCGGCGGCTCCATGAAGACCACCGGGCCGTTGGAGGCCGCGACGAACTTGCCGGTGCCGATCAGGGTCAGGAAGCCCGGGACGATCGACTGCTTGAGGGAGAGCGAGGGCTGGAACGCCAGCAGATTGCCGGACCGGATGGTGAGGTTGCCGTCGTCGAGGTCGTAGGAATTGACATCGAAGGCCCGGTCCGCGAGCACCATCTTGCCCTGCCCCTCGGCCACCACCCAGTCCGCGGCGTGCAGCGGGGAGTGGAAGCTGTGCGCGATGAGGTGGTCCAGCCGGCCCAGGCCCACACCCTGGAAGTCGATCCGCCCGTAATAGGCGATCATCTTCCCCTTCTGCAGAAACCACTGGCCGTTGAGCTCCACGCTGAAGGCGTACGGATTGATGTTGTCGTCGACCGGGAGGGTGTACGCGTCGTGGATGACGGGGCCGTTCAAAGCTTCTCCTCCGATGCCTGGACATACACCGTGCCGGTGCCCGAGAGCTCCAGCTGGAAGCCCTCTCCCGAGCCGCGGCCGACCATTTCGCGCCAGCCGAGCGCGGTCGAGAGCTTGTTGCGTACGTCCCCGCGGTGGGCGACGTACGCCTGCGGGTCGACATGGACCGGGCGGCCGGGGGCGATCGGCAGCTGGATCACGCCGCCGTGGGCCATGACCGCGGCCGAGCCGTGCCCCTCCAGGGTGGTGGTGAACAGCCCCTGGCCGGTGACCTGGCCGCGCACAATGCCCATCACCCCGCCCTGCGAGCCCATGAACATCGTGCCCTGGCGCAGCGATCCGTCGAAGGCGAGCAGCCGGTCCGACTCGACGTAAAGCTTGTCGCCGGCCAGGTGGATCACCTCGACATGGTGGCCGCCGTGGCCGAACATCACCGTGCCGCTGCCCTCGACGGTCATCAGCGGGGTCGCCTCGCCCGCGACCCGGCGGCCGATCATGCCCATCACCCCGCGCTGCCCGCCGGTGATGCTCGGCGTGAACCGCACCTCGCCCCGGTAGGCCAGCATCGCGCCGCGCTGGCTGAAGACCGTCTGGCCGGGCTGCACCTGCGCCTCGACCATGCGTGAGTTGAGGATGTTGAACGGCATCACACATCCCCACCGATCGTGTTGCGCTCACTCGGCTGTACGTACACCAGTCCCTCGCCCTCGAAGCGGATCTGGAACGCCTCGCCCGAGCTCTCCCCTATGAGCGTGCGGAAGTTCACCCCGGCCTGGAAGTGCTGCTTGAGCTTGCCCGTATGGGCGATATACGCGCCCGGGTCGACCTGGAGCGGCAGCTGCGGGGTGACGCGCAGCACCACCGCCGTGCCGTCGGAGAGGATGGCCGCCTGCCCGGTGCCCTCGACGGTCGTGGTGAACAGGCCGTTGCCCTGTGAGGAGCCGCGCAGCCCGGTGAAGGAGGTGCCGGTGCGCAGGGCGGCGTCCGTGCACAGCAGATTACTGGCCTCCACGTGCAGCGTCTCGCCGTGCAGCGAGACCAGGTTGATCTCGCTCGCCCGGTCGGCGAAGTAGCACGTGCCATGCCCTTTGACCTCCATGACCGCCATCTGCTCGCCGGTGAGCCGCCGGGTCACCATCCCGCGCAGCCCCTCCCCACCGCCGGTTTTCTTCTTGAAGGTCATCTCCCCCTCGTACGCGACCATCGAGCCGTTCTTGGCCTTCACGGAATCGCCGGTCATGTCGACGGCGAGCACCTTGCTCCCCTGGAGCCGAAACTGAGCCACGGATCCGACGTTATCGGGACCGAACGGCGCGGAACAGGGACAGCCGGACCCCGGCGCGGTGATCGGTTACGAGGCTGCGACAATGCGAGAGGAGCTTGTGCATGACTTCACAAGCTCAGGCTCCGTGTTCTCTCGTTGCCCTCTCCCTTAAAGGTGCTGCTCCCGTGGACTTCAAGACCGCCACCGCACTGCGGCGGCTCCGCCTGGTCTCCGCGCCCGAGGCCGTCTCCTTCCTCCTGCTCCTCGTCTGCTCGGTGCTCAAGCGCACGACCGACTTCAACGCGGTCCCGGTGATGGGCATGGTGCACGGCATCCTGTTCATCCTGTACCTGGTCTTCTGGCTGGACGCCTGGAAGCGGGCGCAGTGGGACCGCAAGACCGCCGCGCTCTACTTCGTGCTCTCCATCCTGCCGACCGGCGGTTTCTTCGCCGAGCGCAAGCTGAAGCGGGAGGCGGAGGCCAGTGTGATCGCCGACCGTGCGCGCCGTGAGGGCGTGGTCAACGCATGATCGTCGCCTTCTCCGTGACGCCGTTGGGCGTCGGCGAGGACGTGGGGGAGTACGTCGCGGACGCGGTGCGGGTGGTGCGCGAATCGGGCCTGCCGAACCGTACGGACGCGATGTTCACGTCCATCGAAGGCGAGTGGGACGAGGTCATGGACGTCGTCAAGCGGGCGGTCGCGGCCGTGGAGGCGCGGGCGCCGCGGGTGTCCGTGGTCCTCAAGGCCGACATCCGCCCGGGCGTCACCGACGGGCTGACCTCGAAGGTCGAGACGGTCGAGCGGCATCTGTCCGCGTAGCCGTACGGAGCGCCGCCAGGCCGCGCCCCGCCCTGCTGGGCGGCGCCGTTACGCGCCCCCGCCCAGCAGGGCGATACCCAGCGGCGTGCGCTCGTACAGCACCCGGTGGCCGTCGCGGCGCGAGGTCAGCAGACCGGCCGCGCGCAACACCCCGAGGTGCGCCGAGACCGACGACGGCGCCAGGCCCAGCCGCTGGGCCAGCGCCGTCGTGGCGGCGGGGTCCTCCAGGGCGCTGAGGATGGCCGCGCGGTTGGCGCCGAGGAGCCGTACGAGCGCGTCCGCCGCGCCCTCGGCGTGCTCCTGCCAGAGCCCGCCCACCCCGCGCGCCGGATAGATCACCGTCGGCTGCCAGGGCGGCGCGAAGCCGCTCACCACGTCCGGCCAGACGAAGACGCTCGGCATCAGCAGCAGGCCCCGGCCGTCGAGCTCCTGCACCTCCGGGCCCCCGGCGCGGGTACGGACCGTGAGCCGCCCATCGGCCCAGGACACCGCGGGGCGCAGATCGGCGAAGAGCCGCTCGAGTCCGCCGTCGGCCAGCTGCCGGGCCCGATAGGCCACATCGGCCTCCAAAAGGTCGCGCACCCGGGGCCAGTCCGGTTCGAGCAGCGCGCGCCAGGCCCGCTCGGTCAGATCCCCGAGCCGCCGCACCGCCCGCGCGGGGTCCTCCAGCACCGCGCGCCCGGCCGCGGACTCGGCGGCCCCCGGCGTGTCGGCCAGGGAAAGGGCCATCTCCCGGCGGGCCGCCTCCGGCTCGGTCGCCCGCAGCCGCGCCAGTTCCTCCTCGAACGAGGAATACGGCACCTCCGGCGGCGGGCCCAGAAAGTCCGGGGTGTAGCCGCGGATGGGGATGAACAGCGCGAGCAGGGAGAGGTCGAGCCCGGCCACGGCCGAACGGACCCGGCGCAGCCACGGCAGGTGATAGCCGTGCCGCTCGGCGCGCAGCAGCGTCCGCACCGCCTCGTGCGTCTGGCACAGCGGCGAGATAGCGAACCTGCAGCGCAGTAGGTCGTCCGGTCCGAATCTCATGTGGAGTGGCATGCGTCCCCCTGTTTCGGTCCAGCTGCTTCAGTCCAGCTGCTTCGGTCCAGCTGCTTCGGTCCAGGCGCCCCCTGAGGCGCCCCCGACGAAGATTCGCCTCGGGGCGAAACACTAGAGCCCCCCGGACCGCGCCGGGCACGCTGCCGCCATGCCAACGCCTTCCGGGTCCGGGACGACGGACCCCACCCCGACGCGCCCTGCCGCAGACGCCTCCGGACCCGAACCCGCGGCCGAGGGCGCCGAGGGTCCCGTCCCCCCGGAACCCCGCCCGGGAGGCGCCGGCTACCCGGCCGTCTTCGCGGTGCGCGAGTTCCGGGCCGTGTTCCTCGCGCATCTGCTGTCCATGCTCGGCGAGGTCATCTGCGGTATCGCGCTGTCCGTCCTGGTCTACCGGGTCACCGGCTCGCCGCTGCTGTCCGCCCTGGCCTTCGCCTTCGCCCTGCTCCCGTACGTCATCGGCGGCACCCTGCTGTCCGCCGTGGCCGACCGCTACCCCGCCCGCCGGGTGCTGGTCGTATGCGATCTGATCAGCGCCGGCTGCGTGGCCGTGATGGTGGTGCCGGGCATGCCCGTCGGGTTGCTGCTGGTGCTGCGCTGCATCCCCGCCGCGGTCTCCCCGGTGTTCAGCGGGACGCGCGCGGCGACGCTCGGCGACATCCTGGGGGAGGGCGATCTGTTCGTACTGGGCCGCTCCGTGATCCGGCTGACCGCGCAGGGTGCGCAGCTCGTCGGGTTCGCCGCGGGCGGGCTGCTGCTGGCCGCGGTCTCTCCGCGGGGCGTGCTCGCGATCACGGCGGCGGCGTTCGTGGCGTCGGCGCTGGTGCTGCGCCTGGGCACCCGCCACCGCCCGGCCCGTACGGACGGCCGGCGGGGCGCGCTGCTCGGCGACTCGCTGCGTGGCATGAAGCAGCTGTTCGCCGTCGCGCGGATCCGGGCCCTGTTCCTGCTGTACTGCGTGCCGCCGACGTTCGTGGTGATGTCGGAGGCGCTGATGACCCCGTACTCCGACGGGCTCGGCCTCGGCTCGACCGGGCTCGGGCTGCTGATGTGCGGAATGCCGATCGGGGCGATCGTCAGCGAGACCCTGGCGGGCACGCTGCTCTCCCCAGCGGGGCGTGCGCGGCTGACGCTCGTGGTGGCGGTGGTGTGCATGCTGCCCTCGCTGGGGTACGTCTTCGAGCCCTCGTTCGGCTGGGCGCTGGCGCTCCAGGTGGCGACGGGCTGCGGTATGGCGTACAGCCTCGGCCTCGACCAGTGGTTCATGGCGGCCGTACCGGAGGAGCTGCGGGGGCGGGCGATGACGCTGCTGACGGCGGTGCTGATGACCGCGCAGGGCCTGGGCATGGCGGTGGCGGGCGCGGTCGCCGAGGCCGCGCCGGTGTATCTGGTGGTGACCGGGGCGGGGATGTGCGGCACGGTGTGCTCACTGCTGGCGGTGGCGCTGGTGCGGCGAGGTACGGCACGGCCGGGGGCTGCCGGCAATACGGGGTGAGGGGCTGCTCGCGGCGTGTCCGGCCCGAAGGGTGAGACTGGGCTGACCACGATATGACCGGCCGGTAGGGTCGGTGATGTGCCCAAGCCGCTCAGCCTTTCCTTCGATCCCATCGCCCGCGCAGACGAACTGTGGAAGCGACGGTGGGGGTCCGTGCCGTCGATGGCCGCGATCACCTCGATCATGCGGGCTCAGCAGATTCTGCTGGGCCAGGTCGACGCGGTGGTCAAGCCGTACGGACTGACCTTCGCCCGCTATGAGGCGCTGGTTCTGCTCACCTTCTCCCAGGCCGGTGAGCTGCCCATGTCCAAGATCGGCGAGCGGCTGATGGTCCACCCGACCTCGGTGACCAACACGGTGGACCGGCTGGTCAAGTCCGGTCTGGTGGACAAGCGGCCGAATCCGAACGACGGCCGCGGGACGCTCGCCTCGATCACCGACCGGGGCCGCGAGGTGGTCGAGGCGGCCACCCGCGATCTGATGGCGATGGACTTCGGCCTCGGGACGTACGACGCCGCGGACTGCTCGAACATCTTCGAGCTGCTGCGGCCCCTGCGGGTCGCGGCGGGCGACTTCGACGAGGAGTAGGACCGGCGGGGGGTGGCGAAGATCGCCCCGGAACGGACGGTTACGCTCGACGTCATGAAGCGAAGCGTATTGACGCGCTACCGGACCATGGCCTATGTCACGGGCGTCCTGCTGATCCTGCTCACGATCGGTGTGATCGCCAAGTATCTGTTGGACGTGGACGGCGCGTCCGGCTTCGTCAGCGTCGTCGGTATCGCACACGGCTGGCTGTACGTCCTCTACCTGGTCTTCGCCTTCGACCTCGGCTCCAAGGCGAAGTGGCCGTTCGGCAAGCTGGCCTGGGTGCTGCTCGCGGGCACCGTCCCCACGGCGGTGTTCTTCGTCGAGCGCAAGGTCGTGGCCGAGATCGAGCCGCTGGTCAGCGGCGCCGAGCCGGAGCCCGCCAAGGCCTGATCGCAGCTGACCGGGCCCCGCCTGCTGTCCCTCGAACGGACCGGTGGGGCCCGTTTCGCGTCGACATTTACTAGGATGTCCAAGTAAATTTGACGTTATGGACGCGGAAGGCATTGAGGCAGGCCGCCGACGCTGGCAGGCCCGGTACGACGCGGCCCGCAAGCGCGAGGCCGACGGGGGTTCGGGGGCGCAGCCCCCGAGGGTTTGGACGCGCAGTACGTTGTCCGGGGACCCCGTCGACCCGGTCTACGGGCCCGCCCCCGGCGACCGCGTCGCGGGCTTCGAGCGCATCGGCTGGCCCGGTGAGTTCCCTTTCACCCGCGGTCTGTACTCCACCGGCTACCGAGGCCGCGCCTGGACCATCCGCCAGTTCGCGGGCTTCGGAAACGCCGCGCAGACCAATGAGCGCTACAAGATGATCCTCAAGGCGGGCGGCGGCGGCCTGTCGGTCGCCTTCGACATGCCGACGCTCATGGGCCGCGACTCCGACGACCCGCGCTCGCTGGGCGAGGTCGGCCACTGCGGGGTCGCCGTCGACTCCGCCGCCGATATGGAGGTCCTGTTCAAGGACATCCCGCTCGGCGATGTCACCACCTCGATGACGATCAGCGGCCCCGCCGTCCCCGTCTTCTGTATGTACCTGGTCGCCGCCGAGCGCCAGGGCGTCGACCCCTCCGTACTGAACGGCACGCTCCAGACGGACATCTTCAAGGAGTACATCGCGCAGAAGGAGTGGCTGTTCCAGCCCGAGCCGCAGCTGCGTCTGATCGGCGACCTGATGGAGCACTGTGTGCGCTCCATCCCCGCGTACAAGCCGCTGTCGGTCTCCGGCTACCACATCCGCGAGGCCGGGGCCACGGCCGCGCAGGAGCTCGCGTACACCCTTGCCGACGGCTTCGGATACGCCGAGCTGGGGCTCTCCCGCGGGCTCGACATCGACACCTTCGCGCCCGGCCTGTCCTTCTTCTTCGACGCGCATATCGAGTTCTTCGAGGAGATCGCCAAGTTCCGTGCGGCCCGCCGGATCTGGGCCCGCTGGATGCGCGATGTATACGGGGCGAGGACCGAGAAGGCGCAGTGGCTGCGCTTCCACACCCAGACGGCCGGGGTCTCGCTGACCGCGCAGCAGCCGTACAACAACGTCGTGCGCACGGCCGTGGAGGCGCTGTCCGCGGTGCTCGGCGGCACCAACTCGCTGCACACCAACGCCCTGGACGAGACGCTCGCGCTGCCCAGCGAGCAGGCCGCCGAGATCGCCCTGCGCACCCAGCAGGTGCTGATGGAGGAGACCGGCATCCTCAATGTCGCCGACCCGCTGGGCGGTTCCTGGTACGTCGAGGCGCTGACCGACCGCATCGAGGCCGACGCCGAGAAGATCTTCGAGCAGATCAAGGAGCGCGGCCGCCGGGCGGTGCCGGACGGACGGCACCCCATCGGGCTGATGACCTCGGGCATTCTGCGCGGCATCGAGGACGGCTGGTTCACCGGCGAGATCGCCGAATCGGCCTTCCAGTACCAGCGGGCGCTGGAGAAGGGCGACAAGAAGGTCGTCGGCGTCAACTGCCACGAGGGTTCGGTCACCGGCGCTCTGGAGATCCTGCGGGTGGGCCATGAGGTCGAGCGCGAGCAGGTGCGGGTGCTGGCCGCCCGTAAGGAGGCCCGCGACGAAGCACGGGTGGCCGCCGCCCTGAAGGAGATGCTGGCCGCCGCCCGCGACGGCTCGAACATGATCGAGCCGATGCTGGAGGCGGTCCGGGCGGAGGCGACCCTCGGCGAGATCTGCGGGGCGCTGCGCGAGGAGTGGGGCAGCTATACGGAGCCGGCGGGCTTTTAGCGGCTACCCGGACCCCGCGGGCTTTGGCTACTACCCGGAGCCGGCGGGCTTTTGAGCGGTGGCCGGCCCCGCCTCGTCCCCTCCCGCCACCGCCGGGAAGCCGCAGAGCAGCACCTCCGCGAAGTCGCGTGCCCAGGGCGCGTCGACGGGGTCGGCGCTCACCAGTGTCCGGTGCATCACCGCGCCGGCGATCACGTCGAAGATCATGTCCGCGGTGCGGGCCGCAGCGGCGGGGTCGGCCTCCCGCGGCAGTTCGCCGCGGGCCTGGGCGCGCTCGCGGCCGAGCAGCACCAGCCGCTTCTGCCGGTTGACGATCGTGGTGCGGATCCGCTCCCGTAGCGCCTCGTCGCGGGTGGCCTCGGCGACCACGGCCATCAGCGAGGTCCCGGCCTCCGGGCGCGTCAGCAGCGCGGCGAACCGGAGCACCGTCTCCTCCACATCGGCGCGCAGCGACCCCAGATCGGGCAGTTCCAGCTGTTCGTCGAGGAGGGCCGCGACCGCGTCCACGACCAGCTCGCTCTTGTTCGTCCAGCGGCGGTAGAGCGTGGTCTTGGCCACGCCCGCCCGGGCCGCCACATCGCCCATCGTCAGCTTGGACCAGCCGAGCTCGACCAGGGCGGCCCGCGTCGCGCCGAGGATGGCGCGGTCGGCCTCGGCACTGCGGGGGCGGCCGGTGCGCCGCGCTGGCGGGCTCATGTCCGTGACCCTACCCGTACGTCCACTTTGACCCCCTGGATCTGCGAGGGCGCTTCCAGTTACGCTACGACTCGTAGCGTAAGGGTGCGCTTTTCCATTCACCGCGGGAAGAGGGGAGGATAGGACCATGCAGCCACGGAACATGTCCATGAGTGGAGTGGTCGACCTCGCCGCGGTGAAGGCGGCCGGAGAAGCGAAGCAGAAGGCGGAGAAGGCGCGGGCCGAGGCGGCCCGCACGGGCGGCGTCGCCCCCACCCGTCTGGTCTTCGACGTCGACGAGGCGGGTTTCCAGCAGGATGTCCTGCAGCGCTCCACCGAAGTACCGGTCGTCATCGACTTCTGGGCCGAGTGGTGCGAGCCGTGCAAGCAGCTCGGTCCGATCCTCGAGCGGCTGACGAGGGAGTACGCGGGCCGCTTCGTCCTGGCGAAGATCGACGTCGACGCCAACCAGATGCTCTTCCAGCAGTTCGGGGTGCAGGGCATCCCCGCCGTGTTCGCGGTGGTCGCCGGTCAGCCGGTGCCGCTCTTCCAGGGCGCCGCGCCCGAGGCGCAGATCCGGCAGGTGCTCGACCAGCTGATCCAGGCGGCGGAGCAGCAGTTCGGCATTGTGGGCGTCCCGGTGCAGGACGAGGGTGACGAGGGCGGCGAGGCGGTCGCGCAGCAGCCCGCGACCCCGTACGACGGTGCGCTCGCGGCGGCTCACGAGGCGCTGGACGCCGGCGATCTGGGCGGCGCGGTGCAGGCGTACAAGAACGTGCTGGCGGACGACCCGGGCAACACCGAGGCGAAGCTGGGCCTGGCGCAGGCCGAGTTGCTGAGCCGGGTGGAGGGGACGGACGCGCAGCAGGTGCGCAAGGCGGCGGCCGACAATCCCGCGGACCCGGCGGCGCAGATCGCGGCGGCGGACCTGGACCTGGTGGGGGGTCATGTGGAGGACGCCTTCGGGCGGTTGGTGGAGGCCGTGCGGCGCACGGTGGGGGAGGACCGGGAGGCGGCGCGGCTCCATCTGCTGGGGCTCTTCGAGGTGATCGGCGCGGACGATCCCCGGGTGGTCTCGGCGCGGGGCGCGTTGGCGCGCGTGCTGTTCTGACCTTTGCCACCTCAAACAAATAGGCGGCCGCGCTTTACCAAAACTTGGTAAACGCGGTCGCTGTAACTGACGGTAAGTGGGCGTCAGGTTTTTGTCCGGTCATGGTGTGAATCTCCCGCTCTTTTCGGGCATGTTGCGGCGACCGAGAGTGCCTGGCCTCTACCAGTCTGCCGCAGCACGGTTATCCGCCCGTTACTCGCTAGTAACGAACCCCTTGTGCACCTGCCCGTAAATGCACCACGATCGGCCAAGCTCGGTCCCGTTTCCCGCAGCCCGGCATCCGGTCGGTGCGGTCGGTGCGATGGGTCCCCACCGGGTAGGCCGGCGGCAGTGGCGTCGGCCGTGGACAGGGGGGTCTCTGCCTACCGGCAGGGCCTGTCCAGGAGGTTGCGCGAAGGCGTGGCCAGTGGTTGTCGCTCGGGGGTGATCGCCGGTGTTTCGGGTGCGGTTCGCGCCTGTGATACGTGGGCGCTCTCCTTCCCGAGGACGTAGCACTTCTCCCATCCCAGGCTCGGGCCTCGGCCCCAGCCGGAGATGTACGTCCGAGAAGGAGGAAAGTCATGGAGTCCCAGGCTCGTGGCGGGACCAGATGGAAGCGGTTCGCCGTTGTCATGGTGCCGAGCGTCGCTGCCACGGCCGCGATCGGTGTAGCCCTCGCGCAGGGTGCGCTCGCGGCGTCGTTCAGCGTGTCGGGCCAGCAGTTCAAGGTCAGCGCGGACCTGCTCAACGGTAAGGGGTTCGTCCAGTACGGCACCCTTGACACACAGCACGGGGGCAAGAAGATCCCCGTCGCCGTGTCGGCGTTCAAGAGCGCCAAGATCAAGGGCCTGTGCCAGTCGGTGGTGGTCCCGGTCCCGCTCTTCGGCGATGTCACGCTGAGGCTGGAGGCCGGCAACGGCGGTAAGGAGGTCGAGGCGAAGAACCTCTTCATCGACCTCGACCAACTCGAGGCGGACGCCACGTTCCGCGGTCTCAACATCGGTGTGGCGGCCGGCGACACCACCAAGGGTCCCAAGGCCGACACGAACAAGAAGGACCCCAGTTCCTTCGGCCAGGAAGCCGACTCGGTGACCTTGAAGGGTGTCAAGCAGACCGCATGGGCGACCAACGCGGGCACGTTCAAGCTCTCCGGCCTTTCGATGAAGGTCAGCAAGGGCAAGAACGAGTGCTTCTGACGCGCTGAGCGGGGTGGGGGGCCGTACCACCGCCCCTCACCCGGCATCGCTCAGCGGCGTCAGGGGCATCAGCACCGCGTTTATCAGTACCGCATCAGAACACTTGCGATCGTCCAGATCGCCGGCCCCAGGGAGCTGTTTTCATTGAGTGCCGAGTCGCCGGAGGCGAGTGACGCCGTCAGCCACCTGCGCAGGGCTTTCAAGTACTGGCGCTGGCAGCGCCCGTTCTGGGCAGGGCTCTTCACGATTCTGGCCGGGCTGCCGATCGGGTACCTGCCGTATGCCAACGTCACCTTGGGTCAGCTGACCGTCCGGATGTCCACCACCACCGGGTCCGGATCGCTGATCATCGGCGTCCTGCTGATAGTGCTGGGCCTGACCATGTGGTTCCAGCCCATCGTGCGGGTCTTCGCAGGAGTCGCCACCATCCTGCTGGGCCTGGTCTCGATCCCCGTGGCCAACTTCGGGGGCTTCTTGGTGGGCTTCCTGTTCGCGCTGTTCGGCGGCGGGATGAGCGTCGCCTGGGAGCCGGGCGAGGCACCCACCGAGCAGCCGGCGAAGGACGCGGGGCCCGCGCCCACGGACGGCGCGGACGGTGTGGACGACGCGGACGCTGGGGACGGCGCGGGCGGCGGTGAGCCGGAGCCGGCCGCCGCGGGGGCCGCGCCGGACCAGGAATCCAGGGATGGGAGGCACCGTGCGGGGTGAACAAGAGCAGTCGGAGGGTGCGAGCGTCACGAATCCACGCCGGGCGAGAACGGGGCCGCGGCATGCGGCCCCCAAGAAGTCGATGCTCACCCGCCTTCAGGTGCCCGCCGGCAAGGCGATAGCGCTCGCCGCCATGCCGACGGCCGTACTGATGGGCATGGGGCTGACCCCGCAGCTCGCCCAGGCGACCTCCAGGGCCGAGGACCGCTACAAGCCCGGGCCGTGCGTCACCCAGCCCGACGAGGCCGACAAGGACGACGCCAAGGACCACAAGAGCACCGACGAGGCGGGCGAGTCGAAGGACTCCACGGACTCCAAGAGCGGAGCCTCCAAGGACTCGGACGACAAGAGTGGGGCCGAGGGCTCGAAGAGCCAGGACAAGGGCTCCGAGGACAAGAGCGCGGACGAGAGCTCCAAGCCCTCGGCCACGCCGACGCCCTCCGCCACGTCCTCCGCCAACTCCGGCTCCTCCGGCAGCAAGACGGACGACACGACGCCGGAGAAGTCCCCTTCGCCGAGTCCGTCCGAGTCCAAGAGCAAGAACCCACTGGACCCGCTGGGCCTCGGGGACGCGCTCAAGGACATCTTCACCGGGGGCGACAAGGACGAGACGGCCGAGCCGAGCGCCACGCCGACCCCGTCGTCCTCCGCGACCGGCTCGTCGGACAAGACGACCGACCCTGCCAAGGACGCGGCCGACAAGGCCGGGGACACGGCGAAGGACACGGTCGACAAGGCCACGGACGCGGCCAAGGACAAGGACGAGGACAAGGACGCCGAGGACAAGGCCGACAAGACTCCGTCGCCCGGCCCCTCCTCCTCGTCCTCCCCCAAGGCCGGGGACCGTGACAAGGACGGCAAGGAGCCGTTCCCCTGCCCCACGTACGACGCCGAGGCGTACGAGAACGCCGAGACCGAGCCGACCTCCAGCCTGCTGCCCGACGAGCCCTGGACGCTCAAGAGCACCCTGCTGACCCTGCACGGTCTTGACTACAAGGGCATCGTCGAGGTCAAGACGTACAGCGGGCAGGTCAAGAAGGTCCTCAAGTTCACGGCCTCCGGCGTGGACATCAAGGATCTGCACCAGACGACGGTCGGGGCCGGCGGTACGACCACCCACGTGCAGGCGCGCGAGGGTTCCACCTCGACCTTCAGCAACGGCCCGATCACCATGTACACCGAGGAGCTGTCGGGCAACCTCCTGGGGATCATCCCGATCACCTTCAGCCCCAAGAGCCCGCCGCCGATCAACCTCCCCGAGGTGTTCTTCACCGATGCGACGGTCAAACAGGCCGGACAGTTCGGCGGCGACCTGACCATCCCCGGCATGCACATCTACAAGACGGGGGAATAACCCCGGAACACAGACCCGTTCGGGAGCCGCAAGGCCCTCCTTTGTGAGGGCGAACGCAGGTGGGCACCACCCCAGCCCGGGGTGGTGCCCATCGGCGCGTCAGCCGCCCGCTCAGCGGCCGGGCTACTTGCTCCTGCCGCTCAGGTGGTGCACCCGGACCATGTTGGTGGTGCCGGGGACGCCGGGGGGCGAACCGGCCGTCATGATCATGGTGTCGCCCTCGTTGTAGCGGCCCAGCTTCGACAGCTCGGCGTCGACGAGGTCCACCATCGCGTCGGTGTGCTCCACATACGGCACCACGAACGACTCCACGCCCCAGCTGAGCGTCAGCTGGTTGCGGGTGGCCACATCGGTGGTGAAGGCCAGGATCGGCTGCTGGGCCCGGTAGCGGGACAGCCGGCGGGCGGTGTCGCCGGACTGGGTGAAGGCCACCAGCGACTGGGCGTCCAGGAAGTCGGCGATCTCGCAGGCCGCGCGGGCGACCGAGCCGCCCTGCGTACGCGGCTTCTTGCCGGGGACCAGCGGCTGCAGACCGCGCGAGAGCAGCTCCTGCTCGGCGGCCTGGACGATGCGGGACATCGTCTTGACCGTCTCCAGCGGATACGCGCCGACGGAGGACTCCGCGGAGAGCATGACCGCGTCGGCGCCGTCCAGGATCGCGTTGGCGACGTCGGACGCCTCGGCGCGGGTCGGCCGCGAGTTGGTGATCATCGACTCCATCATCTGGGTCGCGACGATCACCGGCTTGGCGTTCCGCCGGCACAGCTCGATCAGGCGCTTCTGCACCATCGGGACCTTCTCGAGCGGATACTCGACGGCCAGGTCGCCGCGGGCCACCATGACGCCGTCGAAGGCCGCGACGACCTCCTCCATGTTGGCGACCGCCTGCGGCTTCTCGACCTTGGCGATCACCGGCACCCGGTGCCCCACCTCGTCCATGACGCGGTGCACATCGCGGACGTCGGCGGCGTCCCGGACGAAGGACAGCGCGACCATGTCGCACCCCATCGCCAGGGCGAACTTGAGGTCAACGATGTCCTTCTCGGACAGCGCGGGCACATTGACCGCAGTGCCCGGCAGGTTGATCCCCTTGTGGTCGGAGATCACACCGCCCTCGATGACGATCGTCTTGACCCGCGGGCCGTCGACCGCGGTGACCCGCAGCTCGACATTGCCGTCGTTGATCAGGACCTGGTCGCCCTTGGAGACGTCGCCCGGCAGCCCCTTGTACGTGGTGCCGCAGATCGTCCGGTCGCCCGGCACGTCCTCGGTGGTGATGGTGAACTCGTCACCGCGCATCAGCTCCACCGGGCCGTCGGCGAAGGTCTCCAGCCGGATCTTGGGGCCCTGGAGGTCGGCGAGCACGCCGACCGCCCGTCCGGTCTCCTCGGAGGCCTTGCGGACGCGGTGGTACCGCTCCTCGTGCTCCGGGTGGCTCCCGTGGCTCATATTGAATCGGGCCACGTTCATCCCGGCCTCGATCAGCGACTTCAGCTGGTCGTAGGAGTCGACGGCGGGGCCCAGAGTGCAGACGATTTTGGAACGGCGCATGAGGCAGATCCTATCCGTTTGTTTCGGAGCGGAATATTTACGCTATGGACAGCGGCGCAATGCCGGGGCAAGAGCCGCCGAACGGCCGGAGATCAGTCGGAAACCAAGCAGCGACTAAGCAGCCACCAGCTCGAACGTCTGGCTGGCGATCTCCAGCTCCTCGTCGGTGGGCACGACGGCCACCGCGACCCGGCTGGCCTCCGTGGAGATCAGCCGCGCCGAGGCGCCGCGCACCGCGTTGCGCACCGCGTCCACCTCGATGCCGAACGCGGGAAGGCCGCGCATCGCCGCCTCCCGCACCGCCGCGGAGTTCTCCCCGACGCCTGCGGTGAAGGCGATGGCGTCCACCCGCCCCAGCACCGCGGTGTACGCGCCCACATACTTCCGCAGCCGGTGGATGTAGACGTCGAAGGCCAGCTGAGCCGCCGGGTCGCTCTCGCCCATCCGGCGGCCGATCTCACGCATGTCGTTGTCCCCGCACAGGCCCAGCAGCCCGCTGCGCTTGTTCAGCAGGGTGTCGATCTCGTCGATCGACATCCCGCCGACCCGGGCCAGATGGAAGATCGCCGCCGGGTCCAGGTCGCCCGAGCGGGTACCCATGACCAGGCCCTCCAAGGGGGTCAGCCCCATCGAGGTGTCCACGCACACCCCGCCGCGCACCGCGGAGGCGCTGGCGCCGTTGCCCAGGTGCAGCACGATCGTGTTGACCTCGGAGACGTCCCGGCCCAGCAGCGCGGCGGTGGCCCGGGAGACATACGCGTGGGAGGTGCCGTGGAAGCCGTAGCGCCGCACCCCGTACCGGTCGGCGGTCTCCCGCTCGATGGCGTAGCGCGCGGCCTCCTCCGGCATCGTGGCGTGGAAGGCGGTGTCGAAGACCGCCACCTGCGGCAGATCCGGGCGCAGCGCGCGGGCCACCTTGATCCCGGTGACGTTCGCCGGGTTGTGCAGCGGGGCCAGCGGCACCAGCTTCTCGATCTCCTCGACCACCTCGTCGGTGATCAGGGTCGGCTCGGTGAACCGGGTGCCGCCGTGCACCACCCGGTGGCCGACCGCCGCCAGCTCGGGCGAGTCCAGGCCCAGGCCCCGCGCGGCCAGTTCCTCGGCGACCTGCTTGAGGGCGGCCGAGTGGTCGGCGACGGGGCCCTCCCCGATCCGCTCCACGATGCCGGAGGCGAGCCGGGAGCCGTCGGCCATGTCGAGCAGCTGGTATTTGACCGACGAGGAGCCGGAGTTGAGGACGAGGACTCGGGAGCCGTTCACGGAGCCGTTCACGCGGGGTTCTGCGCCTTCTGTACAGGGGATACGGGGGTGGGGGAGGGGGTCTGGGTCTGGGCCTGGACGGCGGTGATCGAGACGGTGTTGACGATGTCCTGGAC
>NZ_MUNE01000206.1 GCF_002154605.1 Streptomyces milbemycinicus | reverse complement strand
GCGTACGGGGGTGCGGAGCCGTCGCGCGGGGCGGGCGCGGCCGGGATGGCGCGCGCGGCCCGCGACAAGCTGTCCGGGTTCGCCGAGCGCAGCGGGCTGATCGGCAAGGTGCCTTCCCCGCGCGACGGAGACTCCCCGGCCCGGCCGGAGTCCCCGTCCGGTGAAGCTCCGGCAGCAGACTTCAGGCCGTCGCCCCGTCGGCGGTCGTCCGCCGCCGCGTCGCCGCCTCATCTCGCGGGCGAGGACGAGCTCGGCCCCCGCGATTCCAACCCCGACTGGTGGCATACCGAGCCTGGCCCGTTCCTCCAGCCCGAGCAGCGTGATTCGCCGCTCGGTCAGGTGGAGGGGTTCGTCGGCGGGGTGGAGATCCCCGAACTGCTCGGCCGGCCGGCCGAGTCGGACCAGGAGAACGAGGCAGGCGGCGAAGACGCCGCGGGCACGGAACAGGGCGCCGAGGAGGCGGAGGCCGACACCGGCGGCGGCAAGGCGGCCCGGAAGCCCGGGCTGCTCCGCCGTGCGCTGCGGCGGCGCGGCGGCGCGAAGGGCGACAGCGCCGGAGGCAGCGGCCGGCAGGCAGGCTCCCTCGGTCTGCTGCCCCTGCTGGCGGCCGCGCTGCTCGTGGCCGGTGCCGCGCTGGGCAATCTCATCGTGATGGCCTTCGGCTGGGTGGCCGTCTACGGCGCGCGCAAGCTGTCGCGCGCCGAGATGAGGTGGGCCGTGCTGGGCATGCCCGGCCTGGTCGCGACCGTGACCGTGGCCTGGTTGTGGGGCCGGGCCTCCGGCAGATGGGGCGAGCCGATCCCCGAGAACGGCATGGGGGACGCGGTGCGGGCAGCCTGGCCGGTCGTCGTGCGCGCCGCGGCGATCATGTCGGCGCTGTTCCTCGTATGGCGCACGAGGCGCCGGCGCTGACCCCGGTGCCTGACCGGCCCCGGTGCCTGACCGGCCCCGGTGCCTGACCGGGCCCGGTTGCCGACCGATCCCGTGGTGAGCGCCACGCCAGCGGCGCGGAGTCAGCGGTTCCGCGCGGGGGAGAATGTCGGGCATGTCTTCGTCTTCGTTCGCATCTGCCGCTACGCCCGCCGCATCCGCTACGCCCGCCGCACCCGCGCACCCCGTGACGGTCGGTTTCGACCTCGACATGACCCTGATCGACTCCCGCCCCGGCATCAAGGCCGCCTACGAAGCGCTCTCCGCCGCCACCAGCACCTTCATCGACACCGACCTCGTCATCACCCGCCTCGGCCCGCCGCTGGAGCAGGAGCTCGCGAACTGGTTCCCGAAGGAGCGGATCGACGAGGTGGGGGATCTGTACCGCGAGCTGTACCCGGAGTACGCGATAGCCCCCACGCCCGCCATGTCCGGCGCCCGGGAGGCCGTCGCCGCGGTGCAGGAGGCGGGTGGGCGCGCGGTCGTGGTGACGGCCAAGCACGAGCCGAACGCCAAGCTGCACCTGAGCCATCTCGGCATCGAGGCGGACGCGGTCGTCGGCTGGCTGTGGGCCGAGGCGAAGGCGGAGGCGCTGCGCGAGTACGGCGCATCGGTGTACGTCGGGGATCACACGGGCGACGTGCGCGGCGCACGCACGGCGGGCGCGCTGTCCGTGGCGGTCGCGACCGGGCCGTGCGGTGCGGAGGAGCTGCGTACGGCGGGGGCCGATGTAGTGCTCGACGACCTGACCGCCTTCCCGGCATGGCTGGCCCGCTACCTGGAGGGATGACCCCGCTCAGGTACGGGATGACCGGCTCGCCGGGTCGGCCGCGCGCCGCTGCGCCGTGATCGAGCGCAGCAGGCCCGCCGCGGAGAGCGCAAAGCCGACGCCCATCAGCATGCACACAAAGTACGCGGCCGATGGCAGCGGGTGCAGGCCCAGGAAGAGCGGGGCTACCGTGATCAGAGTGGCCACGGCGCCCACGCCGAAGACGATCACCCCCAAACGCACCATCCGGTCGCCAGGGGCCGTTCCGTCGTGTGGTGTTTCATTGCTCACCGCAACAGGGTAGGTCGGAGCAGAGCGCGCGTAGGAACCACTACCCGGAACCACCCGGGTACGTCTTGTCACCAGGCTCCGGACCATTAGCCTTGGTGGTGGCGGGTCTTACGACCCGCTGTAGTGCTATCCAGAGCTTTTTTAACGTGTTTTCCGACGAGTGACGAGGACGAGGACAGACGTGCCTACCGGCAAGGTCAAGTGGTTCAACAGCGAGAAGGGCTTCGGCTTTCTCTCCCGTGACGACGGCGGCGACGTCTTCGTCCACTCGTCAGTGCTCCCGGAAGGCGTTGACTCGCTGAAGCCAGGACAGCGGGTCGAGTTCGGCGTCGTCGCTGGAAACCGCGGTGACCAGGCACTTTCGGTGACGGTGCTGGACCCGACCCCCTCCGTCGCGGCCGCTCAGCGGCGCAAGCCCGATGAGCTGGCGTCCATCGTCCAGGACCTGACCACCCTGTTGGAGAACGTGACGCAGCAGTTGGAGCGCGGACGCTACCCCGACAAGGCACATGGCCACAAGATCGCGGGCATGCTGCGGGCGGTGGCCGACCAGCTCGACGTCTGAAGTCCGGCCGGAGAGGCCACGCCGGACCAGGAGAAGTCCGGACCAGGAAAAGACCGGCTAGACGAAATCCAGCGCATCGTGGCCGAGGGGCGGCACCAGCCCCTCGGCCGCCGCGCGTGTGAGCAGCCCGCGCACCGCGGCATAGCCGTCCTCGCCCAGGTCGGCGGTGAATTCGTTCACGTAGAGCCCGATGTGCTGATCGGCGACCGCCGGGTCCATCTCCTGCGCGTGCTCCGACACATATCCACGCGAAGCCGTCGGGTCGTCCCAGGCCGCCCGTACGGACGTACGCGTGGCCTCGGCGATGGCCCGCAGCCGCTCGGCGCCCAGCGACCGCTTCGCGACGATCGCGCCGAGAGGGATCGGCAGGCCCGTGGTGAGCTCCCAGTGCTCGCCCATGTCAGCCAGGCAGTGCAGACCGTAGTTCTGATAGGTGAATCGGGCTTCGTGGATGACCAGCCCGGCATCGACCCGGCCGTCCCGTACGGCGGGCATGATCTGGTCGAACGGCAGCACGATGACCCGGCCCACCCCGCCCGGCACCTCACCGGCCGCCCACAGCCGGAAGAGCAGATACGCCGTCGAGCGCTCGCTCGGCACGGCGACCGTCTTGCCCGCCAGGTCCTTGGCCCGCCCCGGCTCCTTGGTCAGCACCAGCGGACCGCAGCCGCGCCCGAGCGCGCCGCCGCAGGGCACCAGCGCGTAGTCGCGCAGGATCCACGGCAGAACGGCGTACGAAACCTTCAGCACATCGCGCTCGCCGCGCTCCGCCATGCCGTTGGTGATGTCGATATCGGCGAAGGTGACGTCGATCGCGGGCGCGTCCGGGACGCGGCCGTGTGCCCAGGCGTGGAAGACGAACGTGTCGTTCGGGCAGGGCGAGTACGCGATGCTCAGCGGCTGCGGCGTCGACTGCGGACTCTGCTGCGGGGGCGTGGGGGCGGTCATCTGCTGGGTCCCTTCCAGGTGGCGAGGGCGGACGGGAGGTGACGGAAGGCGCCCGCCAGGGCGTCGAGCGCTTCGCCGATCCGCCAGGCGGCCCGGTCACGCGGGCCGACGGCGTTGGAGATCGCCCGTAGCTCCAGAACGGGCACGCCGGGCACGCCGTGTGCGCCGGGTACGCCGGGCGCGGCGGGCATGCTGTGTGCGGCGGCCGCCTCGGCCACCCCGAAGCCCTCCATCGCCTCGGCGGCGGCGCCCGGGTGTCGCCGCCGCAGCTCCGCGGCGCGCTCGGCGCTGCCGGTCACGGTGGAGACGGTGAGCACCGCGCCGCGCACCGCCCCCGTCGCCTCGGCCACGGCCCGTACGAGCGCGGGCGGCGGAAGGTGTTCGACGGTCCCGAACCCGAGTTCGGTGACGGCGGCGAAGCCGTCGGGGGTCTCGGCGCCCAGGTCGGCGGCCACGATCGCCTCGCCGACGACGACGGAGCCGAGGGGCGCGGGGGCGAAGCCGCCGCCGATGCCGGCCGAGACGACGAGCCCGTACGGCGTCTGCCCGAGCTCGGCGGCGGTGAGGGCCGTGGCGGTCGCCGCCGCCGCGGCGGCGGGGCCGACCCCGGCGGCCAGCGCGTCCACGGTGAGCGGGGAGCGTACGACCCGGTGCAGCGTCCGCCCGCCGGGTACGGATACCTCGGCTTCGGCGGCTTCAGCCCCAGCCCCAGCCTCGGTCGCTGTCTCTGTCGCGCTGACGACGCCACGTACCACCGCGTCCCGCTCGGCGGGCACGGCGGTGACGACGAGTACGCGCATCAGCGGCTCCCGGATCTCCTTGATCTCGCGGATCTCCCGGTCGGGCGTCGGGTGTCAGGCGTCGGGCGTCAGGCGTCGCGCTTGAGCTTGATCGGCCACGCGCCCTTGATCCCGCTGTTCTTGCCAGTCTCCACCACCACGATCGTCACGCTGTCGAGCGTGGTGGTCTGGCCGGTCTGCGGGTTCGTCTGCTCGAACAGCTTGTCGCTGTCGAGGCTGCGGTAGGTCTTCTTGGACTGGCCGTGGATGAGGCCCTGGGCCTCGCTTATCACGAGCCACCCCGACTCGGCGATCTTCGGGTCCACGCCGACCCGCACCTTCTCACCAGGGCTGACCGACAGCGTCTCCTCGGGCTTCGCGGTCAGGCACGCCGTGACCTTCTTCTCGGACTTGGCGACCACGTCGCCGTCCTTGTAGCAGCCCTTGGCGGCCTCGGTCGTCACGGTCTTCGAACCGACCGTGACCGTCGCCAGCGGGGTCGGCTTGTCGCAGGCGGAGAGGGCGACGATCCCAAGGGACACGGCACAGGCGGCGGTGGCGGCCCGGCGGCCCTTGCCCCTGGTAAACAGCGCAGCGGTCATGCGGGCAGGCTACCGGGCTGGGTTGATCAAGCCACGCGGGGGTGTGTCGCTCCCTGCCGTGCGGCCGCCAGCAGCCCCCGTACGCTCGCCGCCACGCCCAGCGCGATCATCGCCCCGGCGACCGCCATACCGAGCGCGCCGCTGAGCGGGAGAACGATGCCCACGGCCCCGCCGATGACCCATGCCAGCTGCAGCGTGGTCTCCGAGCGGGAGAAGGCGGAGGTACGCACCCGCTCGGGCACATCGCGCTGGATCAGCGCGTCCAGCGACTGCTTGGCCAGCGCCAGCGCGAACCCGGCGGTCGCGGCCACGACGGCGACCATGACCGCGCTGTAGAGGGCGGCCGACACGATGAGCACCCCCAGGGCCGAGGTCAGCACCACCGCGATGATCCGCTCCGGCCCGCGCCCCCGCAGCCAGGCGCCGATCGCCGTACCCAGCGCGTTGCCGCCGCCCGCCGCGACCGCGGCCACGCCGAGCGAGATCTCGGGGGACAGCCCGCCCAGTGGGTGCTCGCGGAGCAGGAAGGCGAGGAAGAAGGTCAGAAAGCCGGACAGCGCCTTGAGGGAGGAGCACGCCTCCAGGGCGTGCAGCACGGAGGGGCTGACGTTGCGCAGGCCGACGCGGCGCGGGGCCTTGTCGCCCACCTTGTCTGTCTTGTCGGTCTTTTCGGCTGTATTGCTCGTGTCGCTCGTCTTGTCGCTCGTCTTGTCGCTTGTGTCGCTTGTGTCGCTTGTCGAGTGTGCCGGCTTCGGCAGATGCAGATGGTGCTCACCGGAGGTGAGCTGCACCTTGCCCTCGCCCTTCGCCGAGTCGACCTTGTGTGGCAGCGTGAAGGAGAGGAAGCCGCCCCCGACGAACACCGCGCACGCCCCGTACAGCGGCCAGCTCGGCCCTATCTGGTGCAGCCCGGCCCCGATGGGTGCCGCCAGACCGGTCGCCAGCAGTCCGGCGAGCGTGACCCGTGAATTCGCCTTGACCAGCGAGAAGCGGGGTGGGAGCAGGCGTGGTACGACGGCGGACCGTACGACGCCGTACGACTTGGAGGCCACCAGCACGCCCAGTGCCGCCGGATACAGCTCAAGGCCGCCGCCCGCCACCGCGCCCGCCATTGTGAGCGCGAGCACGGCGCGCGTGAGCATGGCGCTGGCCATCGCGGCGCGCCGGCCGTGCGGGAGGCGGTCGAGCAGCGGGCCGACGATGGGGGCGAGGAGGGTGAAGGGGGCCATGGTGATGGCCAGGTAGAGGGCGACGCGCCCGCGCGCCTCGGCGGTCGGTACGGAGAAGAAGACGGTGGAGGCGAGGGCGACGGTGATCAGCATGTCGCCCGCGGAGTTCACGGCGTGCAGCTCGATCAGCTTGCCGAGGCCGGATTCGCCGGCGCCGTGGGCGTGGGTGGCCCGGCGGATGCCTCTGCCGGTCGCGGTGAACGGGAGGTGCAGGACTCGGCCGATCCGGCGGCCATGCCGCCGGATCGGGCCGTCGCCGATGAACCTCGTGACTTCCACCCGACCATGGTGCAGCCAACAAGGCCGGTATGTGAGACCCCTGACCGCCATCCGGAACTATGCGTTCCCCTTTGGTGGCTCCTGGGTGGCTTGTTCCACCGCTTTCGTAAGGCTTCCGGACGGCTTCCGGGCGGACGGGGGTGGGGCGGGGTGGGCCGGACAGGGTAGCGTGCGTTACGCGCCACCGACGGTCGTTCTTGGCCACGTGCCGAGTCGCCATCCCGCAGAATGGATGGGACATACAAGGTGCGTCCGAGGCCGGATCGGGCGCGGACGTCGACGCGGTCCTATGGTCCGCTCCGTCCGTGCTCCCGCGTCCCGGCCGTGTGGCTGGCGCACTCGTCAAACGGCTGCGACGGCGTGGAAGAGAGAATCGATCCTGTGAGTGCTGCGATGCGAAGCCGTACCCCCGACCGCCTGTGCGCCGAGGCGGTCGAGCTCGCGCGTGAGGCGGCGGCGGAAGCCGCCCATCCAGGCACGGTCGGCGCGCATGTGCGCGTGATCGCCGACGCGGACCGGGTCGTCACCCACCTCTTCGAGTGCCAGGAACTGGGCTACCGGGGCTGGCGCTGGGCGGTCACCGTCACCCGTGCCTCCCGCGCGAAGGTCGTCACCGTCGACGAGACGGTGCTGCTGCCCGGCCCGGACGCGCTGCTGGCGCCGGAGTGGGTGCCCTGGAGCGAGCGGCTGCGCCCCGGCGATCTGGGCCCGGGCGATCTGCTCCCCAGCGAGGCCGAGGACCTGCGGCTGGAGCCCGGCTACTCGGGCGAGGACGTCCCGCCGCCGAACTCCATCGTCTCGGAGGAGATGCAGCAGCTCGCGGCGGTCGAGGACGCCGATGTGACGGCGGGCGCGCCCGCCGTACAGGAGGCGCCGCCCGCGGTCGGGAGCATCGCGGCGGTCGCCGAGGAGCTGGGCATGCGCCGCGCCCGTGTGCTGTCCCGTTACGGGCTGTATGACGCGGCGGACCGCTGGGACGATGCGTTCGGCGCCAAGACGCCGATGGCGCAGGCCGCCCCCGCGTCCTGCGCGACCTGCGGCTTCCTGATGCCGCTCGCGGGGTCGCTGCGGCAGGCGTTCGGGGTGTGCGCGAATGAGTTCAGCCCGGCCGACGGGCGCGTGGTGTCCCTGTCGTACGGCTGCGGGGCGCACTCCGAGGCCGCCGTCATGCCGAAGCCGCCGCGCCCGGCGCTGCCGGTGATCGACGAGACGATCGTCGAACCGCTGACGCTGCGGGGGCCCGCGGAGCGGACCGGGGGGTCGGTGGAGGCGGATACCCCGGCGGAAGAGCTCGGCCACTCCTGATCGGCTGTTTCTGATCAGCCATTTCTGATCGGCCATTTCTGATCGGCCCCCGGACCTCGCTTCTTGGCGCCTGCTCTCCGGTCTCCTGTGATCTCCGGTCTCCTGTGAAAGGAGGGCGCCGCGAGATCGAGGGCGAGGTGGCGGTACGTTCGGCGACAGCAGTGGGGAAGGCGGGCCGCGGGGGAACTCGGTGACGCGGGACGCATCCCCAGGGACTGACCCAGACGGACCCAGACGGACCCAGACGGACCCAGACGGACCCAAACGGTCCCCGACCAGGACCCCGGAGGCGACACGTGAGCAGCACGGCGATGGTGCGAGGCGCGACGGAGGACGCTGATCCGTTCGGGACCGCGCGGCTGCGGCGCGGTGTGCTGGACGCCTGGGCCGCCTCGCCCGCGAGGTTCCGCGAGGACGCCAACGCCGAGGAGGACCTGGCGCTGGGCGGCCACAGGGATCGCCTCGTGGTCGAGTTGGCGCAGAACGCCTCGGACGCCGCCGCCCGGGCCGGGGTGCCCGGCCGGCTGCGGCTGACCCTGCACCCGGCGCGGGACGGCGAGCCCGCCGTGCTGGCGGCGGCCAACACCGGGGCGCCGCTGGACGCGGCCGGTGTGGAGTCGCTGTCCACGCTGCGGGCGTCCGCGAAGCGGGACACCGCCGCGTGGGACGAGCCCGGCGCGGCGGTAGGCCGGTTCGGAGTGGGCTTCGCGGCGGTGCTCGCGGTCAGCGACGAGCCCGCGGTCGTGGGCCGTTCGGGCGGTGTGCGCTGGTCGCTGGCGGAGGCGCGCGAGCTGGCGTACGGCGCGGCGGCGGCGAGCCCCGGCCTCGGGGACGAGCTGCGCCGCCGCGACGGGCACGTACCGCTGCTGCGTCTGCCGCTGCCCGCCGAGGGCACTGCGCCCGAGGGGTACGACACGGTGGTCGTGCTGCCGCTGCGCGACGGCGCCGCCCAGGACGTGGTGGAGCGGCTGCTGACCGGTATCGACGACGCGCTGCTGATCACGCTGCCGGGCCTGGCGGAGGTCGTGGTCGAGACGCCCGAGGGCGTACGGACGATGCGGCGCTACAAGGAGGGCCCGTACACGGTCGTCGAGGACACCGGCGCCACGGGCGGGGCCCGTCGGTGGCGGACCGAGACCGCGGGCGGCCCGCTGGACGCCGCGCTGCTCGCCGACCGCCCGGTGGAGGAGCGGCTGCGGCCGGTGTGGTCGCTGACCTGGGCGGTGCCGGTGGACGCGGAGGGCGCCCCGGCGCGGCCGGACACGGCCCCGGTGGTGCACGCGCCGACGCCGACGGACGAGCCGCTGGGCGTGCCCGCGCTGCTCATCGCCTCCTTCCCGCTGGAGCCGACCCGCCGCCACACCGCCCCCGGGCCGCTGACGGACTTCCTGGTGGAGCGCGCGGCCGAGGCGTACGCGGCGCTGCTGCGCGACTGGCACCCGGTGGGGGTCGGCACGATCGGCCTGGTCCCCGGCCCGCTGGGCAAGGGGGAGCTGGACGGCGAGCTGCGGCGGCGGATCCTGGAGCTGCTGCCGCGCGTGCCGTTCCTGCCCAGCGCCGCCGCTCCAGCGGGTGGCGAGACGGGCGGTGGGGCCGAGACGGGCTGGCTGGGCTCGCCGGACGCGCTGGGCCCGGACGCCGCGCAGGGCGGCCCGGGGAACCCGGGCGGCGGTGCGCCGGCCGAGCGGTGGGACGACGACATCCTGGGTGACGTCCTGGTCGGCGGCTCGGACAGCGAGCCGTACGCGCTGCGGCCCCGCGACGCCGAGATCCTGGAGGGCGTGGGCGCCGAGACCGTCCAGGTGCTGGCCGAGCTGTTCCCGACGCTGCTGCCCGCCGGTCTCGAACGGCGGCAGGAGCTGCGGGTGCTGGGCGTGGCGCGGGTGCCGCTCGGCGAGGTGATCGACCGGCTCGCGGGCGTCGAGCGCGCCCCGGCGTGGTGGCGGCGGCTGTACGACTCGCTGGGCGGCACCGACCCGGACCGGCTCACCGGGCTGCCGGTGCCGCTGGCGGACGGGCGTACGACGATCGGTCCCCGGCAGGTGCTGCTGCCGCTGCCGGGCGAGGCGGGCGGCGATGAGGCCGAGGGCGAGGCGCCGGGCGACGACCGGCACCGCACCCTGGCACGTCTTGGCCTGAAGGTCGCGCACCCGGACGCCGCCCACCCGCTGCTGGAGAAGCTGGGCGCGACCCCCGCGACCCCGCGGGCCGTGCTGACCACGCCCCAGGTGCGGGCCGCGGTCGCGCACTCGCTGGAGGCGGAGGACGAGTACGACCCGTTCGCGGAGGACGAGGGCGCGCCCGCCGCCGCGCTCGGCCCCGACACGCTCGCCGAGACGGTCCTCGGCCTCGTCCAGCAGGCCCGGCTCGCGCCCGGCGACGAGCCGTGGCTGGGCGCGCTGGCGCTGCCCGACGAGGAGGGGGAGCTCGCCCCCGCCGGGGAGCTGGTCTTCCCCGGGAGCGCCTTCGAGCGGGTGATGCGGGAAGGCGAACTGGCCGCGTGCGACGCCGAGCTCGCCGAGCGGTGGGGCGAGGAGACGCTGGCCGCGGCCGGTGTGCTGGCGGGCTTCACGCTGGTGCGCGCCACCGATGTGGTCCTGGACCCGGACGAGCTCGAACCGCGGGAAGGGGACTTCGCCGAGCCCGACGACGTGGGGCTGCTGGACGCGGTCGACGTGTGGTGCGAGGACGTCCTGGACCGGCTGCCCGAGACCCCCGTGCCGCCGGTGGCCACCGAGATCGTCGCCGTACGGGACCTGGACCTGGTCGAGGACGACGCCTGGCCCAAGGCGCTGGCGATGCTCGCCCAGCCGCCGCTGCGCGATGCGCTCACCGCGCCGGTGCGGGTGCTGCTGCCGGACGGTACGACGGAGGTCGTGCGCTCGTACACCGCCTGGTGGCTGCGCGGCCACCCGGTGCTCGACGGGCGCCGGCCGGCCGGGCTGCGCGCGGCCGGGGGCGACCCGCTGCTGGCCGGTCTGTACGAGGCGGTGGACGCGGCCGGGTTTGAGGACGAGCAGGTGCTGCGGGCGCTGGGCGTACGCACTTCGGTCGCCGCGCTGCTCGACGAGCCGGGCGGGGCCGCGGAGCTGCTGGCGCGGCTCGCCGACGAGGACCGCCCGGTGACCCCCGCCCAGCTGCACGCCATCTACGGGCTGCTGGCTGATCTGGACCCCGACCAGGTGACCCTGCCGGACGAGCTGCGCGCTGTGGTCGACGGCGAGCCGTGCGTCGTCGACGCGGGGGACGCGCTGGTCACGGACGCGCCGGACCTGATGCCACTGGCCGAGGCGGAGGCCCGGGCGCTGCTGCCGGTGCGGCCGACGCGGGCGGCGGAGGTGGCCGAGCTGTTCCAGGTGCGGCGGCTGAGCGAGGCGTACCCGGCCCCGGTCGTCTCACAGGGCGAGCCGCACGAGGTCCCGGCGGCGGTACGCGAACTGCTGCCGGGCGCCCCGCTGTCGTACGTCGAGCACGAGGAGCTGCTGGTCGAGGGCGGCGCCGAGCCGGACGGGCGGGCCGAGCTGGACTGGCGATACGTGGACAGCACGCTGCACGCCTCGACTTTGGAGGGCGTGGCGGCGGGTCTGGCCTGGGCGGCGGGCCAGTGGGCGCGCCGCTTCGAGGTGGCGGCCCTCCTGGAAGACCTGACCCGCACCGACGAACTGGCCCGCGCCCGCTGGTTCGACTGACGCGCTCGCTTCGTGCCCCCGGTCCGTGGTGCGCGTGACGTCGGCCTTCAAGACCTGGTTGTGGTCTTGAAGGCCGACGTCCTTCGGCTTCGGGTCTGGGCGGGACGGAAGTGCCGCACTCGTTGAGGCCGCGGAGGGCCCTTTGCTCCGGGGCCGATCGGCAACTCGAATCCGGCATTGGCGGCCGTCGCATGTGATCGGGGTGGACTCCAGCGCCGACGCTTACAGAACATCGACGTTCGCGCCGGACAGCCGGTTCCGACAGTCGAGCACATACGGCGCGTGCTCAAGGATCGTCTCGTAGTCGAATTCCGCATGGTCCGTCAGCAGTACCACGGCGTCGGATGCCGCGATCTCCTCCGCAGCCGCTTCTACTCGGATCAGGCGTGCGTCGGTGCGGATGTCATCTACGACATGCGGGTCCGCGCCACGCACCTCGGCACCGAGGTCGAGCAGTAGCTCAGCGACACGCGCCGACGGCGACTCGCGGGCGTCGGCGGTGTTGGCCTTGTAGGCCAGACCGAGCAGCAGGACACGAGATCCACTGACGGCCATGCGACGCGTGTTGAAAGCCTCCATGAGCCGCCGGACCACGTAGTCAGGCATGTGGTTGTTCACGTCGTTGGCGAGTTCCACGAACCGGAACGGGACGCCGACCGCGCGTTCCACCTTCCACGACAGAAATGACGGGTCGATCGGCAGGCAATGTCCGCCGACGCCGGGGCCGGGGGTGAACCGCATGTAGCCGAAGGGCTTGGACGCGGCGGCGTCGATCGTCTCCCAGACGTTCACGCCGAGCGGCCTGGCGAGCATCGCTAACTCGTTGACCAGCGCGATGTTGACGTGCCGGTAGGTGTTCTCGATCAGCTTGGCCAGCTCGGCTGCTTTCGTTCCGGAGACCGGAACCGTAGTCTCCACCAAGCCGTCGTAGAAGCCCTTGACCACGTCGAGCGATGCGGCGTCGATGCCGGACACTACTTTGGGCGTCTTGTCGAACGGCCACTTCTTGTTTCCCGGGTCGATGCGCTCGGGGCTGTAGCCGACGTGGAAGTCAGCACCGGCGATCAGGCCGGACGACTTCTCCAAGATCGGTAACATCAGCTCCTCGGTGGTACCGGGGTAGGTCGTGGACTCCAGGACCACGGTCGCGCCGGGGCGCAGGTGCGCGCCCAGCGTGTGGGCACAGGACTCGATGTAGGTCAGGTCGGGCACGCCGTCCCGCAGCGGGGTCGGCACGGTGATCACCGCGATGTCGAACCGGGCCAGCGCGGCGGCTTCGGCGGTCACGCAGTAGGCTCCGGAGTCCAGCACTGCGCGGAGCCGCGCGGACGCCACGTCCTCCACGTACGACTCGCCGGTGGCGAGCTGCTGAACCCGATGCGGGTCCACGTCGTAGCCGACGACATGGTGGCCCACCTCTGCGGCGCGCACGGCCAGCGGCAGCCCTACGTAGCCCTGACCAGCGACAACAACATGCATGGCAGCTCCTACTACGATTCCAGTGCTTGAATGGACCGTCGTCTCTGGCCTAGCAAGGAGAAGCGCTGTGCCACTGGTATCTGTCGTGATGCCTGTGTACAACTCGGCAGTCACTCTCGGTACCTCGATCCGGTCGGTACTCACGCAGACCCACAGCGATCTGGAGCTTCTGGTTACCGACGACGCGTCTTCCGATGGATCCATGGACCTGCTCAGGGAATTCGCCCGGCAGGACGAACGCGTCCTGCCGGAATCGGCACCCGAACAGGGCGGTGCGGGCCGGGCACGCAATCTCGCTATCGAACGGGCCAGGGGGGAATACATCGCCTTTCTTGACAGTGACGACATGTGGCTTCCGGACAAGATTGAGCGGCAAATCGACTTCGCGGCGACGGCTAATACGCCTTTGACGTTCACTTCCTACTACAAGGTAGACGCCGACTACGATGGTGAAAGCGCCGATTTCATCCCAAACGGGCGCGTGGTCCGGGCGCGAGAAAGCGTGGACTACCGCGCGATGCTGATTCAGGATCACATCGGCGCGCTGACCGCCATGTACGACCGCACCGTCCTCGGCGCGAGGCTGATGCCGGAGATGCCTAAGCGACAGGACTATGCCCTGTGGCTGTCCATCATGCGTGACGGCATTGACGCCCGGGGCCTTCCCGAGCCGCTGGCGATGTACAGGTCCCACCGCGCGGGATCGCTGTCCTCGAACAAGCTGTCGCTCGTCCCGTACAACTGGTCGCTGTACCGCGAACACGAACGGCTGTCGGTTTCCCGGTCGACGCGGGCGCTGGCCGGAGCTGTGTGGCACTCGCTGCGTAAATCGCGGATCTAGGACTGTCGGCGAGACCCGGCAGCCGTTTGTGTTCGCCACCTAGGAGGCGATCGGTCCGGTGGCGCCCGTATCACGCAGGAACAGTTGGAGCAGCAAGCGGCGGTCCTCGGGCGCAATGTTGTGCTGGCCGCCGCCGAGTGGTTCGCGGCCGTGCACCCAGCGATGCTGGTTCACGATCAGCATGTCACCGCGCTGGAGTGTGAAGGAGACCTGCCCGGCGACCATCTGGTCCGCGAGTTCCTTGGCCGCGTGGGCGTGTGCCTCATCGAGTCCGGACTCGATG
>NZ_MUNE01000205.1 GCF_002154605.1 Streptomyces milbemycinicus | reverse complement strand
CCACCCCCTGCACGGTGCGCGGGGGCTGCGCGGCCCCGTGCCCTGGGCGGCGGTGGCGCGCGGCGCGTTCGGTGTGGGGCCGGTGCTGGCGGCCCTGGTGGCCGCGGGGCAGACCTCCGCCGGGGTGACCGCGGGCCTCGGTGCGATGTTCGCGCACATCAACGACCGGCCCGCCACCCGCGCCACCCGCCTGGTGCGCATCGGCCTCCCCGCCCTGGCCGGGGCCGTGGGCATGGCCACCGGGGCGTGGCTGGGCACCCTCGGACTCGGCGCCTGGCTCGCGCTCGCCCTGGCGGCGGTCGGCCTGGTGTCCGGCGCGATCAGCGCGATCGGGCCGGTCTGCTCCTCGGCCGGGGTCCAGTTGATGGTGGTGTGCGTGGTCGGGGCGGGCATGCCCGCCCCTGAGCCCCCGCCGGTCCGGGCCGGGCTACTGCTTGCCGGCGCCGCGTGGGTGCTGGTCATGTCGTGGCTGCTGCCTATTTTTCATGGCTCGGTTCGCCGCCGGGCAGGGCTGCCCGACGAGCGGCGCGCGGTGGCCGCCGTCTACGACGCGCTCGCCGACCTGATGGCGGCGGTCGGCACCGAGCGAGGCCAGGCGGCCCGGCGCCGGCTGACCGCCGCGTACGACGCCGCCTACGAATCGCTCTACGGACACCGGATCCCGCTCCTCCGCCCCGACGCCGGTCTGCGGCGGCTGCGCGACCTGCTGGCGGTGGCCGGAGCGCTGAGCGAAACGGCGGTGACACTGATGTGGGAGGGCGAGCCACTGCCCGCCCGAGTGGCGCGGACCCCCGCGCTGCTGGCCTGCTCGGTGCGCACCGGCCGCCCGCCCGGCCCGCTCCCCGCGCCTGCGCCGCACACCGCCGGCGGCCTGGCCGCACACCGTGCGGTGCTGCTCGCCGCCCGCGTCTTCGACGGCGAACCCGCCCCGGCGGTCGGCGCGGTCGGGCCCGGCCCCCGGCAACGGCTGCGCCGGGTGCTCGGCCCGGCGGGCCGGGAGTACGCGGCCCGGGTGGCGCTGTGCGTGGGGGCCGCCACCGCGCTGGCCAAGTCGCTGCCTGGCGAGCACTGGTACTGGCTCCCCGCCACCGCCGCCTTCCTGGTCAAGCCCGACATGGGCCCCCTGGTGTCACGGGCCGTCTCCCGGGCGTTCGGCACCGCCGTCGGCGTGGCCGTGTTCGCCGGGCTCGCCGCGCTGCTCGGCCCGCTCGCGGGGGCGGACGACGAGGTGTGGCCGGTGGCCGTCGCCGCGGTGTGCTCGGCGCTGATCCCGGTGTCCGTACGCCACTTCGCGCTGCAGACGGCGGTGCTCACCCCCCTCCTGCTGTCCCTGGTGTACCTCGGCGGCGACCGTGGCGCGGAGTACGCACGGCTCGCGGACACGCTGCTGGCCTGCGCGGTGGTGCTGGCGGCCGGGGTGCTGCCGGGTCTCGGCGGCCCGCGCGCCCAGGTGTCCGTACGGCTCTCGCTCGCGGTCCACGCCACCCGCGACCACTTGGACCGGGTGCTGGCGGCCGACGCGCCCTACGAGGTACGGCTGCGGCTGCGCCGCGAGGCGTACCGCGCCCTGGCCGATGCCCGCCGCGCGGTGGAGGTGGCCGGGGCCGAACATCCGCCGTTCGGGCGCGACCTGGCGGCGTGGGCCCCGGTGGTCGCGGCGCTCGAGGAGATCGTGGACGCGACGACGGCGTGCGGGGTCCGGCTGGACCACGGTGCGCCGCCCCCGGACGCGAACCTGGCGGACCGGCTGCGGGCCGTCCTGTCGGACCTGGCCGACGCGGTCGCCGCCCGCCGCCCGCCCGCCGACCTGCCGCTGCCTGCCGGGGCGTCGCTCACCTTCCCCCGGCCACCGCTGGGCGGTGCCCCCTGCGCCACACTCGCCGACGTCACCGCCGGCCTGCACCGCGCCCGGCACCTCGCCGGGTTCCGGCTGGGCCCCGCCAGGTCCCGCTGGGCCGTGCCGACCTCGCTCCGGCCCCGGCTCACCCGCCGGACCCGGCCGCGTAGCATCTGGCCATGAACCGGACGGCGAACCTCGTACTCATCAGCGGAAGCCTGCGCGAAGGCTCCACCAACACGGCGGTGGTGCGCACCCTGCCCGGGCTTCTCGGCGACCGGGCCCGCCCGCTGGAGTACCGCGGCATGGCGGCGCTGCCGCACTTCAACCCGGACGACGACGTCGAGCCGCTGCCCGCGGAGGTGGCCCGGCTGCGCCAGGTGGTCGCCGAGGCCGACGCGGTGTTGTTCTGCACGCCCGAATACGCGGGGGGTCTGCCGGGCTCGTTCAAGAACCTGCTGGACTGGACGGTCGGCGGGACGGAGATCGTCGACAAGCCGGTGGGCTGGATCAACGCCTCCTCGTCCCCCACCGGGGCCGAGGGCGCCCACCGCGCCCTGCGCGCGGTCCTCGGGTACACGGGAGCGCGCCTGGTCGAGGAGGCGTGTACGCGGGTGCCGGTGCCCCGGACCGCCGTCGACGCCGCGACCGGTACTGTCACGGACCCCGAGGTGCGCGAGGCCATCGCCGAGGTCGCCTATGCGCTCGTCGGCCATGTGGTGGCCGGCTGGGGCGCTTTGACCACGGGGGAGGCTGCGGAGTAAGGGGTGGCGGACCGGGCCACGGCGTCCGCGTAAGGCCCGGGGTCGAGCCTCCGCGCGCGCCCCACAGACCGGTCCCGGCCGCCGGGCCGGCCGGGACGCCGGGCCGGCCGGGACGCCGGCCGTGTCGTGGAGCCACCGCAGGGCCGCGATGGACGCGCCGTCCGGGACCGGGATCACCAGTCGGTGAAGTGGTCCAGGAAGTGGCCGCCCTCCCGCTTGATGCGGACCAGGGTGTCCGCCGGGGTCTTCGCGGGTACGACGGCGCGGAACGAAAGGTCGAGCAGCCGCGCGAAGTGGGCTCCCGCGACGGCGACCGCGCCGCCGGTGGCGGCGACCACCGTGGTGTCCGCCGTGATCCGGCCGCTCGCGATCGCCCGGCAGAACATGGCTTGTACCAGGCGGTGTTTCACGCTGCCGGTGTGGGGTGCGCCGACTCGTCCTTGAGATAGACCTCGATGTCCCGCAGCGCGGGCAGCGGGAGCGGACGGAGGGGCGTCGGGCCGTGGGCGCGGCCTTCCGCGCGGAGGCGTCGGATCGCGTCCGCCGCCCAGGCGTTGGGGTGCTCCGAGGTCATGGGCACCGACCCTGCCCAGGGGCCCGGGTGCGTTGCTGGTGCCGTATGGCATCGTCGAGGGCGTCAAGTGCACTGAGTAACAGGGGGTTCGGACGTGACGGTGACGCTGGAGGGCGAGCGGCTGGCCGAGGTGGCGCGGCGCCTCAGGGACGCCGACACCGGAGGGTGGCGGCAGCCCGCGCTGCGGGCGCTGGTCTCGTCGCTCGGGTGGGAGTGGCGCGAGGCCGCGGGGGACGCGGGCGAGGCGTGGCTGCGGCCGACGGGACGGCACGAGTCGGAGTTCGTGCATGACGGCGAGGAGTTCGTCGGGCTCCATGTGCCGGTAGAGCTGGTGGCGGGCGGGGCCACCGCCAAGGCGGAGAGCTTCCGCAGGGCGGCGGAGACGCTGACGGAGGCGTTCGGGCGCGCGTCCATCATGGGGGCGTACGGGGATCTCGGGCCGTTCTACGAGTCCACGCCGGTGTGGGGGAGCCCCTTTCTGCGGTGGCGCGGAAAGCCGGACACCCTGGAGCTGCGCGCGGGGGAGCGGGGGCCGGAGCTGCTGCTCCAGCCGACCGACCCGGCGGAGAACTGGTTCTGGCGGCAGGGCCACGGCGAGGCTCATGCGATCGGCGGCTTCTTCGGCTCCCGCCGGGTCTCGGCCAACGGGGGCCTGGGTTTCCCCGGTTACTGGCAGACGGACGACTGGGACGTCTACACCTCCGCGCTGAGCGACTTCCTGGGCTCGCTCCCGGCCGAGACCAGCGCCCTGGGCATCGGTCTTGACCTCGGCATCCACGCGCTGGTGCCGGGCACCTACGGGCCGGTCGTCTTCCATATCGTCTGCGGCGACCAGCTGGAGATCGTCTACAGCACGGAGGAGCTGGACGGCGCGGGCTCCGGCACCGACCCGGCCTCTCTCGGCTGGATCCCGGAGGCCACGGCGCCCGCGCGGCTCTCCCACTGGATCGACTGGACGCACCACTCCGGCGTCTTCGGCCCGGACCACACCGACGGCCCGCGGCTGGCCCGGTTGCTCGTCGACACCCTCCGCGGCCTGGGAGTGTCGTCGCCGAAGGACCTGAGCCTTTCGGACCACGCCCAGACCGTGGACGACTACCAGGTGGACTTCTACGGGCTGACGCTGCGCGAGAACCCGTAAGCGGACCCGCCCCGGGGCGGCGGACACGGCCCCGGGGCGCGGTGGTTCAGGACGTGGCGGTTCAGGGCGCGATGGTTCAGGGTGCGGTGGTTCAGGGCGCGGTGGTGAACACGAGCGAGGTGTTGTGGCCGCCGAATCCGAAGGAGTTGGTCAGCGCCGCGGCCGGTGCCGCGCCGCGCCGGGGCTGCCCCGTGACGACGTCAAGCTTGACCTGCGGGTCGAGGGCGTCGACGTTCTGGGTCGCGGGGATCACCCCGTCGCGCACCGCGAGGATCGCGGCGAGCGCGCCGACCGCCCCCGCCGCACCGAAGAGATGGCCGGTCATGGACTTGGTCGCGGTCACGGACGGATGGACGCCGATGGCCTCGGCGATCGACTCGGCCTCGGCGAGATCGCCCATGGGCGTGGAGGTCGCATGGGCGTGGATGTGCTCGATCGCGAGCGGGGTCAGCCCCGCGGCGGCCAAGGCCATACGCATGGCGCGGACTTGACCCTCGGGGTGCGCGGCGGTGATGTGGTGGGCGTCCGAGGTGACCCCGGCCCCGGCGAGCGCCGCATGGGCGCGGGCCGCTCGGGCGGCGGCGAACTCGGCGCGCTCCAGGACGACCACGGCCGCCCCCTCGCCGATGACGAAGCCGTCGCGGTCGACGTCGAACGGCCGGGACGCCTGCTCGGGCTCGTCATTGCGCGTAGAGTGCGCCCTGGCCTGGGCGAATCCGGCCAGCACCAGGGGGTTGACGCAGGCTTCGGTGCCGCCCGCGACGACCACGTCGGCCCGGCCGAGGCGGATCAGGTCCAAGCCCAGCGCGATCGCCTCGGCTCCCGAGGCGCAGGCGCTGACCGGGGCGTGGGCGCCGCCGCGCGCGCCGAGTTCGATGCTGACCAAGGCGGCGGGGCCGTTGGCCATCAGCATGGGGACGGAGTGCGGGGACATCCGCCGCATCCCGGAGGACTCCATGATGTCGTTCTGGCGGAGCATGGTCAGCGTGCCCCCGGTGCCCGTGCCGATGGCCACGGCCAGCCGCTCCGGCTCCACCTCGGGGGCGCCCGCGTCGGCCCATGCCTCGCGGGCGGCGATCAGCGCGATCTGCTGGCAGCGGTCCATCCGCCGGGCCTGCACCCGGTCCAGGACCTCGGACGGGTCGACCGCCAGCCGGCCGGCGATCCGTACGGGCGCATCGAGAGCCCAGTCCTCCTCGATCCTGCTGATCCCGGATTTCCCCGTCAGCATTCCGGACCATGTCGAGGCCACATCCCCGCCGAGCGGTGTGGTGGCCCCGAGACCGGTGACCACCACCTGGTCGGTGTCAGCGCGCATCGAAACTACCCCCGTGTAGTGGACACACAACTCCCGCATAAAGTGCGGGAGGAGATCGACTTGTCGGCCACTCTGTCAGGGTGATTCCGCCCGAACAGATGTTGTGATCCCAGCAGTCCGGCACCGGGATTTTGTAGGGAACGGCTATTGTATGCCGATGCAGTGACCGGGGAACCGCGGAGCGTGAGAAAGGGGCCGCCCCGGTCGGACGGGTGTCCAACCGGGGCGGTAGAGGGGCGGTAGAGGGGCAGCGGCGGCGGGCCGCCGGATCAGCCGAGGGTGGCGAGGGCCTCGTTGAAGGTTGCCGACGGACGCATCACGGCGGCGGCCTTGGCCGGGTCGGGCTGGTAGTAGCCGCCGATGTCGGCCGGCTCGCCCTGGACGGCGATCAGCTCGTCGACGATCGTCTGCTCCTGGGCGGCCAGCGTCTCGGCGAGCGGGGCGAAGGCCTTGGCCAGGTCCGCGTCGTCGGTCTGCTTGGCCAGCTCCTGCGCCCAGTACAGGGCCAGGTAGAAGTGGCTGCCGCGGTTGTCGATGCCACCGACCCGGCGGCTGGGCGACTTGTCCTCGTTGAGGAAGGTGGCGGTGGCCCGGTCGAGGGTGTCGGCGAGCACCGTGGCGCGCGCGTTGCCGGTGGTCTTCGCGTACTGCTCGAGGGACGGCACCAGCGCGAAGAACTCGCCCAGCGAGTCCCAGCGCAGGTAGTTCTCCTTGACCAGCTGCTGGACGTGCTTGGGCGCCGAGCCGCCGGCGCCGGTCTCGAACAGGCCGCCGCCCGCCATCAGCGGGACGACCGACAGCATCTTGGCGCTGGTGCCCAGCTCCAGGATGGGGAACAGGTCGGTCAGGTAGTCGCGCAGCACATTGCCGGTGACCGAGATGGTGTTCTCGCCGCGGCGGATGCGCTCCAGCGAGAACTTGGTCGCCTCGACCGGGGCCATGATCTCGATCCGCAGGCCCTCGGTGTCGTGCTCGGGCAGGTACGCCTTGACCTTCTCGATCAGCTGGGCGTCGTGGGCGCGGTTCTCGTCGAGCCAGAAGACCGCCGGGTCGCCGGTGGCGCGGGCGCGGGTGACGGCGAGCTTGACCCAGTCGCGGATCGGCAGGTCCTTGGTCTGGCACATCCGGAAGATGTCACCGGCGCCGACGACCTGCTCCAGGACCACGTTGCCGGCCTCGTCGAGGACGCGGACGGTGCCCGTCGCGGGGATCTCGAAGGTCTTGTCGTGGCTGCCGTACTCCTCGGCCTTCTGCGCCATCAGACCGACGTTGGGGACCGAGCCGATGGTGGCGGGGTCCAGGGCGCCGTTGGCCCGGCAGTCGTCGAGGACGGCCTGGTAGACACCGGCGTAGCTGCTGTCGGGGAGGACGGCGAGGGTGTCGGCCTCCTGGCCGTCGGGGCCCCACATATGGCCGGAGGTGCGGATCATGGCCGGCATGGAGGCGTCGACGATGACGTCGGAGGGGACGTGCAGATTGGTGATGCCGCGGTCGGAGTCGACCATCGCCAGGCGGGGGCCCTCGGCCAGCTCGGCCTCGAAGGACTCCTTGATCTTGGCGCCCTCGGGCAGCGACTCCACGCCCTTGAGGATGCCGCCGAGCCCGTCGTTGGGGGTCAGCCCGGCCGCGGCGAACACCTCACCGTACGCGGCGAAGGTCTTCGGGAAGAAGGCCCGCACCCCGTGGCCGAAGACGATCGGGTCGGAGACCTTCATCATCGTGGCCTTCAGGTGCAGCGAGAACAGCACGTCCTCGGCCTTGGCGCGGGCCACCTGCGCGGTGAGGAACTCACGCAGCGCCGCCACCCGCATCACGGACGCGTCCACGACCTCGCCCGCCAGCACGGGTACCGACTCGCGCAGCACGGTGGTCGAGCCGTCGTCGCCCGCCAGTTCGATGCGCAGCGAACCGGCCTCGGAGATCACCGCGGACTTCTCGGTGGAGCGGAAGTCGTCGACGCCCATGGTGGCGACGTTGGTCTTCGAGTCGGCGGACCAGGCGCCCATGCGGTGCGGGTGCGTCTTGGCGTAGTTCTTGACCGACGCGGGGGCGCGGCGGTCGGAGTTGCCCTCGCGCAGCACCGGGTTGACGGCGGAGCCCTTGACCTTGTCGTAGCGGGCGCGGATCTCGCGCTCCTCGTCGGTCTTGGGGTCGTCCGGGTAGTCCGGCAGCGCGTACCCCTGCTGCTGGAGCTCGGCGACCGCGGCCTTCAGCTGCGGGATCGAGGCCGAGATGTTCGGCAGCTTGATGATGTTGGCCTCAGGCGTCTTGGCCAGCTCGCCGAGCTCGGCGAGGGCGTCGGGGATCCGCAGGCCCTCCTCCAGGTACTCGGGGAAGACGGCGATGAGGCGCCCGGCCAGCGAGATGTCACGGGTTTCCACAGTGACACCGGCCGTCGACGCGTAGGCCTGGACCACCGGCAGGAACGAATACGTCGCCAGGGCCGGGGCCTCGTCGGTGTGCGTATAGATGATGGTCGAGTCAGTCACCGGGTGCTCCGCTCCACGTCTGCAACATTGCTCGACATCAAGATATCTCGTCATCGGCTCCCTCCACTCGTGGGCCCTTCGAATGGGCCCACGAATGCGTCATTGCATAAAGCTTCGGTCGGCCGTATAGTCATGCCATCAAGAGGGAGGTATCGATGGCGGTACGTGCGGCGGTGGCCGGAGCGAGTGGATACGCGGGCGGCGAGGTGCTGCGCCTGCTGCTCGCCCACCCCCAGGTCGAGATAGGCACCCTGACCGGAAACTCCAACGCCGGCCAGCGCCTCGGAACCCTGCAGCCGCATCTCCTCCCGCTGGCCGACCGGATCCTCGCGCCCACCGAAGCCGACGCACTGACCGGGCACGACGTGGTGTTCCTCGCGCTGCCGCACGGCCAGTCCGCCGCCGTCGCGCAGCAGCTCGGCGACGAGGTCCTGATCATCGACTGCGGAGCCGACTTCCGGCTCGAGGACGCGGGGGACTGGGAGCGGTTCTACGGCTCGCCGCACGCGGGCACCTGGCCCTACGGCCTCCCCGAACTGCCCGGGGCCCGCGACGCGCTGGAGGGGTCCAAGCGCGTCGCGGTCCCAGGCTGCTACCCGACCGCCGTCTCGCTCGCCCTCTTCCCTGCGTACGCGGCGGGGCTGGTCGAGCCCGAAGCCGTGATCGTCGCCGCCTCCGGCACCTCCGGCGCCGGCAAGGCGCCCAAACCGCATCTGCTGGGCAGCGAGGTCATGGGCGCCATGAGCCCGTACGGCGTCGGCGGCGGCCACCGGCACACCCCCGAGATGATCCAGAACCTCTCGGCGGCGGCGGGCGAGCCGGTCTCGGTCTCCTTCACCCCCACCCTCGCCCCCATGTCCCGCGGCATCCTCGCCACCTGCAGCGCCAAGGCCCGGCCCGGGGTGACGGCCGAGTCCGTCCGCGCCGCGTACGAGAAGGCGCTCCAGGACGAGCCGTTCGTCCACCTCCTCCCCGAGGGGCAGTGGCCGTCCACCGCCGCCGTATACGGATCGAACGCCGCGCTGATCCAGGTCGCCCATGACTCGGCGGCCGGCCGGGTCATCGCCATCAGCGCCATCGACAACCTCACCAAGGGCACCGCCGGCGGCGCGGTCCAGAGCATGAACGTCGCGCTCGGCCTGCCGGAGGAGCTGGGGCTCCCCACCACCGGAATCGCGCCATAAGCCCGACCGGAGCGCGTCGGGCGGCCGGCGCCGCACACCATAAAACCGACCCCCAACATGGCGGGGCGAACAAGGAGTCACAGTGAGCGTTACGGCAGCCAAGGGGTTCACCGCCTCCGGCGTCGCGGCGGGCATCAAGGAGAACGGCAACCCCGACCTGGCCCTCGTCGTCAACAACGGGCCGCGGCCGGCCGCCGCCGGTGTCTTCACCTCCAACCGCGTCAAGGCCGCCCCGGTCCTGTGGTCCGAGCAGGTACTCAAGGGCGGCACGGTCAGCGCGGTCGTCCTCAACTCCGGTGGCGCCAACGCCTGCACCGGCCCGCTCGGCTTCCAGGACACCCACGCCACCGCCGAGAAGGTCGCGGAGGTCCTGGGGCACAGCGCCGGCGAGATCGCCGTCGCCTCCACCGGGCTCATCGGCATCCGGCTGCCCATGGACAAGCTGCTCCCCGGTGTGGAGAAGGCGGCGGCCGAGCTGACCGCCCACGGCGGCGACAAGGCCGCCATCGCCATCAAGACCACCGACACCGTGCACAAGACCGCCGTGGCGCAAGGGCCCGGCGGCTGGGTCGTCGGCGGTATGGCCAAGGGCGCGGGCATGCTCGCCCCGGGCCTGGCCACCATTCTCGTCGTGCTCACCACCGACGCCGACGTCGAGGCCCAGGACCTGGACACCGCGCTGCGCGCCGCCACCCGCACCACCTTCGACCGGGTCGACTCCGACGGCTGCATGTCCACCAACGACACCGTGCTGCTGCTGGCCTCCGGCGCCTCCGGCGTCACACCGCCCGCCGAGGAGTTCGCCGAGGCCGTCCGCGAGGTCTGCGCCGATCTGGCGCGGCAGCTGATCGGCGACGCCGAAGGCGCCTCCAAGGACATCCGCATCGAGGTGGTGGGCGCCGCGAGCGAGGACGACGCCGTCGAGGTCGGCCGCTCGATCGCCCGTAACAACCTCCTCAAGTGCGCCATCCACGGCGAGGACCCCAACTGGGGCCGGGTGCTCTCCGCGATCGGCACCACCTCCGCCACCTTCGACCCCGACCAGCTCAACGTCGCCATCAACGACGTCTGGGTGTGCAAGAACGGCTCCGTCGGCGAGGACCGGGAACTGGTCGACATGCGCTACCGCGAGGTGCGGATCACCGCCGACCTGGCCGCGGGCGGCGAATCCGCCGTCATCTGGGCCAACGACCTGACCGCCGACTACGTCCACGAGAACAGCGCCTACTCGTCATGAGCCAGCCGACCGCCCGTAAACACACCGCCCTGCCCAAGGCCCGCATCCTCATCGAGGCGCTGCCCTGGCTGACCCGCCACCACGGCAAGACCGTCGTCATCAAATTCGGCGGCAATGCCATGGTCGACGACGAGCTGAAGGCGGCCTTCGCCCAGGACGTCGTCTTCCTGCGCCACGCGGGGCTGCGCCCCGTCGTGGTGCACGGCGGCGGCCCGCAGATCAGCGCCCAGCTCGACCGGCACGGCCTGGTCAGCGAGTTCAAGGCGGGGCTTCGGGTCACCACCGACGAGGCCATGGACGTCGTACGGATGGTGCTGGCCGGACAGGTCCAGCGCGAGCTGGTCGGGCTGCTCAACCGCCACGGCCCGCTCGCCGTCGGCATGACCGGCGAGGACGCCCATCTGATGTCCGCCACCAAGCACTTCGCCGAGATCGACGGTGAGCAGGTGGACATCGGCCGGGTCGGCCGGATCACCGAGATCGACACCGGCGCGGTCCAGGCCCTGCTGGACGACGGCCGTATCCCGGTCGTCTCCTCCATCGCCCGCAGCGCCGACGACGGCCACGTCTACAACGTCAACGCCGACACGGCGGCGGCAGCGCTCGCCGCCGCGCTCGGCGCCGAGACGCTGATGGTCCTCACCGACGTCGAGGGCCTGTACGCGGACTGGCCCAACAGCGACGAGGTGATCAGCAAGCTCACCGCGAGCGAGCTGGAGAAGCTGCTGCCCGAGCTGGCCAGCGGCATGGTCCCGAAGATGGAGGGCTGTCTGCACGCCGTGCGCAACGGCGTCACCACCGCCCGCGTCATCGACGGGCGGGTGCAGCACTCCATCCTGCTGGAGATCTTCACCGACGAGGGCATCGGCACGATGGTCCTGCCCGACCCGGACAACAAAAACGACAAGGCTGAGGGGGCGGACCGGTGAGCAACGAGCAGCTGACGCAGCGCTGGCAAGGCGCGCTGATGGACAACTACGGCACCCCGCGGGTCCCGCTCACCCACGGCGAGGGCGCCAAGGTCTGGGACGCGGACGGCAAGGAGTACCTGGACTTCGTCGGCGGCATCGCCGTCAACGCCCTCGGCCACGCCCACCCCGCCGTCGTACGGGCCGTGTCCGACCAGATCGCCACCCTCGGCCATGTCTCGAACCTGTTCATCGCCGAGCCCCCGGTGGCCCTGGCCGAGCGGCTGCTGCAGCTCTTCGGCCGGCCCGGGCGGGTCTACTTCTCCAACTCCGGCGCGGAGGCCGTCGAGGCCGCCTTCAAGATCGGGCGGCGCACCGGCCGTACGCATATGGTGGCCACCGCCGGCGGCTTCCACGGCCGCACCATGGGCGCCCTCGCGCTGACCGGCCAGCCCGCCAAGCAGGAGCCGTTCCTGCCGCTGCCCGGCGATGTCACCCATGTCCCGTACGGGGACGTGGACGCGCTGCGCGCCGCCGTCACCACCGACACCGCGCTGTTCATCGTGGAGCCGATGCAGGGCGAGAACGGCGTGGTCGTCCCCCCGGCGGGATATCTGGCCGCGGCCCGCGAGATCACCCGGGCCACCGGCACCCTGCTGGTCCTCGACGAGATCCAGACGGGAATCGGCCGCACCGGCCACTGGCTCGAATGCCAGGCGCAGGGCGTCGAGCCCGATGTGGTGACCCTCGCCAAGGGTCTTGGCGGCGGTCTGCCCATCGGCGCGACCGTGGCCTTCGGGCCCGCCGCCGAGCTGCTGACGCCAGGTCAGCACGGTTCGACCTTCGGCGGCAACCCGGTGGCCTGCGCCGCCGCGCTGGCCGTGCTCGACACCCTCGCGGCCGATGACATCCTCGAGGGGGTCAAGCGGACCGGGGAGCGGCTGCGTGACGGGATCGAGTCGCTGGACCACCCGTTGATCAGCCATGTCCGCGGCTCCGGTCTGCTGCTGGGTATCGTGCTGGCAGAGTCCCTTGCGCCACAGGTGCAGCAGGCGGCTCAGGACGCGGGACTCCTGGTCAACGCGGTCGCGCCGGATGTGGTCCGGCTCGCCCCGCCGCTCGTCGTCGGCGACGAGGAGGTGGATGCGTTCCTCCGGGCCTTCCCCGGCGCCCTGGACGCCGTCCAGGGGAGAAACGGGCACTGACGGATCCGGAGACTGACGAGACGATGACCGAGGCGCAGCACACCGAGGCGCAGGCCAACGGCACTTCCCATGGGAACGGCCCGGCCGTGCCGCAGACCCGCACCGCCCGGCACCGCCGGATCGTGGACATCCTGAACCGGCAGCCGGTCCGCTCCCAGAGCCAGCTGGCGAAGCTCCTCGCCGACGACGGGCTGTCCGTCACCCAGGCGACGCTCTCCCGCGACCTGGACGAGCTGGGCGCGGTGAAGATCCGCAACACCGGAGGCGAGCTGATCTACGCGGTGCCGGCCGAGGGCGGTGACCGTACGCCCCGGGCCCCGCTCGGCGAGTCGGCGAGCGAGGCCCGGATGGCGCGGCTGGCGGGTGAGCTGCTGATCTCGGCGGAGGCATCCGCCAACCTCGTGGTGCTGCGCACCCCGCCCGGCGCCGCCCAGTTCCTGGCCTCGGCCATCGACTCGGCGGAGCTCCACGCGATCCTGGGCACGATCGCGGGCGACGACACGGTGCTGCTGATCAGCCGTGAATCGACGGGCGGCCAGGCGCTCGCCGACCATCTGCTCCGCCTGGCGCAGAAGGAGAGTTAACGCCCTTCCGGCGGCGGGGCCGTGGAGCCGCGGACGACCAGGCGGGTGGGGACGCGGACGCGCGGCGGGCGCTCGCCCGCGTGCGGGGCCTCCCGCACCAGCCGGCACGCCGCGGCGCCCGCCTCTTGGAGCGGGACGTGCAGCGCGGTGCTGCCCGGCTGGGTCATGCCGATGACCGTGAGGTCGTCGGACGCTGCCAGGCTGATGTCCTCGGGCACCCGCAGCCCCGCCCCGCGCAACCCCATGAGCAGGCCGAGCAGCACATAGCTGCTGTACGCCATGACCGCGGTGACCCGCTCCGCCCGCCGCACCAGGTGCTCGGCCGCCGCGAGGCCGGCGTCGACCTGGGGCGGCACGGGGTCCAGCACGGTCAGCTCGCCGCCGCCGTCCTCGACAGCTTTGCGGGCGGCCCTGGTGCGCTGCCGGTCCATCCACGAGCCGGGCGGGCCGCCGAGGTAGGCGATGTGCCGGTGGCCGAGGCCGAGCAGATGCGTCATCAGCTCCCGTACCCCGCCGGGGGTGTCCACCACCACCCCGGGCAGACCAGGGGTGGTGCGGTCGACCGTCACGACCGGCAGCCGCTCGGCGAGTTCGCGCAGTGTCGCGTCGCCGCTGACCGGGGCGACGAGGACGAGCCCGTCGACCCGCGAGCCCAGCTGCGCCGCCAGCTCCCGCTCGCGTTCCTCGGAGCGATCGGACACCCCGAGGAGGACGTTTCCGCCCGTCTCGGTCAGTGACTCCTGGACACCGGTGACGATGGGCGGGAAGAACGGGTTGGCGAGGGTGGGGACGATGACGCCGACCAGCCCGGTGTGGCCGGTGGTCAGGGCCCGCGCGGTGGCGTTGAGGGTGAATCCCATCTCGGCGGCCGCTTTGGCGACCCGCTCCCGGGTCTCCGCCGCCACCATGTCGGGCCTGCTGAGGGCGCGGGACGCGGTGGACGTGGACACCCCCGCGGCGCGTGCGACATCTGCCAGCCGAACCATCCGCCCCTGCCTTCTGTCGATCCGTTGCCCGTTTCCGGCCCGTTGTTGGTTACACGTTCTTTACCGGCAGCCGTTGACGGGCTCGCCGGGTCCAGCGTAGCTTGCCTGCAACCGGTTGCCGCAACCGGTTGCAGACGACGTATCAGTAACATCTAGGAGGGTCCGGCTCGTGTCACGCAGAGCGGCTTCTGGCCTCTTGCTCCTGCCGGGCGTGGCACTTCTCGCCTTCGGCTTCCTCTATCCCTTCGGTGTCACCCTGTTCGCGCCGCCCGCCGCCGAGGACCCCGATGTCCTCGGCAAGCTCGGCGGCATGCTCGGCGACGGATACGTGCTGGAGGTCGCGGCCCGCACCGTCCGGGTCGCCGCCCTGACCACGGCCATCTGTCTGCTGCTCGGCTTCCCGGTGGCGTATCTGATCGCCCGGGCGCCCCGGCGCCGCCAGGGGCTGCTGCTGGCCCTCGCGGTGTTCCCGCTGCTGCTCAGCACCGTCGTACGGACCTTCTCCTGGCTGGTCATCCTGGGGCGCAACGGACTGATCAGCGACCTGCTGACCGCCCTCGGCCTCGCCGACGGCGGCACCCAGCTGCTCTACACCGAGTTCGCCCTGATCGCCGGGCTCACCCAGCTCTTCACCCCGATCATGATCCTGACCTCGTACAGCTCGCTGTCGCATATCGACGTCAAGCTGGAGGAGGCCGCCCGCGGGCTCGGGGCGAGCCCCGGCCGGGCCTTCCGCCGGGTGGTGCTGCCGATCGCGCTGCCCGGTGTGCTGGTCGGCGCGATGCTGGTGTTCGCCGGCGCGGTCACCGCGTTCACCACCCCGCTGCTGCTGGGCGGCACCCGCAACCGCACGCTGGCCACCCTCCTGTACGACTACGCCAATGTGAAGCTCGACTGGGGCGCGGCCAGCGCGGTGGCCCTGATCATGACCGCGCTGGTGGTCGTCGCGGGCCTGATATCCGGCCGGCTGTCGAAGGTGGGTGCCGTCTGATGCGCGGACGTCCGCTGCTGACCGCCGTGGCCGCGCTGGCCCTGGTCTTCCTCCTCGGGCCCATCCTGCTGGTGGTGGCCATCGCCTTCTCCTCCGGCGACACCGTGGAGTTCCCCCCGCCCGGCCTGTCGGGCAAGTGGTTCACCAAGGCGCTGGCGTACCAGCCCTTCCAGGACGCGCTGACCACCAGCGCGCTGGTGGCGGCCGGGGCCACGCTGCTCGCGCTGCTCGTCGGCATCCCCGCCGCGCTGGCGATCCAGCGGCGGCGGTTCCGCGGCCGCAAGGCGGCCGAGGCGCTGTTCCTGTCCCCGGCGATCGTCCCCGAGCTGGTCCTGGGCTTCGCGCTGTTCCAGCAGCTGATGGTCACCCTGCGGATCACCGCCCTCGGGGCGCTGCTGATCGGCCACACCGTGCTGCTGCTGCCGTACGCGGTGCGGGTGACCGGTGCCTCGCTCGCCATGGCCGACCCTGCGCTGGAGGAGGCGGGGCGGGGGCTCGGCGCGGGCCCGCTGCGGACCTTCTTCCACATCACACTGCCGGTGATGACGCCCGGGATCGTCTCCGCGGCCGTGCTGTCCTTCCTCACCTCCTTCAACAATGTGCCGCTGTCGCTGCTGCTCAACGGCCCCGGAGTGACCACCCTCCCGGTCCAGATGCTCAATTACGTCGAGTTCTCCTTCGACCCGGTCGTGGCGGCGGTCTCCACCCTGCTGCTGGCGGCCACGGTGGTCGTCGCCCTGGTGACCGAGCGGCTCGTCGGCTTCAACAAGGTCTTCGGCAAGTAGGGATGCACGCATGACATCGACGATGACGACGACGAAGACGACGACGCCAGTGGTCCAGCTCCAGGCCATCACCCGGGAGTTCGCCGGCTCGGTGGCGGTCGACTCCATCGATCTGACGGTGCGCCGCGGGGAGTTCACCGCGCTGCTCGGCCCCAGCGGCTGCGGCAAGACCACCACCCTGCGGATGATCGCCGGTTTTCTGCCGCCCACCAGTGGCACGATCCTGCTCGACGGCCAGGACGCCACCACCCTGCCGCCCGAGCGCCGCAACATCGGCATGGTGTTCCAGTCGTACGCGCTGTTCCCGCATCTGACCGTGGAGAAGAACGTCGCCTTCGGGCTGCGGATGCGGGGTGTGCCCTCCGCCGAGATCCGCACCCGCGTGGCCGAGGTCCTCGACCTGGTCGGCCTGGCCCACCTGGCCGGGCGCAAGCCCAAGGAGCTGTCCGGCGGCCAGCAGCAGCGGGTCGCGCTGGCCCGCGCGGTGGCCATCCGCCCCTCGGTGCTGCTGCTCGACGAGCCGCTGTCCAACCTGGACGCGCGGCTGCGGGTGCAGATGCGCCAGGAGCTGCTGCGGGTCCAGCGCGAGACCGGACTGACGGCCATCCTGGTCACCCACGACCAGGAAGAAGCGCTCGAACTGGCCGACAACATGGTGATCCTCGACCGCGGGCGGATCGTGCAGCAGGGCCCGCCGCGCGAGGTGTTCCGGGCGCCCGCCACCCGGTTCGTCGCCGAGTTCCTCGGCTACGAGAACTTCCTCGACCTCCCCGGGCGCGGCCCGGTCACCATCCGGCCCGAGCACATCGGCGTCCTCGGCCCGGACGCCGAGCCGCCCGCGGGCGGCGAGGTGGTCGAGGCGACCGTCACCGCGGTCCGCTTCCGCGGCACCGACTTCGCGGTCACCGCCGCCGTCGGCGACCGCACCCTGCACGCCATCACCACCGACGAGACGCTGCGCGCGGGCGCGTCGGTGCGGCTCCATCTGCCCCTGGGGCAGGCCATCCCTCTGCCTGGCGACGACGGCGCCGCTCGGCTCGGCAAAAACCCTCGTCAGGAGTGTCCCGCATGATCCGCACCGCCAGACTCACCACCGGCGCCCTGGCCGCGTCCCTGATCGCCTTCACCCTCTCCGGCTGCGCGGAGAGCGCCAAGGCCGACCCGAAGAAGCTGACGGTGAGCACCTTCGGCTTCGGGGCCGACCGCTTCGAGGAGACGGTGATCAAGCCGTTCGAGAAGAAGACCGGGATCGATGTCACCCTGGAGACCGGGGCCAACGCGGACCGGCTGACCAAGCTGCGGGTGAACAAGAACGACCCCACTGTGGACGTCGTGATGATCTCCGACCTCTTCGCCGCCATGGGCCAGAAGCAGGGCCTCTTCGACAAGGTCGACGCCAAGAAGGTCCCCAACATGGCGAAGATCTACGACTTCGCCAAGAGCCAGGACGGCTACGGCCCGGCGTACACCTACCAGCTGCTCGGCATGCTCTACCGCACCGACAAGGTCAAGCAGCCGCCCACGCTGGAGACCCTGTGGGACGCGAAGTACAAGGGCAAGGTCGCCGTCCCCGACCTGTCCACCAGCGCCGGCGTGCCGTTCCTCCAGGCCGTCTCCGCGACGTACGGCTCGGGCCCCAAGGACACCGACACCGGCTTCAAGAAGCTCTCCGACCTCAAGCCCAATGTGCTGAAGTTCTTCAACCGCTCCACCGAGCTGGTCAGCCTCCTCGACCGCGGCGAGGTCGAGATGGCCCCCGGCCTCGACCTGTTCGCCGTGGACCCGGCCAAGGCCGGCAAGCCCATCGGCTGGGTGCCGTTCGACAAGGGCCGCTACGTCGCCGCCAACACCGCCCAGATCGTCAAGGGCGCCAAGAACAAGGCGGGCGCCGAGAAGTTCCTCGACTACCTGCTGTCCGCCGACGTCCAGGAGAAGGCGGCCGCCTCCTTCAGCGACAAGCCGGTCAACAAGGACGCCAAGGTCCCCGCCGCCATCACCAAGGTGTCCGGCGAGGCCGCGAGCGACCCGGCCGCCGCCGGGTTCACCTCGCCCGACCTGAAGTACTCCGTCGAGCACAACGACGCGTGGGTGGACCGCTTCCAGCGCGAGGTCTCCGGATGAGCCAGGCCCCCAGACGGGTCGTGATCGACTGCGACCCGGGCATCGACGACGCCATCGCCCTCTTCCTGGCGTACGCGTCGCCGGAGCTCGAGGTCGCGGGCGTGACCACGGTCGCGGGCAACGTCGGCCTCGACCAGGTGGTCGACAACGCCCTGCGGCTGTGCGACCTGATCGGCGGACCCGCCGCGGCCACCCCCGTGCTCCGCGGCCACGCCGGGCCGCTGGCCCGGGTGCCGCGCCACCCCGACGAGCCGGTCCACGGCGCGTACGGCCTCGGCGGAGTCGAACTCCCCGCGGCCGCCCGCGCCGCCCACCCCGGCCACGCCGTGGACTGGATTGCCGAGCAGTTGCGCGGCGCGGGCCCCGGGGAGATCACCCTCATCGCCACCGCGCCGCTCACCAACGTCGCCGCGCTGCTGCACACCCACCCCGACACCCGCAGACTGCTGCGGGAGATCGTGGTCATGGGCGGCGCGGCGTTCGCCCCGGGCAACACCACCCCCGCCGCCGAGTTCAACTTCCACGCCGACCCGGAGGCCGCTCGCTACGTCACCGAGTCCGGTGTCCCGCTGCACATCGTCGGCCTCGACGTCACCCGCAAGGCCCTCACCCCGCTCGCCGACGCCGACGCGCTCGTCGCCGACGGCGCGCCCGTCACCACGGCGGCCGGGCAGATGCTGCGCCACCTCATCGACCGCTACGCCCGCCGCCACCAGGTGCGCGCCTGCGCGGTGCACGACGCGCTCGCCGTGGCCGCCGCCGTCCGCCCGGAGCTGCTGGAGTGGACGGAGGCGTGGGTGACCGTCGAGTGTGCGGGCGAGTTCACCCGCGGCGCCCTGGTGGCCGATGTGCACGGGCGCACCGGCCTCGCGCCCAACGCGCGCGTGGCGACCGGCGTGGACGCGGAGGCGTTCCGCGCCTTCCTGATGTCCCGGCTGCGCGGCCACTACGGCGCGGACACCACCCCCGCGCCGTAACGGCCGCACCCCTCACCAACCCCCAGAGCAGGAAGCGAGCAGGAGACCCCATGCCGATGCCAAGCCGCTGCGACCTCCTCATCCGTGGCGCCGGCGTCTTCTCGGTGCACACCGGCGAGATCCTGCCGGCCGACGTGGTGGTGACCGGCGACCTCATCCGCGCCGTCGCCGCCCCGGGTGTACGGATCGAGGCCGAGCGCGTCCTGGACGCCGACGGGCTGATCGTCGCGCCCGGCTACATCGACGCCCATATGCATATCGAGAGCTCGCTGCTCACCCCCGCCGAGTTCGCCCGGATCACCCTGCCCCGGGGCACCACCACGGTCCTCGCCGACCCGCACGAGATCGTCAACGTCGCCGGACGCGATGCCATGGCGTGGATGATCGAGCAGGGCCGCGGGGCCGCCCAGACCATGCTGTGGGCCGTGCCCTCCTGCGTGCCCGCGCTGGAGGGCTTCGAGACCGCGGGCTCCTCGCTGACTGCCGAGGACATCGCCGAGATGCTCGACTGGGACGGGGTGACCACCCTCGGCGAGGTGATGGACTACCGCGCCGTGGTCGCGGGCTCGCCGCGGATGCGCTCGATCGTCGACGCGGCCCGGCGCAAGGGCGTCCGACTGGACGGCCACTGCCCCAATCTGACCGGCGACGACCTCGGCGAGTACCTGTGGGCCGGCATCGACTCCGACCACACCAAGAACACCCCCGAGGTCGCGGTCGAGAAGGCGCGGCTCGGCATGCTGCTGATGCTCCAGGAGAAGTGCCTGAGCGCCGAGCTGGTGCGCCGCCTCCACGAGCTCCCCGTGCTGCCCGACTTCTGCCTGGTCACCGACGACCTGGCGGCCGACGCCATCCTCGACCGCGGACACCTCGACCACATCGCCCGCGTCGCGCTCGACGCCGGCATGAGCCCGGCCACCGTACTGCGCGCCCTGACCCTGCACCCGGCCCGCCGCCTGGGCCTGGACGACCGGGGCGTGGTGGCCCCCGGCAAGCGGGCGGACCTGGTCCTGCTGCGCGCCCTCGACGACCCGACGCCCGTGACAGTGGTCTGCGGGGGCCGCGTCGTGGCCGGGGACGACACCGCCGGGCCGACGCCCGACAACCCCTTCGCCGACTCCGTCCGCCTCGCCCCGCTGGAGGAGGCCGACTGCGTATGGCGCGCCGACCTCCCCGACGGGGAGCACACCTTCCGGGCGCTGCGGGTCAACCCCGTCGACACCTTCACCGAGCCGGCCGAGGTCGTGCTGCCCGTACGGGACGGGGTCGTGCACTGGGAGGGCAGGACGGCCGTGCTCGCGGTGTACGAACGCCACCACGGCACCGGCCGCCGGACGATGGCCCCCGTCGTGGGCTTCGATCTCGCCGAGGGCGCCACCGCCACCACGTACGCGCACGACAGCCACAACCTGACCGTGGTGGCCACCGACGCGGGCGCGCTGCGCCGGGCGGCCAACCGCGTCATCGGCTCGGGCGGCGGGATCTGTGTGGCGGTGACCGGGCGGCCGGACGTCCATCTGCCGCTGCCCGTGGGCGGCGTGATGTCCACCGCGCCCGCACCCGAGGTCGCGGCCGGCGCGGGCGCCGTACGGGAGGCGCTGCACGGGTGGGGCTGGCTCCACCGCAACGCCTTCATGAGCGTGTCCACCATGACCCTCCCGGTGTCGCCCCAGATCAAGCTGACGGACCTGGGTCTGGTGCGGGTGGTCGACCGGGCCTGGGAGGACCCGGTCGTCGCGTGACACCGGCCGTCAGCCCTCCGCGCGGCGCGAGCGGTGGGACATCCAGGCGGCGACCAGCGCGCCCGAGATGTTGTGCCAGACGGAGAAGACGGCGGCCGGGAGCGCGGCCAGCGGGCTGAAGTGCGCGGACGCCAGGGACGCCGCGAGGCCCGAGTTCTGCATGCCGACCTCGAAGGCCATGGCCCGCCCGGCGGGCTCGCCGAGGCGGGCGGCGCGGCCCGCCGCGTAGCCGAGCGCGAGCCCGAGGCCGTTGTGCAGCACGACGGCCAGCAGCACCAGTCCGGCCGCCGACTTGATGGCGTCCGCGCTCGCCGCCACCACGACGGCCACGATCACGGCGATGGTGGCGGCCGACAGCCAGGGGAGCAGGCCCAGCACCCGCGCGAGATAACGCCCCGCCAGCAGCCGTACGACGACACCCCCGACGACCGGCAGCAGCACCGTCTTGAGGATGTCGGTGACCATCGACCCGGCGTCCACCGGCAGATACTCCCCGGCCAGCAGCAGCGTCAGCGGCGGGGTGACCAGCGGGGCGAGCACCGTGGAGACGGTCGCCACCGAGACGGACAGCGCCACGTCGCCGCGCGCCAGGTACGTCACCACATTCGAGGCCGTACCGCTCGGGGCGCAGCCGACGAGGATCACACCGGCCGCCAACTGCGGTGACAGGCCCAGGGCATGGGCGATGAGCCACCCCAGGCCCGGCATGATCACATAGTGCGCCACCAGGCCGAGCGCCACCGCCCACGGACGCTTGACCACGCCGGAGAAGTCCTGCGTGGTCATGGTCAGACCCATGCAGAACATGATCGTGCCCAGCAGGTAGGGCACGTTCGGCGCCCATCCGCTGAAGGTGCCGGGTGTGGCCAGGCCCGCCGCGCCCGCGGCGAGGACCAGGAGGGGGAAGACGGTGACGGCCCGTCTGGCCGCCCGGTCGGCGGTGGCGGGCTGCGGCGGTGTCGGCGGCGCTGTGGCGTCCGCCCTGCGGCTCGTATCTTCGGATCGCACCGCGTGATCGAACGCCCTCGGCGGGGCGCCGCGCAACACCGTCTCGTTATGTGGTCGCTACACGCATTTTGGGCCACCGCGTGCAAATGGTGTCCCAGGCCGTGCTTCAGGCGATGCCGCGGACGGTCCCTCAGGCCGTACGCGGCGGCAGCGGGAGCGGGAGCGGCAGACCGGGCAGCCCGTCGATGCTCGAGGCCACGTGCTCCTTCTTCTCGAAGTACGCGCTCAGCGTGTCATCATTCTCGCGCCGGAAGCGGTCGGCGTGCAGCGTACGGTCCTCCCGGTAGTCCATGAAGGGGACCGCGAACCCGCAAGTGTCCCGGATCAGCTCCGCCGTCACGACGATGATCGCCCGCAGCCCGTGCTCGGCCACATCGATGTCCGGGAAGTGCTCCAGCAGGCCCGGGAAGCGCGGGTCGTCGCGGAAGACGGGCTCGCCGCGGCCGTGCACCCGCACGATGTTCGGCGGGCCGGTGAAGGCGCACCACATCAAGGTGATCCGGCCGTTCTCCCGCAGATGGGCGATGGTCTCCGCGTTGCTCCCGGCGAAGTCCAGATACGCCACCGTCAGCTCGTCGAGGACGGCGAAGGAGCCGGTCAGCCCCTTCGGGGAGAGATTCACCGTGCCGTCCCCGGCGAGCGGGGCGGTGGCGGTGAAGAAGATCTTCTGCTCTTCGATGAAGGTGCGCAGCCTGCCGTCGATGCGTTCATAGACCTTTCCCATGAGGCGCATTATCCGGGCGGCGGGATGGCGCGGCCGATGTTTTCATGGGGACATGCGGGACAGCAGCGGAAACGGGATCCGGATCCGGCGGGTCTACGAGACGCCGGACCCGGACGACGGGACACGCGTCCTGGTCGACCGGATCTGGCCGCGCGGCCTCGCCAAGGACGCGGCGCGGCTGGACGAGTGGCTGAAGGCCGCCGCCCCCTCCACCGAACTGCGCCGCTGGTACGGGCACGCCCCGGAGCGGTCCGCGGAGTTCGGCCGGCGCTACCGCGCCGAGCTGGCCGACCCGGAGCGCCGCGCGGCCGTGGACCATCTGCGCGAGCTGGCGGCCACCGGGCCGCTGACCCTGCTCACCGCGACCAAGGACCCGGCCCAGAGCCACCTGCCCCTGCTGGCCGAGGCGGTCGGCAGCTGAGGTTCTCAAGCCTCAGACGTACATCGCCGCGTCGTACCGGGCGAAACCGCTCGTCTGCCAGGTCGTGCCGTCGGACGTGACGGCGAACGCCGCCGCGCCCGGCAGCCGCTGCAGCCAGGGCCGGGCCCGCTCGGCGCCCATCGCGCACGCCGCGGTGGCCCAGGCGTCCGCGTCCGTGAGGCTCCGGCACACCACGGTGACCGAGGCGAGCGGATCCGCGGGGGGCGCGCCGGTGTACGGGTCGAGGATGTGGCAGCCGCGCTCGGCCGGGCCCGAGGTCGCCACGGCCAGCTCGTCGCGGGTCTCCACCACGGCGGCCAGCTCCCCGGCGCACAGCGGATCGGCGATGCCCACCCGCCACGGCCCGCCGTGCGTCTGGATGTCCCCGCCGCCGTTCACACACACCGACCCGGCCCCCGCCGACGCCAGCATCTGGGCGGCGCGCTCCACCGCCCAGCCCTTGACCAGGCCGGTCGGATCCAGCTGTCCGGCGTAGCGGACGCTGAACCAGCCGTCGCTGAGCCGATCGGCCTCCTCGGCCAGCCGCAGCACATCCCGTACGTCCGCATCGCACTGCGACACATCGAGCTCGCCGCGGTGCAACCGGCTGATCTGGCTGTCCGCCCGCCAGGTGGAGAAGAGCTCGTCGACCCGGTGCAGCCAGGCCGCCGCCCCGTCCAGCGCAGCCCGCACCCGGGGCCGGTCGGCTTCGGGCACCTCACGGACGTCGAGGGAGAAGACCGTGCCCATGGCCTCCTCGACATGCAGCATCCGCCGCGGCTCGCCGTCCATCACAGACCGGCCTTGTCCAGTGCGCTCTGCAGGGACTTGCGGTAGCCCTCGCTGGTGTACGTGGCGCCGGAGACGGTGTCGATCTTCGCGCTCTGGGCGGTCAGCGCGGCCTGGTTCAGCTTGGGCACCGAATCGGCGGCGATCTGCTCGCTCTGCGGGCCGGAATCGGGGGTTTTCACGGCCGTGGCTCCGGTGATCTTGCCGCCGTTGACGGTCACGCTCACCTGGACCGGGCCGTACTGGGTCTGGGCCGCGTCGCCGGTGACCGTACGCGCGCCGCCGCCATTGCCGCCGCCACCACCGCCTCCGCCATTGCCCCCGCCGGGTGCCGCCGGTGCGGTGGCGGGCGCCTGTGGCGCCTGTGCGGGGTTTTGCGGACCGGCCGCGGCGACCGGTTCCGACCCCGGCTGCTTGAGTGCGAGCAGCAACACGACCCCGGAGACGGTGGCCGCGGTGCCCAGCATGATCCGGCGCAGCGGATGTTTCCTCTTCATGACTCCGCCTCCCTTACATTTCGAAGGACTCGTGGTGGATACGGCGGTCGGGCACCCCGGCCTCGCGCAGCGCCGCGTACGCGTGCTCGGTCAGGCCGGGAGGCCCGCACAGAAAGACGTCGTGCCGGTCGATATCGGGCAGCACCGAGCGCAGCCGCTCAGGCGTGATCTCGGGGCGCGCGCCGTCCGGCCCGTTCACGGCGTACAGCAGCCGGGCCCCGCGCTCCTCGGCGATCCGCTGGAGCTCGTCCCACAGCGCCAGGTCCTCCATGCTGCGGGCCCGGTAGAGCAGTGTGATGTCGCTACCGCGGCCGGGCAGCGTCTCGAACAGCGCCCGCAGCGGGGTGATCCCCGCCCCGCCCGCGATCATCAGCACCTTGCTGCGGCTGCGCCGCCCGGTGGTCATCGCCCCGTACGGCCCCTCGGCCCACACCCGCGTGCCCGGCTCCAGCGTGGCGAGCGCCGTACTGTGCCCGCCCACCGCCTTCACCGTGATCCGCAGCCGCTCCTCCTGCGGGGGCGCGGACAGCGAGTAGGGGTGGGAGCCCCAGCGCAGCCCCGGCGCCAGGAACCGCCAGCGGAAGAACTGCCCGGGCTCCGCGCCCAGCCGGTCGAGGTTCCGCCCGCCGATCACCACAGAAACCATGCCGGGCGCCTCGGGGACGACGGCCAGCACCCGCATCCGGTGCCGCAGATTCAGCCCCACCGGCACCAGCACCCGGTACCACACCATGGCGGCGGTGACGCTGCCGTACAGCGCGTACCAGCCGATGCGCGCCATCTCGTCGGCGACGAACTCCGCGCCCGCGGTCAGCTGATGCCAGAAGGCCAGGAACACGCCCGCGTACGTCAGCAGATGCAGGTAGTACCAGGCCTCGTAGGGCATCCGGCGGCGCACCACCCCCGCCGAGATCAGGCCGATCAGCAGCAGCAGCCCGGTGCCGACCACCGCCTTGATCATGTCCGGGTACTCGGTCACCACCGTCACGGTCTGGTCGACGACGCTCGTCTGCGCCTGAGCCGAGTACCCCCAGATGATCAGCGCGATATGGGCGAGGATCAGGCACAGCGTGTACCGCCCGCTCATGGCGTGCCACCGCGCGACCCGGTCCGACCCCACGCGCCGCTCCAGCGCCGGAACCCGCGCCATCAGCAGCACGACCAGCGCGATGGAGTACCCGCTGAGCAGCCCGGTCAGCCGTCCCCCGCCGACCAGCCACTCGGCGTTGCCGACCACGTTCGGGGTGTTCTGCCACCACAGCGTCACCACCGCCGCGGCCCCCGTCCAGCTCAGCAGGATCAGCGGCACCGCGGGAGAGCGGCGGGGACGGATGCGCCGCATCACCTCCCGCCGGTCGGTCCGGCTGTTCGTCACCGTCGTCAACGGCCTGTCCCCTTTCGCACGCGTCCGCGCGTCACCGGACGGCTCCGGTGACGAGGGGTACGGCTCGGGGGCGCCGATGTCTCAACGGCGGTGAGGATTCCCCGGAATTTCGGGGGGACGGTCCGTCCGTGGGCCGGGATGGAGGTGCGGGGTTGTGGTCGTACGGTCAGCTGCGCGCGGCGTATATGACGAAGGCGGACCAGGCGGCGGGGGAGACGGCGAGCTGGGGGCCTTGCTTGTCCTTGGAGTCCCGGATGTGGACGGTGCCAGGGCAGGCAGCAACTTCGACGCAGCTGTCGCCCTGTGAGCCGCTGTAGCTGGACTTGCGCCATGAGGCGGCGACTTCGACGCAGCTGTCCCCGTCGCCGCTGCTGTGGCTGGACTTGCGCCATGAGAGGGCGACTTCGACACAGTCGTCGCCCTGCGAGCCGCTGTAACTGCTCTTGAACCAGTCCAGCTCGGTGGTGCTCATAGCGCTCCTCGGATTCGCTTCATCAGGCTGACGGAGTCCTCGGGGGTGAGAGCCTGTGAGCGCATCTTGGCATACCGCTGGAGCAGCATGCTGACGTCTTTCCGGTCGGAAATGAGCTGGCCGAACTGCTGGCCTTCGCTGTACGCGAGCCACTGATGATCCGTAGTCTCCAGTAGTCGCATGGGCCCATCGAGGCCGGCATGACGCGGCTGGTGGAGGGGGATGACCTGTAGCTCGACGTTCCACAAGTCGGTGCAGTTCAGCAGATGGTCGATGAGTTCCTTGGTGACCTCGACCCCGCCCGTGTGCCGCTCAAGCAGCGCCTCCTCGATGATGAAGCTGAACGCGATCGGCGGCTTGCGGCGCAGGAGCTGTTGCCGTGCCAGGCGGGCGGTGACCCGCTGCTCGACCTGCTCCTCGTCCGGTGGTGGCGGCACGCTCAGAGTTACGGCTCGCGCGTATGCCTCCGTCTGCAAGAGACCAGGCACGACCCGGCACTCGTACGTGCACAAGGTGACCGCCTGCTCCTCCAACCCCGCCCACTGCCGAAACCACGCCGCCAGCCCCGGCCGCCGGGCCAAGTGCCGCGCCGCTGCCCGCAGCACCCCGAGGGCGTCCAGTACGTCTTCCGCCCTTTCGACGAACTCCGTTTGCGGAAACCGGCGTCCCTGCTCGATCGATGCGAGTGTCTGGACCGAGTACTGAAGCAGCGGCGCCAGTTCCTCCTGGGTGAGCCCTGCCCGTTCTCGGAAGACCTTGACGATGGCCCCGAATGCCTTGAGGCTGTCCGAAGACTCCGGTTCGTTGTTTCCCGCGCTGCCCGCCATCTCCGGCCATCTCCGGTGCACCCGCTCTGAGCCTGACTATCTGGCCAATGCCTCCATGGTCACGGCCTGTTACCCGTACTGTCCACTCTGGGTGCCCGTACGCTGACTCAGCGTACGAGTGGTCGAGCTGGTCACATCCCTCGCGGAACCGCCACCTTGAGCCGCATGTCAGCTCAGGCACAGACCCAAACCCCCGGCGCCGTGTTCACCCAGCGGTTCAGCTCCACGCTCAAGGGCGCCAGGCTTGCCCGGCTTCTCGCCCTCCGTCAGCTCGACGAGTGGGGCTTCCCCTGCTGGAGCGCGGAATCCGACACGGTCGCCGCGATCGTCGCGGAGCTGGCCGCCAATGCCGCCACGCACGGCCGCGTACCCGGCAGGGACTTCGAGGTCCGCCTCATCCGCACCGCGCACACGATCCGCATCGAGGTCGCCGACACCCTCTCCGAGGCCGGACCGCCTACCGATCCCGCGCCGGTCGCACCCCCGCCCGACTCGGAAACCGGCCGTGGCCTCCTGCTGGTCGCGGCCATCGCCGCACGCTGGGGAGTCACCGACCGACTGGGGCCCGGTAAGGCGGTGTGGGCGGAAACCGACACCTGAGCGTCAAGGAGTGAGCCCTGATGCCGGTGATTTGTGGTGAGTATGAGACGGCGACACGCCGTCACTTCGGCGTGTCGCCGTCTCATACTCACCACAAATCCATGCCCCTCAGGTCGGCTCGCCCTCGTCCCCTCTAACGCTGCCCGTCGGCCTCCCGGAGCAGCGGCTTGTTGCGGTCGTTGATCCAGGTCGCGAAGAAGCGCCGGGGATCCTGGTTGAGCCAGTCCCCGATGGCCACCGTCCCGCTGGAGAGTGCCTCCAGCGGTGATGCCACCCGGTGGCCAGCATGCTCGGCTGTCTGCCAGAGGATGTCGTCTTGCGCGCTCATGTCGGCTACCTCCCCCTGTCGAGCACCTGATAGCCGCACCGTAGCGCCGCATGCCGACAGCCTGCCGCGCCTCGCTTTGACGAAGCATACGGAGGAGTGCATACTTATGCTAGCTAGTGCATGAATCCAAAGGAGAACCCCGTGACCGAGCGCGTCGTACTCGCCTACTCAGGCGGCCTTGACACCTCCGTCGCCATCGGCTGGATCGCCGAGGAGACGGGCGCCGAGGTCATCGCCGTCGCCGTGGATGTCGGCCAGGGCGGCGAGGACCTGGACGTCATCCGCAAGCGCGCGCTCGCCTGTGGGGCGGTCGAGGCGGAGGTCGCGGACGCCAAGGACGAGTTCGCCGAGGAGTACTGCCTCCCGGCGATCAAGGCCAACGCGTTGTACATGGACCGCTACCCGCTGGTCTCGGCGCTCTCCCGGCCCACGATCGTGAAGCACCTGGTCGCCGCCGCGAAGAAGCACGGTGCGACGACCGTCGCCCACGGCTGCACCGGCAAGGGCAACGACCAGGTCCGCTTCGAGGCCGGAATCTCGTCACTGGCCCCCGGCCTGAAGTGCATCGCCCCGGTCCGCGACTACGCGATGACCCGGGATGCGGCCATCGCCTTCTGCGAAGCGAAGCAGCTGCCGATCGCGACCACCAAGAAGTCCCCGTACTCCATCGACCAGAACGTCTTCGGGCGGGCCGTGGAGACCGGCTTCCTGGAGGACATCTGGAACGCGCCGATCGAGGACGTGTACGAGTACACCTCGAACCCGGCCACCCCGCGCGAGGCCGACGAGGTGATCATCACCTTCGACAAGGGCGTCCCGGTCGCCATCGACGGCCGGCCGGTCACCGTCCTCCAGGCCATCCAGCAGCTCAACGAGCGGGCCGGGGCCCAGGGCGTCGGGCGGATCGACATGGTCGAGGACCGGCTCGTCGGCATCAAGTCGCGGGAGGTCTACGAGGCCCCCGGCGCCATCGCGCTGATCACCGCCCACCAGGAGCTGGAGAACGTCACCGTCGAGCGCGAACTGGCCCGCTACAAGCGCCAGGTCGAGCAGCGGTGGAGCGAGCTCGTCTACGACGGGCTGTGGTTCTCCCCGCTCAAGCGGGCCCTCGACGGCTTCATCGCCGAGGCCAACGAGCATGTCTCCGGTGACATCCGGATGACCCTGCACGGCGGCCGCGCGGTGGTCACCGGCCGCAGGTCCGACAAGTCGCTGTACGACTTCAACCTGGCGACCTACGACACCGGCGACACCTTCGACCAGTCGCTGTCCAAGGGCTTCATCGAGATCTTCGGCCTGTCCAGCAAGATTGCGGCCGGTCGGGATCTCGAGCAGAGCTGATCTGAGCTGAGCAGGGCTGAGCTGAGCTGAGCTGAGCAGAGCTGACCGCGGGCAGCCAGTAGCCTGCATGTCATAGCCGCCTCCTCGCCCCCGGCGGGGAGGCGGCCGCACATCCACACCCCTCAAGGAGCAACGCGTGAGCAACGGCAACAACGGTGACGTACGCCTGTGGGGCGGGCGCTTTGCCGACGGGCCGTCCGAGGCACTGGAGAAGCTGAGTGCCTCCGTGCACTTCGACTGGCGCCTGGCGCCGTACGACATCGCCGGCTCCCGCGCCCACGCCCGCGTCCTGCGCGCGGCGGGGCTGCTCACCGAGGACGAGCTGGAGCGGATGCTGGCCGGGCTCGACCTGCTGGAGGCCGACGTCGCCTCCGGCGAGTTCACCGGCACCATCGCCGACGAGGACGTCCACACCGCGCTCGAACGCGGCCTGCTGGAACGGCTCGGCCCCGACCTCGGCGGCAAGCTGCGGGCCGGGCGCTCCCGCAACGACCAGGTCGCCACGCTCTTCCGGATGTATCTGCGCGACCACGCCCGGATCATCGGCGGCCTCATCGCCGATCTGCAGGGCGCGCTGGTCGGCCTCGCCGAGGCCCACCCGGACGTCGCCATGCCCGGCCGCACCCACCTCCAGCACGCCCAGCCGGTCCTCTTCGCCCACCACGTCCTGGCCCATGCCCAGGCGCTCTCCCGGGACGCGGAGCGGCTGCGGCAGTGGGACACGCGCACGGCCGTCTCGCCGTACGGAGCGGGCGCCCTGGCCGGGTCCTCGCTGGGCCTGGACCCGCAGGCCGTCGCCGCCGACCTGGGCTTCGAGGGCGGCTCCTCCGCCAACTCCATCGACGGCACGGCCTCCCGCGACTTCGTCGCCGAGTTCGCCTTCATCACCGCGATGATCGGCATCGACCTCTCGCGGATCGCGGAGGAGATCATCATCTGGAACACGAAGGAGTTCTCCTTCGTCACCCTCCACGACGCCTTCTCCACCGGCTCGTCGATCATGCCGCAGAAGAAGAACCCGGACATCGCCGAGCTCGCCCGCGGCAAGTCCGGCCGCCTGATCGGCAACCTCACCGGCCTGCTCGCCACCCTCAAGGCCCTGCCCCTCGCGTACAACCGCGACCTCCAGGAGGACAAGGAGCCGGTCTTCGACTCCTGCGACCAGCTGGAGGTCCTGCTCCCCGCCTTCACCGGCATGATGGCGACCCTCACCGTCAACCGCGAGCGCATGGAGGAGCTGGCCCCCGCCGGGTTCTCGCTCGCCACCGACATCGCCGAATGGCTGGTCAAGCAGGGCGTCCCGTTCCGCGTGGCACACGAGACGGCGGGGGAGTGCGTCAAGGAGTGCGAGCGGACCGGCATCGAGCTCGACCAGCTCACCGACGAGCAGTTCGCCAAGATCTCTCCGCACCTGACGCCGGAGGTCCGGACCGTCCTCAACGTCCCGGGCGCCCTCGCCTCCCGCAACGGGCGGGGCGGCACGGCCCCCTCGGCGGTGGCCGCGCAGCTCGTCGAGGTGAAGGCGGACCTGGCGGCGCAGCGGGAGTGGGCGGACGCCAAGCGCTGACGCCCGGCACAACCGGCCTGACGGCCAGCGGGTCACCGGGCCACCCCCGGGGCTACCCGCTACCCGTCTACCCGTCTACCCGATACAAGGAGGCAGACAGACCATGGCGTTCGCGCGCCTCGCGGAAGTCACCACCCCCACGGCCCGGATCGGCCTCGGCCTGGCCGCCGTGGGCCGTCCCGGCTACATCAACCTCGGCCGGGAGCGGGACCTCCCGGCCGAGCGCACCGTCGAGGCGATGCGTGAGCGCACGTACGAGGTGCTGGACGCCGCGTACGCGCGCGGCGTGCGCTATCTGGACGCCGCGCGCTCGTACGGGCGGGCCGAGGAGTTCCTGGCCGGCTGGCTGGACCGGCGCCCCGAGGTGCGGGACGTGGTCGTCGGCAGCAAGTGGGGCTACACGTATGTCGCCGACTGGCGCACGGACGTCAAGACACACGAGGTCAAGGACCACGGCGTCGCGACGTACGACCGCCAGAGCGCGGAGAGCCGCGCCCTGCTCGGCGACCGGCTCGACCTGTACCAGGTGCACTCCGTCACCCTCGGCAGCCCCGCCCTCACAGACCCCGAACTGCACGCCCGGCTGGCCCGGCTCGCGGCCGAGGGCGTCACGATCGGGCTGTCGACCAGCGGCCCCGCCCAGGCGGACGCGATCCGCGCCGCGCTGGAGGTCACGGTGGACGGGGAACCGCTGTTCCGTACGGTCCAGTCCACGTACAACCTGCTCGACCCCTCGGCAGGCGCGGCCCTGGCCGAGGCGCACGAGGCGGGCCGGGCGGTAATCATCAAGGAAGCCGTCGCCAACGGCCGCCTCGCGGCCCCGGACCAACTCCCGGAGGCGCTGCGCCGTATCGCCCAGGAGACGGGCGCAGGCCCCGATGCGGTCGCCCTCGCGGCGGTCCTGCACCAGCCGTGGGTGAGCGTCGTCCTCTCGGGCGCGGCGACCACCGCCCAGCTGGCCTCCAACCTGGCGGCGGCACAGCTGACGCTGGACGAGGGCCAGCGGGAGTCGCTGGGGGCTCTGGCGGAGCCCCCGGAGGACTACTGGCACCACCGCGCGCAACTGCCCTGGGCCTGAGGAGCTTCCCTCGCCTTTCCCCTGCGGCTCCCCCGCGAGGGAAAGGCGAGCCCCGCCCCCGCCAGGGCTCGCGCCGCGCCGCAGCGCGGCAGCCGCCGTAGCCCCTACCGCCCCGTCAGAAACTCCCGCACCGCCCCCGCGTACGCCTCCGGCGCGTCGTCGTGGATCCAGTGGCCGCACCCCGCGAACTCCCGTAGCGCCGTGCCCGCCCGACGGGCCGTCATCTCGTGGGCGTGGGCGGCCGGGAGCATGGGGCTGTGTTCGCCGCGGAGCAGCAGCGAGGGGCAGTCGGAGCCGAGCCAGTGAGCCCAGAAGTCGCCGCACATGGCCCGCTGCGACTCCATCAGCTCGCGCGGCGAGAACAGCAGCCGCCAGCCGCCGCCCCCGGGATCCGGTTCCGCGCTGTCCAGGAAGTACGTGGCGTCGGGGATCCCGCGCGACTCGATCTCGTGGCGCAGCGCCTCCCGGTCCGCGGCGCCCGTGGGCCAGCCGGAGACGTCGAGGACGGGGTGGTCGGCCACCGGGCGGTCGGTTACGGCGCCGATGTCCTCGATGACGAGCGCGCTCACCAGCTCCGGGTGGCGGGCGGCGAGGGCGTACGCGATCACCCCGCCCGTGGAGTGGGCGACGACCGGGACCGGGCCCAGGCGCAGGGCGCGCAGCAGAGCGGCGGCGTCGGCCGCGTACTCGTCCAGGGAGAACGGCCCGCCGCCCCCGGTCAGCCCGTGCCCCCGCAGATCGGGGGCGATCACCCGGTGGCCGGGGGCGAGGGCCGCGGCCAGCGGCGCGTACAGCCGGCCGCGGCCGAAGTGGCCGTGGAGGGCGAGCACCGGGGCGCCCGGCCCGCCGAAGTCCAGACAGGCGACGCGGCGCCCGCGCAGAGGGATAAAGCCGGGGACGGGAGTGATCATCAGCCGTACGCTAGCCCCGCGCCGACCGGGGCGACCACCGGATTTCGCGGGCGGGGCCCGTACGCCACACGTGGCTGGCGAGGGGGCACGGGGGCGGAGACGATGGGGCTGACCAGGACATAACCCCTGCCGTCAGGCGAGGTCCCGAATGCCCATACGCACCGCCTCGGCCGCGAGCACCGCGGAGCCCGGCACCAAGAATCGCGCGAGCGCACTGCACAAGGTCCGGTACGCCGTACGACATCCCCAACGGGTGCCACGCTATGTGCGGCGGCTCGCCCGGGATCTGCGGCTGCGCGTCTCCACCCGCGATCACATCGCCTACTACCGGGCGGTGATGCGGGACGACACCGCCCGGAACCCCGAGGCGGCGGTGGGCAGCGCCTCGCATGAGCGGTGGCTCGCGCTGGGGGAGATGCAGTACGACTATCTCCTGCGGCACGGTCTGCGGCCCGACGACCGGCTGCTGGACATCGGATGTGGCAATCTGCGCGCCGGGTGGCGCTTTATCGACTACCTCGACGCGGGCCACTACCACGGTATCGACATATCGCCGGATATCCTCCTCGCGGCCCAGGAGGTCGTGGCGGGCCGTGGCCTCCAGGCCAAGCTGCCCCTGCTGAGCCTGGTGCGCGATCTGCGCCTGGCGGCGCTGCCCGAGGCGCACTTCACCGTGGTGCATGCGCACAGCGTCTTCTCCCACTCGCCCCGGGAGGTCATCGACGAGTGTCTGGCGCATGTCGGGCGGGTGCTCGCCCCGGGCGGATACTTCGACTTCACCTTCAACCGCACCGAGGGCTCCGAGCACCATGTGCTGCGCGAGGACTTCTACTACCGCACGGCCAACCTGGTGCGGCTCGCCGCGGACCATGGGCTCGCCGCGCGGTTCATGGACGACTGGGAGGAACTGCCGCACCGGCAGTCGAAGATCCGCGTCACACACGGCGACGTACACAGCGACGAGGCCGCCTGAGCGATCGTCAGGCGGCCTCGTCTCGTACAAAGGAAGGTCAGGCGGCCTTCGCCTTCGTGGCGTACATGTCCACGTACTCCTGACCGGACAGCCGCATGACCTCGCTCATGACCTCATCCGTCACCGCCCGCAGCACAAAGCGGTCGCGGTCCATGCCCTCGTAGCGCGTGAACTCCAGCGGCTCGCCGAAGCGGACCGTCACCCGGCCCGGCCGGGGCAGCCCCTTGCCGCCCGGCTGGAGCCGGTCCGTGCCGATCATCGCGAACGGCACCACGGGGGCGCCCGTCATCAGGGTGAGCCGGGCGATACCGGTGCGGCCGCGGTAGAGGCGGCCGTCGGGGGAGCGGGTGCCCTCGGGGTAGATGCCGAACATCCTGCCCTCCTCCAGCACCCGGCGGCCGGTCATCAGCGCGGCCACGCCGCCGTGCCCGCCGTCCCGGTCCACCGGGATCATGCCGACGCCGGTGAAGAACCAGGCCATGAGCCGGCCCTTGAGGCCCTTGCCCGTGACGTACTCGTCCTTGCCGATGAAGACGACCTGACGGTCGCAGACCAGCGGCAGGATCATCGAGTCGATGAAGGTGAGATGGTTCCCCGCCAGGATGACCGGGCCGGAGCCCGGGATCCGCTCAGCCCCCTCGACCTGCGGGCGGAACATCAGGCGCATCAGCGGACCGAGCACTGCCTTCAGGAACACGAATCGGGACAACGGGCCCTCCGGTCGGGGTCATGAGCTGAGGCGCCCGCGTACGGCAGGTTGGCTACTCAGGGTGAGTCAACCCGATACCGCACGCTTGCGCCGATGAGACGATACTCGCCGGTCAAGCCCCCGCGCACACCGGGTTCACCCACCTGATACGCACTGTTGACCCACGTTTCCCACGCGTTCTGCCCAACGTCTCCCGTAGGAAAGCCGCTCCACCCTACGATCGGGCCGTCTTTTGATCAGGTTTTGACAGGTAACGGACTCCACAGCGAGGAGTGTCATGGAGCGGGAGCAGAAGCCTGGACGTCGCGCCATCCTGGGGGCCGCGGCCCTCGGCGCGGGGGCGATGGCGCTGGGCGGGGCGGGTACGGCCACGGCGGCGGAGGCGTCCGGAGAGGCGTCCGGGAAGGGCCACGGCCTGCCGGTGCCCACCGTGATCGGGCACCGCGGGGCCAGCGGATACCGGCCCGAGCACACGATGGGCTCGTACCAGCTCGCGCTCGACTTGGGCGCCGACATCATTGAGCAGGACCTGGTCCCCACCAAGGACGGCCATCTCGTCTGCCGCCACGAGAACGACATCACGGCCACCACGGACGTCTCCGCGCACCCGGAGTTCGCCGACCGCAAGACCACCAAGACCGTCGACGGCACCGCGCTGACCGGCTGGTTCACCGAGGACTTCACGCTCGCCGAGCTGAAGACCCTGCGCGCCAAGGAGCGCATCCCCGGCAACCGCCAGCGCAACACGCTCTACGACGGCCGCTGGGAGGTGCCCACCTTCGAGGAGGTGCTGCAGTGGGCCGAGCGGGAGGGCCGTAAGCGGGGCCGCCGGGTCTGGCTGTACGTCGAGACCAAGCACCCCACCTACTTCCGCAAGCTGGGGCTCGGCCTGGAGGAGCCGCTGGCCAAGCTGCTGCGCAGGTACGGCCGCCACAAGAAGGACGCGGCGCTGTTCCTGCAGTCCTTCGAGCCGAGCAGCATCCAGCGGCTGCGCAAGCTGGTCGACACCCCAGCGGTCGTGCTGCTGTCCACCATCAACAGCCGCCCCTGGGACTTCATCGAGGCGAACGACCCGCGCACCGTCGCGGACCTGGTCAAGCCCGAGGGCCTGAAGTGGATCGCGGGTTACGCCCAGGGCATCGGCCCCGACCTGTCCGTGATCATCCCGCGCACCGCCGACGGCAAGCTGGGCACCCCGACGAGCGTGGTCAAGGACGCGCACGCGGCCGGTCTCGTGCTGCACCCCTACACCATGCGCAACGAGAACACCTTCCTGCCCGCCGACTTCCGGCGCGGCACCGACCCCAACGCGTACGGGGACGCCTTCGGCGCCTTCAAGAAGTACTTCGAGACGGGCATCGACGGCATCTTCTCCGACAACCCGGACACCGCGCTGCTCGCGGCGGAGGACTTCCGCAAGAGCCGGTGAACACCCGCCCGGTGCGCGGCGGTGCCCTGCCCGTACAGAGGGGGACACCGCCGCGCGCCGCGGCGTTTTCATCAAGCTGGGCCGCGCTCCGTCGGCCCGCGTTCCGGCGCGTCAACTCGCGTCCGTGCGGCCACCCCCTCGGGTGAGAGACCGGCACACCGGCAACCGGTCCCGACCCGCCCACGTCCCGCCGGGTATGGATCTTCTGGAAAAACTCCGCCCGCTGCTCGCCGCCGAGGCGGCGGCCGAGGCCTACGGCGTGGGCATCGAACCCGCCGAGCTCGAACAGGCGGTGTGGCTGCGGCTGCTGGAGCGCACCCGCGCGGACGGGCCGCCGCCCCAGCCCGCGGCGTGGCTGCGCGGCGCGGTCCGGGCCGAGGTGCGCGGGGCCAGGCGCCGGGCCCGGCGGGAGGTGCCGTACGACCCGGCGGGCGACGGCCCGCCCTGCGGCCCCGACTCCCGGCCCGCCGAGCACGCCGAGCACACCGAGCCCGCCGAGCACGCCGTGCTCCGGGCGGAGACGGGCCGTGTGCTGCGCGCGGCGGTGCGCCGGCTGCCCGGCCGCTGTCCCCTATTACTGGGCGCGCTGCTGTCCCGCTCCGACCCGACGTACCGCGAGATCGCGGGGGAGTTGGGAATGTCACAGGGCAGCCTGGGCCCGGTACGTTCCCGATGTCTGGGTTGCCTGCGCAGAATGCTCACGGCGGAGATTGCGGCTCCTGAACTCTGGGGAAAGGAGCGTTAGACAATCGGCGCCTCGGAGGCGGACGTGCATCCTCACGACGGCTCCAGTCAGGCCAGCACCCCGGTCGCGTCCTTACCCTCAGCGCGGCCGGCGGACCGATACAAGGGGAGGCATGCGCACATGGGCATGAGCGTGACCATCTCTGCGGCGACCGCGGACGACGCCGAGCAGATCCTCAAGTTGCAGTACTTGTGCTACCAGCGGGAAGCCGAGCTCTACGGGGACTACTCGATCGAGCCGCTGACCCAGTCCCTCGACGACCTCCGTGCCGAACTGGGCAAGGGCTGCGTGCTCGTGGCCCGGCTCGGCGCGGAGGTCGTCGGGTCGGTCCGCGGCACGGTCGACGACAAGGGCACCGCCGCCATCGGCAAGCTCATCGTGCACCCCCGGATGCAGCGGCACGGTCTGGGCGGGCGGCTGCTCGCGGCGATCGAGGAGCGGCTGGCCGGGGAGCGGGACGCCAAGCGGTACCGGCTGTTCACCGGCCACCGCAGCGAGGGCAATCTGCGGCTGTACCGGCGTTACGGCTATGCGCAGGTGGGCACCGAAGAGGTCAACCGCCGGCTGAGCCTGGTCACCCTGGAGAAGGAGGCCACGCCCTCGGCGTACGCGGCCAGCGCCTGAGGTCCGTAGTTTGTGGCAGCGCTCGGGGCCCGCCGGGATCAGTCCTGGCGGGCCTTGCGCAGCCAGATGAGCCCGGTGACCGGCAGGAAGATCGGGATGAAGAGATAGCCCATCCCGTAGTCCGACCACACCGTCTGGTCGGGGAAGGCGGAGGGGTCCGCGAGCGTCCAGGTGCCGATGGTCAGCACGCCCAGCAGCTCGGCGGCGCAGCAGACGAACGCCGCCTTGCGCGCCCCCTCCCCGCCGCGTACGAGCGAGACGGTGATGAACGCGTACACGACCGCCGAGACCGCGGAGAGGATGTACGCGAGCGGGGCCTCGTGGTACTGCGCGACCAGCTGGTAGATCGAGCGGGACGCCGCCGCGACGGTGAACACCCCGTACAGCAGCACCAGCAGCCGACCCGGCCCCTGGCCGAGCCCGGCCGGGCGGGCCTTGTCCGGCCGACCAGGCTGCTCGGCTTCGTCGGCCGTGCTGGATTCGGGCGCTGACTCAGGCACCGGTGCCTCCCCAGATGTCGTACAGCCGCACCTCGAGTACGGCCAGCACCACCGCGGCCGCGGCCACCGTCGCAGACCCCCACCGGGTCCGCTCCGCCAGCGACATGAAGGCCGCGATCGGTACGGCGAGACCTGAGCCGACCAGATACGCCACGAAGATCGCCACACTCTCGTCGGGCCGCTGCCCGCGCGCCAGCTGGACGATCCCTATGACCAGCTGGACGAGGCCCAGCAGGGTCACCACGGCCATGCCGATGAAGTGCCAGTCCTTGGTGGGCTGGTCGCGGTAGGTGGCGAAGCCGCACCACGAGGCGAGTGCGAGGGCGGTCACACCGAGCGCGACCGTCAGCGCGTCGATCAACGGGACCTCCGCGCGGTGCGGCGGCGCACACAGGGGGTGGCAAGCATGGGACGAGGGTAATCGGCCGGGGAGGGCACTGTGTTTCCGCCCCCGAAGCGACCCCGTACGCTGACGCGATATGAAGATCTCCGCCGACGCCCTGCTGTTCGACAACGACGGAACCCTGATCTCGTCCCTGGAGTCGGTCCACCGTTGCTGGAGCCGCTGGGCGCGGGAGTACGGAATCCCGGCGGAGGACTTCGCGCGGGTCGAGCTGCACGGCCGCCCCGCCTCCGACATCATCGGCGATCTGCTCCCCGCACACCGCGTACCCGAGGCCCGCGCCCGCATCGACGAGCTGGAGCTGGCGGATGTGGCGGGCGGCGGGGTGGTGGCGCTGCCCGGCACGGTCGAGCTGCTGGGGCGGCTTCCCGTGGACCGCTGGGCCGTGGTGACCTCCGCCAACCGCGAGCTGGCCGAGGCTCGTCTCGCCGCGGTCGGGATCTCCCCGGCGCTGCTGATCAGTGCGGATGACATCACGCGCGGCAAGCCGGACCCCGAGCCCTTCCTGCTGGCCGCGGACAAGCTCGGCTTCGCCCCGGCCCGTTGTGTGGTTTTCGAGGACGCCCCGGCCGGGCTCGCGGCGGGCCGGGCGGCCGGGATGCGGACCGTGGCGTTGACCACAACGGCCGACCGGGACCAGCTGGTCGCCGATGTCGTCGTCAAGGACCTGTCGGCCGTGTCCGTAAAGGCCACCGAGGGCGGGCTGGAGATCACGGCGGGGGAGTGAGCCGACCGCCTACCGTCCACAGACTGATCCGACAAGTCCGCTATTCGGACAAGTTTGATCGGCCCGTATATGTGTCTGCTTTACTTACGCCCATGACCACGACGAGCAGCCGCGCCACCGCGACCGAGGCGATCCAGACGCCCGGTGCTCGCTGTATGTGTCGAATGTGTGACCGCTGAGGGCCCCTGCCTGAGCCTCGCGCCCCGAAGCGAGACCTGCTGAACGCGCCTTCGTCCGCACCGATCCGCACCGATCCGTGCCGGACTGCGCCGCCCCGCGTCACCGGAACCCCGAAGCCGCGCCCGCGCTCGCGCTCGCGTGCGCCCAGGGCACTCCACGCCGCGTTCCGCAATGAACGAACCGTGCCCGGCGGCACCATCCGCCGTGCACTCAACAGTGACGGAAACCCCTGTGATCACCACGACAGACCTGACCAAGGTCTACCGCTCACGAGGCCGCGAGGTCACCGCCCTCGACGGCGTCGACCTCCATGTCCGGGAGGGCGAGGTGTACGGCGTCGTCGGACAGAGCGGCGCCGGCAAGTCCACCCTCATCCGCTGTGTGAACCTCCTGGAGCGCCCCACCTCCGGCACGGTCACCGTGGCCGGCCAGGACCTCACCGCGCTCGCCGGGCGTGGGACGCGGGCCGGTTCGGCGCTGCGCAAGGCCCGCACCGGGATCGGGATGGTCTTCCAGCACTTCAACCTGCTCTCCTCGCGCACCGTCCGGGACAACGTCGAGCTGCCGCTGGAGATCCTCGGCGTATCCGGCAAGCAGCGCACCCGCAAGGCCCAGGAACTGCTGGACCTGGTCGGCCTGGCCGACAAGGCGAAGGCGTTCCCGGCGCAGCTGTCCGGTGGCCAGAAGCAGCGCGTCGGCATCGCCCGGGCGCTGGCCGGCGACCCCAAGGTGCTGCTGTCGGACGAGGCGACCTCCGCCCTCGACCCGGAGACCACCCGCTCGATCCTCCAGCTGCTGCGCGATCTGAACCGGCAACTCGGGCTGACCGTGCTGCTGATCACTCACGAGATGGACGTCGTCAAGTCCATCTGCGATTCGGCGGCGCTGATGCGCGACGGGCGGATCGTGGAGTCCGGCGCGGTCGCCGAACTGCTCGCCACGCCCGGCTCCGAACTGGCGCGGGAGCTCTTCCCGGTCGGCGGGGAGCTGCCGGGCACCGACCGGACCGTGGTGGACGTCACGTTTCACGGTGAGGCCGCGACCAAGCCGGTCATTTCCCAGCTGGCGCGTACGTACAACATCGACATCTCGATCCTCGGCGCCGCCATGGACACCGTCGGCGGCCGGCAGGTCGGCCGGATGCGGATCGAACTGCCCGGCCCGTTCGAGGAGAACGTCGTGCCGATCGGGTTCCTGCGCGAGCAGGGGCTGCAGATCGAGGTGGCCAGCGGCGCCGAGGCGGCGCTCCGCGCGGCGAATGACGGCAAGCCGGCCAAGCTGACCAAGGAAGGTGCCAAGTGACCTGGTCCGAGATGCAGCCCCTGCTGGAGCAGGCATGTTGGGACACGCTCTACATGGTCGGCTGGTCGGCCCTGATCGCGGTCGTCGGCGGACTGCCCCTCGGGGTGCTGCTGGTGCTCACCGACCGCGGCGGGGTGCTGCAGAACGTCGTGGTGAACAAGGTCGTCGGCCAGATCGTGAACATCGGCCGCTCCATGCCGTTCATCATCCTCATGGTCGCGCTGATCTCCTTCACCCGCTGGATCGTGGGCACCTCGATCGGCCCCGAGGCCGCGATCGTGCCGCTGGCGATCGGCGCGATCCCCTTCTTCGCCCGGCTGGTGGAGACCTCGGTGCGCGAGGTGGACGGCGGGCTCGTCGAGGCGGTGCAGTCGATGGGCGGCTCCACCTGGACCGTCGTACGCAAGGTCCTGCTGCCCGAGGCGCTGCCCTCGCTGATCTCCAGCGCCACCACCACGATCGTCGCGCTCATCGGCTACTCGGCGATGGCCGGCACGGTCGGCGCCGGCGGCCTGGGCGACCTCGCCATCCGGTACGGCTACCAGCGCTTTGAGACCGAGCTGATGTGGATCACCGTGGCGATCCTGGCGGTGGTGATCTCCATCATCCAGTTCGCCGGTGACTTCGCCGCCCGTGCCCTGTCGCATCGCGGCCGCTCCTCGGCCACCTCGCGGCTGCGGCCGGTGCGCGCCACGAAGCGGGCCGAGGAGCCCGGCCCGGTGGCCAAGGTCGCCGAGGCATCCGAGGCCCCCTGAGCC
>NZ_MUNE01000204.1 GCF_002154605.1 Streptomyces milbemycinicus | reverse complement strand
GGGCGGGGCGACCTCGGCCGTGGCACGCTCGTGCACCAGGCCGTCCCGGGTGAAGACCTGCTGCAGGGTGGCCGCGTGCCCCTCGGCGCAGCCCTGATGGAACCCGCCGCGCGACCGGGCGACCCCGGCGATCCGTATGTGCTCATGCCGGAGGAACGGCTCCAGCGCCCGGCGGTCGTGGCCGGAGTGGACCGCGAGCGAGAACACCTGCCACCAGCCGGCCAGTTCGGGGTCGAGCGACGGCTTGCCGTACCAGAAGCTCGACGGATCGGACCGGAAGTGGTCATGGGCCCGTATCGCGACCAGCCGATGCCCGCCCGCGGCCAGCTCCGCGGCGGCCTGCCGCGCCGCGTCCTCGGTGGGCAGACACAGGGTGTGCTGGACGCCCCACGCGGGTGGGGAGACGGCGGTCGAGTCGGTACGTGCCATGTCGCCCATGCTGCACCCGACCACTGACAGCGCCCCGCCGAAATCCTGTTGAGGAGTTGGGCGCGGGGCCACAGACTGCGGGCATGGCCGGTCAGCGTTTTGTCTTCCTCGACCCCGACGGGGCGTCGGAGGAATGGATCCATGTGGTGGTCGAGGCGGCCACCGGGGTGTCCTACCAGCAGCAGTACGGGGGAACGGCCTGCCGGCAGGGGTGGGTCGAGGGGTATTTGGTGCCGGTGTACGCGCCCGATGAGCTCGACGGGCTGTGCGAGATGTTCGAGGGGCATTTCCGAGGGGCCGGGACCTGGAATCACCAGTGGACGGCCGACGAGTTGGCCAAGCTGCGGGAGATCGTCGCGGGCGTGACCTTCTGGGCCTGCGACGGTACGAACGAGGAGCCGCGTCCGCTGCGGCTCGACGAGGGCCGGCTCGCCGAGGCCGACGAGGCGTGGATCCCCGTCACGACGCCGGACGGGCCGGGCGTGCTGCTGTGGTGCAACTCCGACTGAACCGACTGACGCCGCTGTGATCGTCATGGATGCCGCCCTGGAGACATACGAGGCCCAGGGCTTCGCCCTGTGGCCCATCGCCCCTCCGACGGCCGACCGCGTACTGCTGCTGTCCGGCGGGCTCTCACCGCTGGAAGTCGGTACGGCGATGGCGGTCTGGGTCGGCTACAACAACCCCGACCTCGACCCCGGCGACCCCCTCCGGGCCGACGCCGGCGCGCTCCTGCGGCGGACGGTCGAGGACGAGTGCACCATCGCCCCGGGCGGGCTGTGCGTCCGGGACACGGTCAGCGGTGCCCTCGTGCGCTCCGGATGCTGCTGCGGCCTCGAGACCTGGCGCGAGTGGCTGGACTTGGCAGAGGGGGCGGAGCTGTGGCTGGGGCATGATCCGTCGCCGCGGATCGAGCACCTGGGGACGGTCGTACGGATCTGGCCGGATGGGCGTGATGCGGCGGCGCAGAAGCTTGTGGGGCGGCCCGTAGAGGTGGCCGTCGCCGAGTTGGACGGGCTGTTGGAGGACGTACAGGGCAAGCTGCGCGGGTTTCTGGGGCTCGCCGGGCGGTGGGCCGAGCGGTACGCGCCGTCCCTCGCCGGGGCCCTGGCCGACCGGCTCGATACGGATTGGGCGATCAGCGCGCCGCTGCGCGGGTGATGGCCTCGGCGGTCTGCCAGAGGCGGGGGAGGAAGCGGGTGACCTCCTCGGCGCGGTGGAGGAGGTCGGACGTCGCGGCGATGCCGAGGTCGGCGAGGGCGGCGCGGAAGGGCGGGGTGAGCGCCTGGTGGGTCTCGGGGGCGTCGGCGGCCAGGATGGTGTGGCAGCGGGCGAAGGTCGCGATGATCCAGAAGACCGCCTCGTGGTGGCGGCCGCGGTCGATGAGGGCCTGGCTGCCGTCGATCGCGATGGGCCGCGCGGCCGGGGTGATGTCGCTGCTGAAGAAGAACGGCGTCCTCGCGACGGCGGCGGTGGTGTCGAACGTCGTGGCCAGCTCCCGCAGATGGCACCGGACGCGCTCGGCGGGCAGACGGGCGCAGCCGAGGAGGTCGAGGAGTTCGGGGTAGAGGTCGAGACGGCCGTGGTCGGCGAGGACTTCGCGGGCGGCCAGATAGCGCAGCCGTACGGTGGGGTTGCGCAGGGCGGCGACGAGCAGCACATGGGTGGTCACGCCGGTGGGGAACAGCCAGGACGTCACCTGTTCGTGGAACGGCGCCGACGTGTCGATCGCCGCGAGCCCGCGCTCGATCCGGCGGCGGGCGTCCTCGCATCTGCGGCGCACCCAGGGCGTGGCGTCGAAGTCGCGCGAGACGTGGACGTGCAGGGCGCGCAGCCGGCCGGTGGGGTCGTCGATGACGGTGTCGGTGCGGAAGCTGCCGGCCAAGTGGTACGAGGCGAGCACGGCGTCGGGCGGCGCGAGCAGTGCCCAGGGCAGATAGCTGATCTCCAGCAGGGCGCCGTGGTGGCGGAGTTTGCCCGGTTTGGCGGGGGGATCGTCCTCGGCGGTGACGACCACGACGTCGACATCGGAGGTCGGCGGCAACTCGGCGTCGTCGGGCAGGCCGACCGTCGAGCCGCTGAAGTACGCCCCGCGGAAGCCGGCTTCGGGGCGGGCGTACCGGTCCACCCACCGGGCCGCGGCGGCACGTGCCGAGCCGACCTTCACCGTGCGTCCTCCCTGCGTTGTCAGACCCCCGTGGCACAGTCGACCACATGGACACGGATCGTTTCTGGACCGTCATCGAATCCGTCCGGGCGGGCGGCCCGGACGGAAAGCCTGGCGACAAGCCTTTCGACGAGGTGCTGGTCGACCTGCTCGCCGCGCTCTCGAAGGAAGACATCCTCGAATTCCAGACGCGGTTCGACGAGATACACGACGCCGTCTATCGGTGGGACGTCTGGGCCGCCGCCTATCTCATCGGCGGCGGCTGCTCCGACGACAGCTTCATCGACTTCCGCGCCGGGCTGATCGCGCTGGGCCGTGAGTGGTACGAGCGCGCGGCCGCCGACCCTGACAGCCTCGCGGGGCACCCGGCCGTGATAGAGGCCGGGGCCGCTGGCCGTGATGAGGCCTTGTTCTACGAGGAGGTCAACTACGTGGCGAGCACAGCGTTCGAACGGGTCGCGGAGGACGGGGAGGACTTTTACGAGGAGTGGAAGCGTCACCGGTCCGTCCGGGGTGAGAGTGGGGGCGGCGGTTCCGAGGCGGACATGGGCGAGGACTTCGACTTCGACGACGACGAGGAGATGAGCCGCCGTCTGCCGCGCCTCGCGGCGCTGTATCTGGATGAGCTCGTGGCCTGAGACGCCGCCGCATGGCCGGCCTCGCGCCTGTCAGCCTGTCGGCCTGTCACGCCGGGGACATCACCTCGTACAGATTTCCCGTCTCGTCCTGGAAGAACAGGCCCCGGGGGCAAAGGGGGTGGTCGGTCCGGCTGTTGTCGGGCCGGGTGGGGTCGTTGCCGTACGGGATGCCTGCCGTGCGGATCCGGGACAGGATCGCGTCGAAGGTGGCCGGGTCCACGTCGAAGGCCAGATGGTGCCCTTCGGGGTCGGTCACGGTCATGAAGTCCAGGGTGAGCGTGTCGTTCACCCGCACGGGGGCGAAGTGGCCGTTGCGGCCCGCTGGGGGCAGTTCCTCCAGGCCCATGACGGAGGCGAAGAAGCGGGCCGCCTCGCGGTGGTCGGCGGCGGGGACGATGGTGTGGTTCAGCGTGACGGTCATGTGCCGCTCCCGGGTTGGTTGAGGGTGCCGTGCAGGAGGACGTCGACGAACTCCACCGGATCGACGTCGGCGCCCTCGGCGCCGAAGTGCAGCTGGGTGAAGAGCATGCCGAGGAAGACCGAGGCGACTCTTTCGGGGGGCAGGCGCAGGGCCTGCCGGTCGGGCTCGACGAGTTCGGTCAGGGCGTCGCGGGTCGCCCGCATCGACGTCTCCCGGCTGTCCGCCGGTCGGTCGGGGCCGTCGTGCGCGTTGTCGGAGGTCCGGCCGCCGATTGGTCGGGCGCCGGTTGGCCGGCCGCCGGTTGGTCGGGCGGCGGGGGTGCGTTCGCGGCGGTGGCCCGAGGCATGGAGGGCCCCGGCGACCGCGCCCATGCGCGTCAGATGGGCCCGCATCGCCTCGGCCGCCTCGGTGAGCCGGTCGGCGAGCGGCTGGTCCAGGGAGATGGAGGCCAGCTCACGCAGTACATGGCTGGGGTTCATCGCCTCGGCCGTGCACGCGGCCAGCACCTCCTCCTTGTCCTTGAAGGCGCGGAAGATCGTGGCCTCGCCGATACCGGCGGCGCGGGCGATCTGCGCCGTGGTCACCGCGGCGCCGTACTCGGCGACCAGCGGGAGTGCGGCCGCGACGATCATCGCCCGGCGCTGCTCGGTGCTCATGCCCGGTGCACGCCGCCGGGCCGGTGGTTCTGCCATGCCGCCCACCGTACGGAGTGAGTACTCACTCCGTCAATGCGCATCGAAGCGATGTCATGGAATCGTGCCGACCCGGTCTGTGTTGTGTGCGGGCTGTGGACCAGGTGACGGCTGTGGCCTGAGGCGCGGGCATAGTGGGGGCTTGTCCCGGAAGGGGCAGTTGGAAGACGGCTTCACGCGCAAGCAACAAGCGCAGCACAGCAGCACACAGGGGGACGAGGCTCCATGCCATCCATACGCCGCTCCACCGCGGCCGCCGCGGCCATGGCCGCGCTGCTCGCGGTCACCGCCACGGCCTGCGGGCCGAGCGACGACAACGCCGGGTCCGAGCCGAGCGCTTCGGCCACCACCGGGGACAAGGCCAAGGAGAAGGAAGGCCTGAAGATTCCGGACGGGGTGCCGACCAGTCTGGACGACCTGAAGAAGTGGAAGGACGGCGGCTGGAAGAACTGGGACGACTGGGCCCGCAAGGCTTCCGATTTCGCCAACCCCGTCATCAAGGACTTCTGGCAGCCGTCCCGGATGGCCAAGGCCAAGGACTCGCCGAACACCGTCTCCGCCAAGAGCGCCGGTCAGGGCCAGGCGGCCACCGACCCCGAGCCGTCCGCGATCCAGGCCAAGCAGGTCTCGCGGCCGTACCACGAGAACATGGCGCCGGTCGGCAGGGTCTTCTTCGACAGCCCCGACGGGCCGATGGTCTGCTCGGGCACGGTCGTCGAGGACCCGGCCCACCCCGGCAAGTCGAACCTTGTGTGGACGGCGGGCCACTGCGTGCACTCCGGCAAGCAGGGCGGCTGGATGCGGAACATCGTCTTCGTGCCGTCGTACAACGACAACGGGCTGCCCGCCAACCGGACCGGGACCGCCGCGAGCCAGGAAGTCACCCCGTACGGCGTGTGGTGGGCGGACTGGTCGCAGACCTCCTCGCAGTGGATCGACGGGGGCGCCCACACCGGCAACGTCGCCTCGTCGTACGACTTCGCGGTGCTCCATGTGAAGCCGGAGAACGGCGGCGGCAAGTCGCTGCAGGAGACGGTCGGGGCCGCGGTCCCGGTGTGGTTCGACGCGCCGTCGGCGAACCAGGTCAGCTCGATCGGCGCGTACGGCTACCCGGCCGCGCCGCCGTACGACGGGGCGCTGATGTTCAGCTGCCTTGACCGGGCCAACCGGCTGTCGTTCTCGCCGACCGCGCCGACGATGTACCGGATCGGCTGCACGATGACCGGCGGCTCGTCCGGCGGCGGGTGGCTGGTGAACCGCGGTGGCAAGACGGCGCTGGTGTCCAACACCTCCATCAGCTCCAACGCGCACACCTGGCTCGCCGGGCCGCATCTGGGCAGTGAGGCCAAGGGCGTGTTCGACGCGATCAGCCGGAAGTTCGCGGCCAACGGCTGATCGGCGGCGCTCCCCGCGTGCGGCGCCCCCCCCCGCGTACCGCGTGTGCCCTGCTTATGCGGTGGTCACGAGGTGCGTGGGGGCCGGTCTGCGGCAAGAGTGGGGGTATGGCCGAGAACATCTTGTTTATGGATCTTCCGGGGCCGGAAGCGGCCCCTCGGGCGCTCGACGCACTGCTCCGCGCGGATGACGAAGGCACGCTGGTGCTGTGCGAGGGCGCGGTGATCGCGCGGGCCGTGGACGGGACGCTCGATCTGCCGGACTGCGTGGACCGCACCGGCGCCCGCTGCTTCACCATGGACGACCTGATGGGCGGGCTCGTGGGCCTCCTGGGCGGGCCGCTCGGCATCATGATCGGCTTCGGGGAGGGCGGATTCGTCGGCGCGGCGCGGGACACCCGCGAGGGTATGGGCGCGGGCCGAGGCAGGGGTGAGGGCGCGGGTGCGGGCGAGGCGGCGGGCGTGAGTGCCGCCCTGGAGATGCTGGCCGCCGAGGTCCCGCCGGGCACCACCGTGCTGGTCGCCGATGTGCGCGAGCCGTCTCCTGACGCGGCCGACCGGGCCCTGGCGCCGTACGGTTACCCGGTCGCCCGGTATCCGGCCGCCCGGGTGCGCAGGGAGATCGAGTCGGCGAAGGCCGAACGCTCCTAGGCGCCTGTCGCGTCTTCTGCCGACGAGCCCGCTGCGGCCTGCGCCAGCGGCTTGCCGTAGCAGCGGCTGGAGTCCTCGAAGCGGTACAGCCCGAACTTGGTGATCGGCACATAGCCGCACGAGGTGTAGAGCGCTATGGCCTCCGGCTGCTCGGTCCCCGTCTCCAGCACCATCCGCTGCCGCCCCGCCGCCCGGGCGCTGTCCTCCAGCGCGGCCAGGATCCGGCGGGCCAGCCCCTGCCCCCGCACCTCCCGGACCACGAACATCCGCTTGATCTCGGCGTCGCCGTCCGCGTGGCCCTCCTCGCTGCGCTCCTGGCTGCGCCAGCCGCCGCTGGCCACCGGGCGGCCCTGTGCGTCGTACGCGAGGAGGTACAGCCCCCGGGGCGGTTCGAAGTGCGTCGGGTCCATGACGGTCAGGTCGGGGTCGCCGTAGCGCTCGACGTATTCGGCCTGCACCTCGTCGTTGAGCTTGACGGCGTCGGGGTGGCCGTAGGGGACGGACTGAATATTCATGCGAGAGATCGTACATCCATGCGAATCTGCGGGGCGTTCGATTTTTTTCTGGCGTATCGTGCCGGAATGCTCACCGTGACCACCGTGAATGTAAACGGGCTGCGCGCCGCCGCCAAGAAGGGCTTCCTGCCATGGCTCGGGGGCACCGCCGCCGACGTGGTGTGCCTGCAGGAGGTGCGCGCCGAGCCCGGTGAGCTGACCGCGCCGGTCCGCGAGCCCGACGGCTGGCACACCGTGCACGCCCCGGCGGACACCAAGGGCCGGGCCGGGGTCGCCGTCTACACGCGGCGCGAGCCGGAGGGCGTACGGGTCGGCTTCGGGTCCGCGGAGTTCGACGGCAGCGGCCGCTATCTGGAAGTGGATCTGCCCGGGGTCACGGTCGCCAGCCTGTATCTGCCGTCGGGGGAGGTCGGCACGGAACGGCAGGAGGAGAAGGAGCGCTTCATGGGCGAGTTCCTGCCGTATCTGAAGGAGCTGCGGGAGCGCGCCGCGGCCGGCGGGCGCGAGGTGCTGGTGTGCGGCGACTGGAACATCGCGCACCGGGAGGCCGACATCAAGAACTGGAAGGCCAACCGGAAGAAGTCCGGGTTCCTCCCCGAGGAGCGCGCATGGCTGAGCCGGGTGTACGACGAGGCGGCGTACGTGGACGTGGTGCGCAAGCTGCACCCGGACGCCGAGGGGCCGTACTCGTGGTGGTCGTACCGCGGGAGGGCCTTCGACAACGACGCGGGGTGGCGCATCGACCTGCTCGTCGGCACGCAGGGGCTGGCCGAGCGGGCCGTGAAGGCGCAGGTGGAGCGGGCGGCGAGCTATGACCAGCGGTGGAGCGACCACGCCCCGGTGACGGCGGTCTTCGGCGGCTGACACGGATGGCCCCGGGCTGAGATGCTGCGCCGGTGAACACTGCGGCATCAGATTGGGAACGGCGGGTCGCGGACCTGTGGACCGCCTTCGACGACCACGGCCCCGCCGACTTTCTGGCGGCCATGACGGCACTGGCGGCCGAACTCCCCGCCGGCGACCCCATCGCGTCCTTCGAGCTGGCCTCGGCCTACGACGCCACCGACCGCGAGGAGGAGGCCGCCCCGCGCTACCGCGAGGCCCTGGCCGCCGGACTCACCGGCCCGCGGCGCCGCCAGGCGGTGATCCAGCTGGCCAGCACGGTGCGCAACCTCGGACGGCCGGAAGAGGGCGTCGCGCTGCTCACCGCGGAACGGGAAGCGGAATCCGACGAACTCGACGACGCCGTCGCCGCGTTCCTCGCGCTGGCGCTCGTCGACGCCGGGCGGGAGCGGGAGGCGGTGGGCCTCGCCCTGTCGGCCCTGTCCCGCCATCTGCCCATGTACAACCGCTCGCTGGCGCGCTACGCCGACGAACTCGCGGACGGAGCGGACGGAGCAGACGGAGCGGGGCACTGAGCGAGGCGCTGCGCGGCGCGCGTGTGCACCGCTGGTCGGAGGAGGCCGGCCGGGCCGACACCCCCGCGTTCGCCCTGGCCGACTCGGACGACAACAGCGTCTGGGGCGTCTGCGCCGATGTCTCGGGCCTGTTCGTCGACCCGCCCGTCCGCTCCTACCAGCTCCTGGCCTGCGCCCCCGCGGGCCCGCTGCGCGAAGCGCTGTACGAGAGCGGAAAGGCGCCGTACGAGCCCCGGCCGCTGGGCGACCTGTGGCTGCGGCCCGTCGGCGACGAACGGTGCCCGGAGGATTCGGAACGGCTCGACGCGTGGCAGTTGGAGGACGTACGGGTCATCGGCCATCGCCCCCACCCCGCCGACCCCTCCCTGACCGACGTCTTCATCGAGGGCGCCGACGGCTACCCGGACCCGCCCGACGATCCGTACCTCGCGGCGGGCCTGCTGCTGCGGCTCTGGTTCGACCGCGTGCGGGAGCGAGGGTGCGACCTGTCCGTTCCGGCTGCGCCGCTTCGGCGGAAACGCCGCTGCGCTGCACGACTGCCTCGGCGGAGGGTCACGCGCGGTGCGCTGATGTGCCTGGTGCTCCTGGGCGTTCCTCCGATCCGATGATCGGGAGTTCGGCCGTGTCCTGGCCCCCGGGTCCTCGTAGTACGGGGAGAACGGCCCGCCGCAGGGAGGCGGGCCACAGAGAATCCGCCCCGTGCCCAGGCAGCGACGCGGGGTCCCCGCCCCGCCCGGGTCCACGCCGGGCGGCAAGCGTCCGGCGGGGCGGCTGCCCCAGCCACCGAATCGCCCCAGCCAGGGGCGCCACAGGCGGCAGGCACCGCAGACGATGAGCACCGCCGCCGCATCCAGCGGCGACCGGACGCGGCCCCTGCAGGAGTCCAACCCCTGCACCGCACCACCGGCCGCTTTTCGGGGCAGACCTGCCACCCAGGTTCACCCAGGAAAACCTGAGCTCATCCGAGACGCTTCGGGGTCACCACGCCGTTCACGCTGGTCTGGCGCGACGCGCAGGTCGCGCGGCGGAGCCTGCGGCGGGTCCTCAACTCGCAGGGGGATCCGTACAGCTACTTCGACCTGGTGCTCGAGGTCCTGAGGGACGGCCGGGTCGAGGTGCGGCTGAGGGACTGAGCCGCGTCAGGTGCAGTCGTTGGTGACGTCCCAGCAGGTCTCCTCCGGCAAGTCGGACGGATCCACTGTCTCTGTCGAGGGCGGCGGGTCGTCGGGGAGCGACGGCGGGTCGTACGGGCTCCACGTCGGTGTAGGTGAACTCCGCGTGGGCTTCGGCTCCTTGGGGGCCGTCGTCTTCGGGGGCGCGGTCGTCGACGAGGTCTCCCGCGGTTCGGTGGCCGACGGTTCGTCCTCGATGGGTTTGGCATCGGCGGCGCTGGAAGTGGCACCGCCCGAGGGACGGCTCGGTGTGTCCGAGGGGGTCGCGGCCGCCGGCGCTTCCGTATGGCTGCTCTCGCGCGGCTCGTCGGGGCGGTCACCGGGGCGCAGAATCGCCGTGGCCGCGGCGGTCAGGAGCACGATCGCGACCGTGGCGGCGATGACCACGCCCGGTCGCCGGAGGCGGCGCCCGGCCGCCTTCAGCCCCTTCGGCTTCTTTGACCCCTTTGGCTGCGGTGTGCGGGGGGAACTTTCCAGGTCCGGTACGGGGTCCGGGTTCTCGGCCACGGGCTCGGGATCCTCGGCCAGCGGTTCGGGATCTTGGGGTACGAGTTCGGGGCCCTCGGCCACCGGCCCGGGATCGTGGGCGGCCACCGGCTCGGCCACCGACTCCGCCTCCACCGTGGGTGACGGCACGGTGATGTCCGTGGCTGACGGCCCCTCGGCGTCGGAGGGCTCCTGCTCGACCTCGACGGCCAGGCGTTTGCGGACCCCCACCCATGCCTCGACCGTGGCCTCGTCACCGCCGCTGGCCCGGACGAAGGCCGCCACCAACTCCTCGCGGGGCAGCTCCTGCCTGTTCAGCGCCCCCGCGAGGGTGGCACGCGGCAGCACGTCCCCCGCCGCCCCGGCCCGGCGTTCCAATTCGCGATAGCTCAGATCCGCCCACTGGCGCAGCTGGCGCATCACCGCCACGAACTCCGCGGAGTCCTTGACGTCGTGTGGCTGTGGAATCCTTCCGTCCACATCGGCCCCCGTGTGTTTTGTTGTGTCGGCGCTCGGTCCTCCCCGGGAGCTTAGAGGGCTCGCCACGGAAAACTCGTCAAGAATCAGCGTCACTTGCCGCGCATATGCCGTTCGACGACCTCTCGCACCCGAGCCCGTAGCCACCCGTTTTCGCCGCCCGGGTCCAGCCCTTCCGCCTTGAAGACGGCGTCGGTGAACTTGTCCACGTCGGCGGGCGGCGCTTCGCGCAGCCGGCGTATGTCGTGCGGTGGCAGGCAGAAACCGAGGTCGACGCACAGCTCGTAGAGGAGCGCGTAGGCATCCTCCGACGACAGTCGTTTTGTCATGCCCCGGTACGGTACCGGCGACGCCCGGCCCGGGCACCCGAGTTACGGTCCGGACGGGGCCCGGGCGTCAGGCGCCCGCCGCACGGCGAGGGGCGCGCCCCTGCGCCTCGAACCGGTCCTGTGCGGCCAGCACGTCGTCCGCGTGACGCTTCGCCCAGGCGCCCATCTCCCGCATGGGGACGAGCAGGGCGGTTCCGGCCTCGGTCAGCGCGTAATCGACGCGCGGCGGCGCCTCCGCGTACGTACGGCGCTCGATCAGGCCGTTGTACTCCAGGCGCCGCAGCGCGTCGTTGAGGACCTTGGGGCTGATCCCGCCGATCCGGGCGACCAGCGCCCGGGGCCGCATCGGGCCGCATGCGCCGAGCGTGTAGACCACGACGCTGTCCCAGCGGTTCGCGAGCACTTCGAACGCGATACGCGCATGGCAGTCCGCGGTGTATGCCGTGTCCCCCGTGTCGGCGGCGCCGGCGGCGTTCTCGGCGTCAGCCTGCGCGGCGTCCCGCGGGCAGCTCGGCTTCTCCATGTGCGCATCCTGCCCGATCCGATGCACACCACGCGGTGTGCATCGGCGGCCCCGGTCCTGGAGCCCCGGGCCGTCGCGTCAGTCGTCAGGCCGTGACCACCGTCAGGCCGTGACCACCGTCAGTCCCTCGGGCGCCGTCACGCGCACCGCCCCGTCCGCCGCCAGCGCGACGTCCAACTGCCCGCCGCCGACCTGGAGCCCGGTCACCGTCAGCGGGCCGTACGCCCGGGCGAAGGTGGGGGCCACCGTGACCGTGCCGCCCGGGACGTCCGCGTCCAGGCCGAGGGCCGAGGCGAGGACCTGGACCGAGGCGGCGGCCGCCCACGCCTGGGGGCGGCAGGACGCCGGGTAGGGGGCGGGGCGCGGGCCCGCGTCGGCGCCGTGGCCGGCGAAGAGCTCCGGCAGCCGGGCGTCGAAGGCCGCCGAGGCCGTCAGCAGGCCCGCGGCCAGCGGCGCCGCCGCATCCGGGAAACCGGCCCTGACCAGGCCGTGTACGGCGATCGCGGTGTCGTGCGGCCAGATCGAACCGATGTGGTAGCCGTACGGGTTGAAGCCCACCGAGTCGCTGCTCAGCGTGCGCAGGCCGTGGCCCGAGTCGAGGTCGGGGCCGGCCAGCCGGGCGGCCAGCGCCGCGCTCTCCTCCTGGTTGAGCAGGCCGGTGCCGAGGAGGTGGCCGAAGCCCGAGGTGACCGAGTCCACCGGCCGGCCGTCGCGGTCCAGCGCGACCGCCGGGTACGCGCCCCGGGCGTCCTCCACCCAGAAGCGCTTACGGAACCGGTCGGCGAGCCCGTCCGCCCACTCCTCCCAGGCGTCCGCGCCCGGCCGCCCGAACGCGCGCAGCAGCGCCGCCCCGCCCCGCGCGGCCTCGTATGCGTACGCCTGCACCTCGCACAGCGCGATCGGCGGCTCGGCGAGCCGGCCGTCGCGGTGGCGGATGGCGTCGCCGGAGTCCTTCCAGCCCTGGTTGGCCAGGCCCCGGCCGGTCCGGTCGACGTACTTGAGGAAGCCGTCGCCGCCCGCGTCCGCCTGGTCGCGCAGCCAGCCGAGCGCCGACTCGGCGTGCGGCAGCAGCTGTTCCACCTCGGCCGGGGCCAGGCCCCAGCGCCAGGCGTCGTGGAGCAGGGTGATCCACAGAGGGGTCGCGTCCACCGTGCCGTAGTACACCGGCGGGAGGGAGAAGGTGTCCGTGAAGTCCTGGGTGGCGCGCCGCACCTCGTGCAGGATCTTGCCCGGCTGCTCCTCCGTCGCCGGGTCGACGGCCGTGCCCTGGCGGCGGGCGAGGGTGCGCAGCGTGCCGGCCGCGAGGTCGGTGCCGAGCGGCAGCAGCATACGGGCGGCCCACAGCGAGTCGCGGCCGAAGAGGGTCAGAAACCACGGGGCGCCGGCGGCCAGGAACTGATCCACACCGCCCGTGGGCCCCCCGCGCCTCTCGTCGGACCGAGGGTCCATCAGGCGCAGCCGGTCCGCGTCGGCGACCGACTGGTCCAGCCACTGGTCGAAGCGGCGGTCCGCGCTGCGCAGGGCCGGGGTGCGCCACGGTACGGCGTCCGCCGGGGGCGCCGGGAACTGATCGCCGTCCGCGTACGCCGCCGTGCAGCGCAGCGTCGCCGTCCACGAGGTGCCGGGGGCCAGTTCGATGTCGTACGACAGCCGGCCCTCCGCCGCCTCCGCCGCCTCCAGCGCGTCCGGCGCCGGCTCGCTGACCAGGCGTACGGAGAACCCGTCGCGGGACCACGCCAGACCGTGACTGTCACTCTCGGCCCGTACCGGCTCCAGGACGTGGCCCGACTTCACCCGCTCCATCAGGGCGAGGTCCGTGGCCGCCGTGACCGTCAGCCGGAAGCGGACCCGCTGGGTGCCCGCGTTGGTGACCTCGAAGCTCTCCTCCAACCGCCCGGAGGCGACGGTCCGGCGGCGGAGCAGGGTGACCGCCGGGTCGGGCGTCACCTCGCCGAGCCCCCGCAGGATCGACCGGAAGTCCGCCCGGTCGGCCCCCCTGAGCCCGCCGCCGACCGGGGCCAGGGCGATGGGCCCGGCCGTGACGGCCAGCTGGGACAGCGCCCTGCGGTCGCCGTGGTAGAAGCCGTCCGCACCCCCGCCGAGCTGCCCGTCCGCGCGCGAGATCACAAAGCTCGGCGCGTACAGCGTGACGACCGCGTCGTGCAGGAACGGCTGCAGGTCAGCGGCCACCGAAGTGGATGCCGTGACCGAGTCGTTGGTGTCCTGGGGCTTGACAGTGGTGTCCAAAAGAGTAGAACCTCTCAGCGTTGGATCGTTCAAAAGACATTAACGGCCTCTTCAGGGCGCTGACAATGCCTTTGGAACGCTCAAATCAAGCCCTTCAGGATGGGCTTGCAACTCGTAGGCCGGAGACCCGTATGCCCCGCTCCACCAGCAGTTCCTCGTCGAAGGGCGGTCCGGTGACCCTCGCGATGGTCGCCCGCCGGGCCGGTGTCTCCACGCAGACCGTGTCCAACGCGATCAACTCGCCGGAGCTGCTGCGCCCCGAGACCCTGGAGCGGGTCCGCCAGGCGGTCGACGAGATGGGCTACCGCCCGAGCCGCGCCGCGCAGACGCTGCGCACCCGCTCCAGCAAGCTGATCGGCTACGGCATCCAGCCCGCCCCCGGCGGCAACACCGCCCCGGTCATGGACCGGTTTCTGCACGCCCTCTCCCAGGCGGCCGACGAGGCCGGCTACCGGATCCTGCTGTTCTCCTGCCCGCCCGGCGGCCCGAGCCTGGAGGGGTACGACGAACTGCTCGCCCAGCACGACGTCGACGGCTTCGTGCTCAGCAACACCGCCCGCCAGGACCCGCGCCAGGCGTGGCTGGCCAAGCGGGGCGTGCCGTTCGTCGGCTTCGGCCGGATGTGGTCGGGGCGGCAGATCGGCGACTGGGTCGACGTCGACGGCGCCTCGGGCACGGACGCCGCCGTGGAGCACCTGGTCGCCCTCGGGCACCGCAAAATCGCCTTCCTGGGCTGGCCGCGCGGCTCCGGCGTCGGTGACGACCGGGCCGAGGGCTGGCAGCGGGCCATGCGCCGGCACGAGCTGCCGACGCGCGGGCGGCGCGCGGAGAGCGCGGGCGACGTCGAGGCGGCCCGTATCGCCGTGAAGCCCTTACTGGACGCGGGTGCCACGGCCGTGGTCGCGGCCAGCGACATGCTGGCGCTCGGCTGCTACCACGCGCTGCGGGAGCGGGGCGCCGCCCCGGGCCGGGACGTCGCCGTGGTCGGCTTCGACGACTCGCCGACCGCCGGGATCCTCTCGCCCTCCCTGTCCACCGTCGCCCAGCCGCTGGAGGCGGTCGGCGAGTCGTCGAA